>JAUIAC010000214.1 GCA_030425545.1 bacterium | reverse complement strand
TGGCCGATATGCAGCAAGCCGATGTCCCGCCAGAGGTCGGCCTCGGCGTCCAGCTTTGCGCTGAGCAGGGCGTAGAAGCCCTTCTTGTTCCGCAGCATGGGGTGCGACGACTTCGCGACCTCAGACAATCGAACGGTGTAGTCACTCCAGCTGAGCTTGGCGCGATCCATAGATATTCCTGGGTTGATTGATTTTACAATGTTCTTGCGGGTTCAGCCCAAGGCGGCCCCGCGGGGACAGACTGCGCGACTATGGAACACCCTGGCGCAAAAACGCAATTGGTTCCGAGTGTCAACGGCGTGACAGCGCGCCAACCTGGCATTCAATGCAGGGCGGCGCTGCGAGTGCAAAGCGTCCGATTGCCGAGCGGGTCGTGTTTGAACGCTTACAGAGCCAGCGCCGCGGGCGAGCCGATCTCGTCGCGGGTCGTGTAGCGACCGCGATCGTCGCGGTGGATCGTGGCGAGGGCCGTGCCGGGGTCATGGGTGAAAAAGAGCCGCCCGCCACGCGCGATGAGGTCGCTGAGCAGGGCCTCTTTCTCCTCGATGAGCAGCTCGGGGAACCGGTCGTAGCCCATGGTGATCGGCGTGTGCACCCAGGGGCGGCCCGGGATCAGGTCGCCAGCGAACACCACCGGGCCCTCGTCGCTCGGGATCTCCACCAGCATCAACCCCGGCGTGTGGCCGTCAGACCAGTGCAGCGCGTAGTCGGGGCCGAGGGTGTCCGAGCGCTCGCCGCGGACCACCTCGAGGCGTCCAGTGGCCTCCAGCTGGGGCTGCAGCTGCGGGATGAAGCTGGCCCGGTCCCGAGGGTGCGGGGAGCAGGCCCGGTCCCAGGCCCCCCCGCCCACGACGAAGCGGGCGTTGGGAAAGAGCAGGGTGGGCGCCGCCTCGCTGTCGTAGGCCGTGAGCAGGCCGCCGGCGTGGTCGAAGTGTAGGTGCGAGAGCACCACCACGTCGATGTCGACGTCGCTCAGCCCCAGCTTCGCCAGCTCTGCGAGCAGCACGTGCTCGCGCTCCATGACGCCAAAGCGGTCCGCCAGCTTCGGCTCGAAGAAGGCGCCAATGCCGACCTCGAAGAGGATCCAGCGGCTGTGCTCGCCTGCCGTGTCGGTCTCTTCCAGGAGCAGGGCGCGGCACGCCAGAGGGATGCGGTTGCGCGCGTCGGGCATGAACCAGCGGGACCAGAGCGCCCGTGGGGCGTTGCCGAACATCGCGCCGCCGTCGAGCCGCTGGCTGTTGCCCAACACCGACCAGAGTCGGCGCCGCGTGGCGCGCACCTCGCTCATCGTTCGCTCCCAGACGCCTCGCGGCTACTTCAGCGGCAGGTGCAGCTCGACGAACTCGTAGACGAAGTTGCCGCTGCCCGACGCGTCGCTGAACTCGGAGATGTAGGGCGTCGCGATCCCCGCCGTGCCCGCGGCCACCGTGCCGGGCGTGGGGCCGCCCGGGCTCTGCGAGCCAGTCACCCACGAGGTGGCGTCGCCCGCCTTGGCCACCGGCAGCTTGCGCTGGTAGTTGGCGGTGGACCCGCCGGCGAGCTTCACCGTCGGCCCGTCCACGACCTTGCCGGCCTTGTCGGAGAGCGTGAACGTCTCGTCGCCGTTGATGGAGGGCAGCTTGTCGTTGGAGTTGATGTAGACCACGTCAGCGCCCAGCGTGACCTGCCAGTGCTTCTCGAACGCCGCCTTGTCGGCCTTGCGCGCGATGATCAGCGTGCTGCCGGGGGTCATCTTGGTGCCGTCGGCGATGGTCCAGGTCTTGCTGCTGCTCGCCTGCACCACCTTCCAGCCGCTGACGTCGAAGGAGAGGCTGCTCGGGTCCACCACCTCGACGGTGACCGACTTGCTGTTCTTGCCGGCCACGGTGAGCTTGCCCGTCGCTGGCTTGCTGCCTGCCTTGAACGTCAGCGTGGCCGAGGTGGCGTTGCCGGGGACCTTGAGGCTCGCGGGGACCGTGCCCAGGCTGCCGTCGTTGGGGTCGAGTGTGACGGTGACCTCCAGGCCCAGCGGCGGCACCGGGTGGGCGAAGGTGACGGTGATCTTCGCCTCGGACGAGGTCGGGATCTTCACCGATCCCGGCGTGAGGCTGGTGATCTCCGGCACCGCGTCTGCGGCCAGCACGGTCAAGGGCGCGCTGATCTTCTTGGTGCTGCCCTTCACGTTGGCGGAGACGGTGGTGGTGCCGAGCTTCAAGCCCTCGATGTCCACGCCGACCGTGGTCTGGCCGGCTTTGACCACGAAGGGCCCCCCGACAACGTCGGCGATGCTCGTGTCCGCCACGGTGACCTCGACGGTGGTGTCGGCCTCCGGGGCGTGACTCAGGGTCACGGTCAGGGCCTGCGGGAGCGTCGCGCCCTTGGCACCGGCCCGCTGGAACACGGGGTCAGGGCTGAGCCCGACCACCTCAGGCGCGCCGAGGTTGATGTCCTTGGCGTCCCGCGGCAGCAGCTTCATGTTGTCATTGCGGAAGGCGACCGTGCCCGTGATGCCGGCGAAGAGCATGTCCTTCTTCACCGCGGGGTAGTCGTCACCGCTGTAGTTGGCGTCGTCGACCCGCAGGCCGCCGGTAATGACGAACTCGTTCTTCGCGTCCTGCGCGCCCGCGCCTGGGGCCGGCGCCGGGTCGGTGACCGTCACGTCCTTGACCTGAATCAGCAGGCCGTCGTGAATCGAGTCGAACTTGTCCTTGCTCGCCAGCTGCTCCGCCGCCGCCTTGTCGAGCAGACGGGGCGCCGTGGCCTCGGTCTTGCCCGTGTCGGTCCAGGTCGGGTCCTGCATCTGCTTCTGGCTGTAGAACGTGGTCACGGTCGCGCCGTCGATGTCGATGATCGCGCCGCGGGTCGGCAGCTTGGCCTCGTCGCCGGCGTAGACGTAGATGCCGCCGTGGTCCACCGCGCCGCCGGCCTGCTGGACGAAGAAGCCAGCGCCGTCCACCGAGGTCACGGCCACGCCCTTCACCGCCACGCGCTGGTCCATCAACGCTGCGTCGGTCTTGATCTTCGGGATCGTCGCCAGGCACCCGCCGCTGCCGGGGTTGGCGAAGTCGGGGCAGGGGTCACACACGTCGCCCTTGCCGTCCTTGTCCTTGTCCGCCTGGTCGCTGTTGCCCTTCTGCGGGCAGTTGTCCTTCAGCGCGGGGATGCCGTCACCGTCGAGGTCGTTCGGGTCCACCGGCTTGCACTCGGTGGTGTCCGCGTTGATCGGGCAGGGGTCGCAGCCGTCGCCGACGCCGTCGCCGTCCACGTCCGCCTGCTTGCCACCGTCGAGGGGGCGAATCGGGTTGAACGTGTCGGGGCAGTTGTCCTTGTCGTTCTCGATGCCGTCGCCGTCCTTGTCCTTCGGGTCCGACTTGCCGGCGTAGTTGTTCGAGCCGTCGACGCTGTCTTCCTTGAGCGTGCGGGCGGGCACGCACGAGGGCTCGTCTTTCGGCGTCTCGCAGGCGAAGAGGGGGTAGTTGGGCTGGCCGATCTTGGCCTTCAGGTCGGCCCAGCTCTTGCCGATGTGCTTGCTGACGCACACCGCCTTCTCGGAGCCGCACACGTCGCCGATGCTCTCGCAGCTGTCGTCGAGCTTGGTGGCGAGGGCCTTGTTGCCGGCGAGCACGTCGCCGCCGCGCACCACCAGCAGCGTGGCGCTCGCCTTCGCGTCGATGATCGCGCGGTGGTAGACGCCCGCGGGCCGCTTGAACACGGCGATGTCGCCGGCGTGTCCGACCACCAGCGCGCCGACCGCGTCGTCCATGGCCAGGGCGCGCGCGGCGCCGATGGTGGCCATCTCCCAGAGCTGCCAGTCCTTGAAGTAGCCGCCCCAGTGGTTGTCGTTGAGGTAGGCGGCGCAGGTGAGCTCGCGCACCATGTTCATCGAGCCGCTCGGCACCCAGTCGACCCCGAGGCCGATGCTGACGCCCAGGCGGGCGGCGGTGACCACGCGCGCGGTGTCGCCGTAGAGGCTCACGTTCGAGCGCGGCGACCAGATCAGCTTGGCGCCCTTGGCGGCCATGAGGGCGTAGTCCGTCGCGTTCAGGCCGGTGCCGTGGATCAGCGCCGCGGAGCCGTTGAGCGTGTCCTTGCTGCCCTCGCCCTGGCTGGTCATGCACAGGAACTCGTTGCGCGCGGCGTTGTCGATGCCCTCGGCCACGTGGGGGGCCCAGGCGTCACTGGAGGTCGGGTCGGGGACCTTGCCGTAGCCGCAGCCGCCGGTGAGCTGCGTGCCGCTGCTGTCGCCAAGCGGGAAGGTGTCGTACTTGGCGCCGGGCTGGCCGAGGCCGTTGTCGCCACTGCCGGTGGCGTCGAGGTCGCGCATGAGCCCGGAGAGGTCGCCCGAGCCGAAGATGGAGGTGCCACCGGTGAGGATGTAGCGGAGCTCACCGAAGGCCTTCTGATCGGTGCTGGCGCCGCCGCCCGAGACGCTGACCTTGGGGTTGCCGCGCTTGCCCTTTCGCCAGTCATGGCGGTGCTCCCAGCGCAGCGCCGGGTCGACCTTGGCCTCGGCGGCGACCCAGGGGCGGCCGTTGAGCCAGCCGACGTGGTTGTGGGCGTCGATGAGGCCGGGCGAGACCACCGCGTCGGGGCAGAGCACCCAAGTGTGGTCCGTGGCCTTCTTGGCGCAGTCGCAGCCGACGCACGTCAGCTTGCCGCCCTCGATGATGACGCCGCCGCCAGCGATGACCTTGCCACCGGGGAGCAGCAGGTCGCCCACCACGAGCATGCCCTTGGAGCCCGTCTTCTCCACCGCGCAGCCGGCGTCGCCGGGGGCCGTGGTCGGGGCTGGCGTGCCGGTGCACACCTCGACCTCGCCGGTGCCGCCGCCGGTGTCGCCACCGGTGGTGCCGTCTTCGCCGCCCGTGGTGCCGTCGGTCGCGCCGCCGTCCCCGCCGCTGGTGCCGTCGGCGACGTCGCCTCCGCCGGAGGGGGTCTTGTTGTCGCCGTCGTCGCTGCAGGCGACGGTCAGCGCGAGACAGAGACAGAGAGCGACATGGGAGAGGAGCGAAGGCGCAGGCCGAGACATGGGGACTCCAAGAGAGGCGCGGAGGGGTAGGACGGTCCGCGCGCGCCGGGATGATGCGCGTGCCGCTGTGCCTGGACAAGTGTTGCGTGGTGCGGGACACCCGTGGGGCCCGTGCGTCGCTGCAAGTTGGCGCCGCAGGCTGCGATTCGGGAGACGCACGGGGACGTGCGCTGCACGCTGGAGACCTCCCATGAAGCCTTTGACCTCGGCGGTCCACTCCGTCTCCCTGCCCCTGGTGTGGGCCGGGCTGATCGCCAGCCTCTGCGGCGCGTGCGGCGCGTCCTCGTCGCACGTCACGGCGCCCGCAGCGCACACGGGCGCCACCGCCCGCTCACAGCGCCCGGCGCGGCTCGTGCTCCCCGCAGGCGTGACCCGGCGGCCGGCGGTGCTGATCCGGGGTGGTGAGGTGTGGACCGCCACCGGCCAGGTCCTCAAGCACACCGACGTGCTGGTCGTCGACGGCAAGATCGCGCGCGTCGGCGTCGGCTTGAAGGCGCCCGCAGCCGCGCGGGTGATCGCGGCGACGGGTCGCGTCGTGACCCCCGGCCTCGTGGACATGCACAGCCACCTGGGCGTGTACGCGGCCCCCCATGCGCGGGCCCACGCCGACGGCAACGAGATGAGCTCGCCGCTGACCCCCATGGTTCGCGCCGTCGACGCCTTCGATCCCGAGGACCGCGCCATCGCGCGCGCCCTGGCGGGCGGGGTCACCACGTCGCTCATCTTGCCTGGCAGCGGCAACATCATGGGCGGCGAGGCGGCCTACGTGAAGCTGCGCGGCAAGACCGTCGCCGACATGCTGCTGCCCAACGCGCCGCGCGCGATGAAGATGGCCATGGGCGAGAACCCGAAGCGCTCGTACGGGCGCAAGGGGCGCATGCCCTTCTCGCGCATGGGGCACGCCTGGCTGATGCGCAAGCGGCTGCGCGCGGCCCAGGTCTACGTTCAGAAGCAGGACGCGTGGGACCGGGCGCCCAAGGGTCGACGGCCCTACGACCCCGCCCACGAGCTGCTCGGCGCGCTGCTGCGCGGGCAGGTGCGCCTGCAGGTGCACTGCTACGAGGTCCACGACATCGAGACCTTGCTCCGTGTCACCCGCGAGTTCGGCGTGCGGGTGTCGGCGATTCACCACGCGCTCGAGGCGTGGAAGGTGCCGCAGCTGCTGGTGCGAGAGCGCGTCGCCGTCGCGACCTTCGCCGACCTGTGGGGCTTCAAGATGGAGGCCTACGACGCCAGCGTGCGGGGGCCGGCTGTGCTGGCGAAGGCGGGGGTCCAGGTGGCGCTCAAGTCGGACCACCCGGTGCTCGACGCCGCGACGCTGATGCACCAGGCAGCGAAGGCGCATCACTACGGCCTCTCAGCGCAGGACGCTCTGGCGGCCGTGACGCGCGTGCCCGCGGAGATCATCGGCCTCGGCGACCGTCTCGGCACGGTGGAGGTGGGCAAGAGCGGTGACCTGGTGGTGTGGGACCGGCCGCCGCTGACCGCCCTGGGCGCGAAGCCGACCCACGTGCTGGTCGACGGCGTGGTCTGGGTCGACGGTGGACGCAACAAGCAGAGCGCCAACGCGGGCGCCCTGCGACCTGCCGTGGGGTCGCCCTGCGGCTGTGGCTTGGAGGCGCGGTGATGCGGACTCACATCCTGCCCAGGTGGGCTTCGCGGGCGGGCAAGACGCCTCGACGCGGTGTTGGTGCGCCGGGCGCGCGGCTGGCGCTGCGCGCGGCCCTGACTGGCGTCGTGGGCCTGGCGCTGGCCGGCGGCGCGCCTGCCCGCGCGGCGCCGCCGAACTCCGCTGCGATGCCCCCGTCGGCCGCGCCGCCACCCCCAGCCGCGCAGGAGACGTCAGCCGCGCGGGAGACCTCAGCCGAGCCGCCCACCAAGCAGCTGCGCCCGGCGGAGCGGCGCGCCGTGGTGACAGCGCTCGTCGTGCGCGACGCCACGCTCCCCGTCGCCCTGGGCGGCAAGGCGGGCGAGCGGGTCACGGTGGTGGTGCAGGCCGGTCGCGTCACGTGCCTGGGGCGGTCGTGCAAATCTCCCACCGGCGCCCGCGTCCTCGACGTGGGCGGCGCCAACGTCCTGCCGGGGCTGGTCGAAGCGGCCGCGCACATCGGCCAGGTCGAGGTGTCGCTCGAGCCGTCCAGCCACGACGGCGACATCAAGGGGCTGGACAACGCCGCGCACGTCCGCGCAGCCGACGGTGTGCACATGAACTCCCGCGTGGTCCGGGCCGCGCTGCGCGGCGGTGTCACCGTGGCCCTCAGCGCGCCCCGCGGGCCCGCGCTGGTGGTCGGGCAGTCGGCGGCGCTGGACCTGTCGGCGAACCAGGTGGGAGACGCGACGCTGGCGCCGTCGGTCGCGGTCCACGCTCAGGTCGGCAACGGCGCAAAGCGGCACCGCGGGCGTGCTGAGGTGGGCGCGCGGTCCGGGCAGTTCGCGCTGCTCCGCGCGCTGCTGTCCGAGGCGGCTGCGCGCATGGCCGCGCCCAACACGCCGCGCCCGTGGACCCTGGGCACGCGCTCGACCCTCGCCGGACTCCAGGCGCTCTACCCCCTGCTCGCGCGCAAGCTCCCGCTGGTGGTGCACGCCCATCGCGCCGGCGACATCCTGGCCGCGCTCCGGCTCGCGCGCGCCTTCAAGCTGCGGCTGGTCATCGTGGGCGGCGCCGAGGCCCATGTGGTTGCGCGGCAGCTCGCCGCGGCCAAGGTGCCTGTGGTGGTCGCGCCGGTCGTCGCCCGCCCCGACAGCTTCGACACCGCGCGCGCGCTGCCCAGCAACGCGGCGCGCCTGCACAAGGCGGGGGTCACCCTCGCGCTCAGCACCGCGCGCACGCACAACGCCCGCAACCTGCGCTGGCAGGCGGGCCTCGCGGTGGCCCACGGCCTCCCCCACGGCGCCGCGCTGCGGGCCGTCACCACCGCGTTCGGCGACATCTTCGGCGTCGACTCGGGGGGCTTGCGGGTCGGATCCCGGGCGAACTTCGTCGTGTGCGACGGCGACCCGCTCTCGCTCCAGGGCCGCATCCGCCATGTGGTGGTGGGGCGGCGCCTGCTCAGCGATCCCCGTCAGCGCTGAGGCGGCCTGCGTCCCGACGCCGGCACGGTGGCGCCGCGCAGCAGGAGCCCACAGCGGGCCTGTGCGAGCGAGGTCTGCAGCGGCGCCCGGCCCTCGACGCGCAGCGGCGCGCCGGTCGTCGTCGCGCGCTGCCAGCGCAGCTCCCAGAGCTCGACATCCTCCGCGCGGCCGCGCGGCGGGGCAGGGGGGCGACGCTCCGGCGTCAGCGCGGCCGCGACCAGCGACGCGGGGAGCGCGCGCCGTTGATCCCAGCTCTCCAGCACCACGGTCGCCCTCCCGCCGATGCGCGCTCCGATGGCCGCCCGCACGCCCGCTGCCGTCTCCGCAGCGATGAGCCCTGCGCGCGCGGCGCGCGGCACCTGTGGGAGCGGCGAGACCCACACCGCCGCCCCGGGGCCGCGCTGCAGCGCGACGTCCGCGAGCGGCTGCCAGGCGCGCAGCCCACCTGGGCACCCCGGGGCTTGGCTGCGTAGACCGCCGAAGACCAGGGCCGCGGCGAGCGCGGCGCCGGCGACGAGCGCGTCCGCCTGGGGCCGGCGCAGGCGACGGACCACGGCGGCGAGGCCGACGCCGGCCGCCACGCACAGCCCCGGCAGCGCCCACACAAGGTAGCGGTCGAAGCGGGTCCCCAGCGCGACCAGCACGGCGAGGGTCAGCCAGCCGACCACGGGCAAGGTCAGCGCACGGCGGCCCCGGAGCGAAGGCGTGGCGGTCACGGCCACCGCCCAGACCACCAGCCCCACGGCGAGCACCGGCATGCGCCCCAGCAGGTCGGCATAGGAGCGCAGCGCGCCGTCCGCGACCGGCTCTGCGGCGCCAACCTCCGCCAGCCGGTAGCGCGCGTTGGCCAGGTAGGCGTCGCGTTGCGCCCAGGTCCACGGGTTCGCCAGCCACCAGCCAGCCACCGCCGCGCAGGCCCCTGCGGCGCCCGTCGACACGGCGCGGGCGCGGCCCGGCCAGGCGAAGGGCAGGGACGCCGCGACCACGACCACCGCCAGGGGGTGGCTGCCCACCGCGAGCCCCCAGAGCAGCCCTACCCCAGCCGCATGGCGTCGGGTCGCGTGGGCCGCCGGCCGCGCGCTCAAGAGCAGCGTGCCGCTCCACGCGAGGGCCGCGGCAAAGACATGGGGCGTGCAGCTGGCGAGCAGGTAGCTCACCGGCAGCGTCACCATCCAGAGCGTCGCGGTGAGCGCGGCGCCCGCGGCGCTGCCGTGCAGCAGCACCCGTCGCGCCAGCGCCGCCGCCAGGGTCAGCGCCGCCAGGGCCGAGAGCCCCCGACACAAGAGCAGGCCTGCGGGGCCGGCCGCGACGAGCGCCTCGCCCAGCGCGTGGCCCGTGGCGACGTCGCCGGCCGGCAGTGAGGCCGAGACCCAGGGCGCGAGCAAGGTGGCGCTCGACAGGGTCCAGCCGGTGGGGAAGAGCAGCTCCACCGGCCGCAGCCCGGACACCGTCGCCAAGAGGCTCTGCAGATAGTCCACCAGCTCGTCACCGTCGCGCACCGGCGCCGTGACCACCGCGCTGAACGCGCGGGTCGCCAACAGCCCCAGCAGCAGCGTCAGCGCGAGCTGATGTCGGCGGCTCACGTCGCGGGCCAGGCGCGTGGCGGTCCAGGCTAGCCCCAGCAGCAGCAGCGGCCACGCCGCCCACCCCAGCCGGGTGGCCCAGCGCAGCGCGGCCAGGTCGGCGCTCG
>JAUIAC010000933.1 GCA_030425545.1 bacterium | reverse complement strand
AAGGACACCGACGGCGACGGCGTGGCCGACAGCGCGGAGGGCACGCTCACCATCGCGGGGCCCGGCTTCGAGCTCAGCGGCGTGACCTGGCGCATGACCCGCCCGCCGGCGGTCGACGGCTGCGCCGCGGGCCCGGTGGACCAGGCCGACATCGACGTGCAGATCGACGACAAGGGCCGCCCGGTGGTGACCTGGGACGGCGGCGCCACCGGCAGCCTGGGCTTCTACGTCACCGAGCCGGGGGCCAACCTGCCCTTCGGGCCCGGCCAGAAGGTCACGGGCGGCAAGACCTACTGGGCGGCCACGGCGGTGAAGTTCCCGGCCGGCTTCAAGGGTCCGGTGACCTATGGGGTGCTGCCCGAGGGCGCCGTCGACGGCACCGCGGACCAGGGCGGACCGACGGGCGGCGCGACGCTGCCCAAGGGGGCGTGTGTGCAGTTTGGCGTGATCACGACGAAATTTGAGGTGAAGCTCTTTCTGCGTGCGTTCTAGGCCCAAGTCAGGCAGAACCACGCCACACCGACCACCGAACGCGGGGGCCTTCGCCACGCGCCCCCGGACCCCCGAGCACGCATGCCCCAGCTTCGCCAGCCCCTGCCCGACGGGCCGCTCGACCTCATTGGCGACGTGCACGGCGAGCTGGCGGCGCTCGAGACCCTGCTCGGCCACCTGGGCGTGGACACGGTCGCCTGCACGGCCAGCCGGCCGCTGGTGTTCGTGGGGGACCTCATCGACCGCGGCCCCGACAGCGTGGGCGTGGTGCGCCTGGTGCGGCGGCTGGTCGAGGCTGGGGTCGCTTGGTGCATCGCCGGCAACCACGAGATCAACCTGCTGCGCGGGCTGAAGCGCGAGGGCAACGGCTGGGCGCGCGGCGACGCCGAAGATCGCTACTCCATCGCCGACCCCTACGGCCACGTGACCGAGGCGCCCTTCAAGAGCCGGCTGGCGACGGCGGCGGAGCGGGACGAGACCCTGGCCTTCCTGCGGACGCTGCCGCTGGTGCTCGAGCGCGACGACCTGCGCGTGGTGCACGCCTGCTGGTGGCCGCGCTCCCTGGCGGCGCTGCCCGTCGAGGGCGACGTGGCCCGCCTGTCGACCCGCTGGCGCGACGACATCGACGCGGAGCTGCGGGCGAGCGGGCTCTTGGACCGCTCCTACGCCGAGGTCCAGCGCTATCGCGGCCTGCACCTGCGGCGGCTGCGGCCGAGCACCTATCCCGAGGCCCACGTGGCGGTGGAGCTGGCGCGGCGGCAGGACAACCCCATCAAGGCCCTGACCTCCGGGGTCGAGGCGCCCATCGGCCCAGACGCGACGCCGCGCTTCCTCAGCGGCAAGTATCGCTACCTGCGGCGCGTGGCCTGGTGGCAGGACTACACCGACCCGCAGGCCGTGGTGGTGGGTCACTACTGGCGGCAGCGCAGCGCGCCCATCCGCGGCAAGCCAGCGCCCTGGCAGACGCCCCGCTACACGGACTGGGCTGGCCCCAAGGGCAACGTGTTCTGCGTCGACTTCAGCGTCGGTCGCCGCTACGCCGAGCGGGTC
>JAUIAC010000932.1 GCA_030425545.1 bacterium | reverse complement strand
GACGGCTACAGCTTCTGTGGCGTGTGCGGCACGCCGCGCGCCAAGTCCGAAGCGGCCGCCGGCCGTGGCCCAGCGCCGGCCGCGCCGAAGAGCGTCGGACACCTCGCGCTCATCGACGACCTCGGCAGCGAGTCGCAGCGCTACTCCCTGACCCACGGCGACAACATGCTCGGTCGCGGCGCGTCCGCGGCTGTGCGCTTCGAGGCGGACGGGCTCCTCGCGGACGACCACTGCGTCGTCGTAGCCGGGGACCCTCCTTTCCGACTCCGCCCGCTCGACTTCTACAACGGCACCTACCTTCGCATTTCTACACCAGTTGAGCTGCAGCACGGTGATATCGTGCGTGTGGGCCAGGAGGTCCTGCGGTTCGAGCGCATCGAGGAGATCGCTCCGGAGACGGCCCCGGCGACCGGGCGCCCCCTCCGGGTCGGTTGCCCAACGCCGCGCGGAGTGTGGGGTCGCCTGTGCCAGATCGGCATGGCACGGCAGGTGGCAAACGCGTACCTGCTGTCCCATCGAGACGTCTTTCTAGGCCGCGAGCGCGGTGACATCCTGTTCCCGAAGGACGGGTTCGTCTCCGGCTCTCACGCCGTCATCTCCGAGCGGGGTGGGCGGGTGTACTTGAAGGATCTCGGCAGCTCCAACGGCACCTTTCTCCGCGTCAAGCGAGAGATCGCGCTGCGCAATGGGGACCTGCTGCTCCTGGGTCGCAACCTCCTCCGTGTCCACGTGGGTGCCTGATGAACAAGAGCGTACGGACCACCAACAACGAGCAGCGCCGGCGGCATGACGAGCGCAAGGCCTTCGATCTGCAGGTCGGCGTGGCGACGCGCCACCGGATCTTCGTGGGCCTGACGTCGAACATCTCGTCGGGCGGTCTCTTCGTGGCCACCGACGAGCCGCTGGAGCGGGGCGACAAGATCGAGGTCCGCTTCCGTATCCCGGGGTCTGAGCACATCTTCCAGAAGAAGGGCGAGGTCGCGTGGACCCGCCCCTTCGACCAGAACCAGACCGACCGCCAGGCCCAAGCGGGCGCCGGACTGCGGCTCCTGGACCTCTCCGACGAGGAGCGGAAGATGTTGAACGCCTTCATCGAGGCGCACGACCCGCTCTTCTTCGAGAACTAGAGACTCGACCGCGTGCGAGGGACGGGCTCACCGAGCGCGGTCCCGGGCCGCGGTGAGCGCAAGGCCTGACGGCGCGCGTCGGCAGGGTGTGCCCGGAGCCGCTGAGCCGGGGCTGCGCTCCCTCAGGCCAGACCCACTCGGTCGAAGAAGGCCTCAGCCCGCAACGTGACCAGATCGGGCAGCTCCAGGGGGGCTGTGTGCGAGCCGCCGGGGATCTCGCAGAGCTCCGCGTCGGGCAGGAGCCGGGCGAGCTCTGCGCCCAGGCCCGCCGGCGTGAAGTGGTCGCGCGTGCCCGTGAACACCAGCGCCGGCATCGTCAGCTCTGCGAGGTACGACCGCGTGCTGTGGTCGGCGACACGCTCGAGCAGCGCGGTGAACACGAGCGGATCCATCCGGGCGAGGTGGTCGAGGTAGGG
>JAUIAC010000213.1 GCA_030425545.1 bacterium | reverse complement strand
TCGACGAGGCCATGCGGGAGTACGCCCGGCTCGGTTTGGACCAGAACGATCCCGTGCTCGACCTCGACGCCGAGTTCGACCAGGGCCTCGACGGGCTGGCCGAGCAGGAGGTGCGGGGCCGCATCGCACGCATCGAGACCCTGCTCGCCGCCATGGCCCAGAACACGAAGCTCTACGCCCACGTGCAGGCCGACGTGCTGAAGCTCAAGTACTACCACCAGCGCTACTCGAACTACCTCCGCTGGCTGGCGTGGCAGGGGTGACGACCATGGCCGCTCCTTCGCCAACCCCCGAGGTGACCGTCGACGGGATCCATCCTGCCCTGGCCGCGTGGCTCCGCCAGGAGCGTCCGCGGCTGAACGCGCGCCTGCGCCAGCTGCGGCACCGCTTCCCGCAGGTGCAGCCTGGCCCCTTGCTCGCCGCGGTGGAGACGTGGCTGTCTCCCTTCGTCGTGGCAGACAGCCCCGCGGGCGCGGCGTCACCAGCGCTGCTGCTGGCGGTCTTCGACCTGGTCACCCTGCACGTCGCGCGGCGCACGCTGGGCCGATTCGCCGGGGTCCGCGCGCTCTTGTCAGAGAGCTTAGGGGACCCCGCGATGCGTCGACTGGCAGAACAGGATCCAGCCCGTTTCTGCGCTGCGATGTCCAACGCGGTCGAGCGACTCGGCCCCATGGACGACCACTTTGTTCGAGCCATGACGAGCTGCGCTGCGCACACCGACTCCAGCGAGGCGTTGCTGCGCGCGGGGGCTGTCGTCGCCTGGCGCTTGGGGGAGCCCCGGCTGCGGCGGGCGGCGCTGCGCGAGCTGGGCGACGTCCCGGCCGAGCTCGGGCTCGCGACCCTGGCCCTGGGCGACTGGCCCACGGAGGCGTGGCCGCTGGCCGTGAGGGCGCTGCAGCGCGACGCCTGGACCCACCCGCGTGCGGTCGTCTCGCCCGACCTGCTCGACCAGCTCTTCGACACACCCGACGGCGACGTTGCCACGCCCGCCGCCCTGGCACGGCCGCTCCGCGACGTGGCGACCACCGTCGACGCGCCCTTTGAGCGCTGGTCCACGCGCCCTCCCGTGGGCGACTTCGTCGGCTTCGGCGGGCGCTTCGCGCGCCCCCCACGCCTGGTGGCGCTAGGCGATCGACACACGCTCTACGCGGAGGTCGACAGCGAGGTGTGGCGCGTGGACGCCGACCTCTTCGGCGCTCGGTGTGCGCCCTGCCCGCTCGACGCAGTGCCCTCGGTGGGTGACGCCGCGCCCCCCGCGGCGCCCGTGCCGCCGGCCATCGCCGACGCGCTGCCCCTGCTCGAACGGAGCGCCCGCGCCGCCGGTGCGACGTCCCTGGTCGCCTGCGAGGGCCTCGTCGCGCTCACCCTCGCCCGCTCGCACCGCGTTCAGCTCCGGGTGCCACCCACGGTGCGCGTATGAGCGCCGTCGACGCCTTCGTAGCGCGCCTCACCGCGGCCTGGCCAGACGCGCTCGCCGCCTGGTCTGCGCACACGCTGCTGCGCGCTCCGCGGGTGCTCACGACCCGTGAAGAGGCCGCGGCCGCAGGGCTCCCCGAGCAGATCGCCAGCATTCGCCTCACCGACAGCACCATCTTTGTCCACGCGGCCCGCTGCATCGAGCTGGGCCTCGAGGGCTGCGAGCTGGCGCTGCTGGCCCACGAGGTCGGGCACCACATCTACGTCCCGGGCAACCTCTCCGAGCACGCGCGCATGTTCGCTTATCTGCAGCCGCGCCTGGCCGGGTTGCCCGCCGCCCTGGTGCCGTTGGTGGCGAACCTGTGGGCCGACACCCTCATCAACGACCGGCTGCAGCGCCAGGCGGGCGTGGACATCGCCGAGGTCTACCGCCGGCTCTTTCGGGCCCGCAGCGGGGCGCCCGACCTCACCTGGCGGCTCTACATGCGGACCTACGAGCTGCTGTGGCGCCTCGACCCCGGCGCGCTGGTGGAGCCGCACCTCGTGTCGCGTGACCTCGCCGGTGACGCGCTCCTGTGCAGCCGCATCGCCCGGGCCTGCGCCGACGAGCCCGCCCTCGGCGCCGGGCGCTACGCGAGCGTGCTCTACCGCTGGCTGAGCGAAGACCAGCAGGCCGGAGGCGCCTCGACCTTCGCTGCGGGCGGGCTCTTTGACACTCGAGACGCGGCGCTGGACGAGGCGGGAGAGCCGGTCGCCACCCTGCCCGCCGGGGTCCTGCACCGCCCGCGTCCCGACACCGGCCCGCTGGTGCCGGGCCTCGACGGGCCCGCGGACGAGGGCGACACAGCCATGGGACCTGGCGACGACGCCGAGCGCACCCTGCGCACTCCGGCCGAGGTCGGCGCGCTGCTCCGCGCCATGGGTCTGGCGGTCGACGAGGGCGCCCTGGTCGCGCGCTACTACCGCGAGCTCGCTGCCCCACACCTGATTCAGTTCCCCAAGCGGCGCTCCCCGCGTGCGCCAGAGCCGCTGCTGGAGGGCGTCGACCCCTGGGACGCCGGAGACGACGTGAGCGCGCTGGACCTCCTGGAGAGCGTGGTCCGGTCTCCGCGCCTGGTGCCGGGCGTCACCACGGTGCAGCGCCACTTCGGCACCACGGCCGGCGGCACCTCGGCGCGCCAGCCGGTCGACCTCGACCTCTACATCGACTGCAGCGGCTCGATGCCGGATCCGCGGCGCCAGATCAGCTACCTCACCCTCGCCGGCGCCATCCTCGCGCTCTCCGCGCTGCGCTCCGGCAGCCGCGTGCAGGTCACCCTCTGGTCCACGAGCGCGGTGAGCACCGAGGGCTTCGTCCGCGACCCGGCGGTGGTGCTCCAGCACGTGTGCGGCTACGTCTCCGGTGGCACCCGCTTTCCGCTCGACGTGCTGCACGACACCTACGCGCGCCGGCCGGCCCACGAGCGCCGCCCGGCCCACGTGGTGGTGATCAGCGACGACGGCATCGACACCCTGCTCCGCGGGCAGCACGAAGACCGCGCCGGCGCGGAGGTGGCGCGCGAAGCCTTGGAGCGCGCTGGCGGCGGCGGCACCCTCGTGTTGAACATCGGCCGCCCCTTGCCCCAGTGGCAGCACACGGCCGCGCTGCGGGGCGTAGGCTTTGCGGTCCACCGTGTGGCCGCGTGGCCCGAGCTGGTGACCTTCGCCCGCGCGTTCGCGCAGGACCACTACGGAGCCGCCTGATGTCGACCCGCTTGGACCGCCCACCGCCGCACGGCGCGCCCGCGCCCTCCCTCAGCGAGCTGCTGTCGTGGGTGGCGACCATGCCGCCGGCGTTCCGCGCTGGGGCGACGGCGAGCGCCTCGAGGGCGACGCGGGTCGACGCCGTGGTCCACGACCTGCTGCAGACCCTGACCGGCCGCGCGCCGCCGGCGTCGCTGCTCGAGGCCTTCGAAGCGATGGACCCGCCGTCCACCTCCGACTGGGTGCTGCGGGCCAGCTGGATCCTGTGGCATCCCGCGTTTCGCCGACCCCGGCCGGCCATGGCGGGGCTGCGCAAGCTGCTGGTCTGGGAGCTGCCGCAGGTGGCCGCTGTGGTGCCGGTGGGCGCCCTCGACGGCGACCAGGACCGGCGTGAGGAGCTGATCCGCCGGGTCGTGCGCGCCGCAGGCCGCGTCCTGGCCGGCGAGGACGCTCAGCGCGCGGCGGATCGGCTCGCGCAGGTGGACGCGCTCGAGCACCACCGGCTCATGCGCGAGGCGGCCGAACGCGAGGAGCGGGCCCGCGAGGTGCGCGAGGCCTTGGCCCGGCGGGCCGCCGAAGAGGCCGCCGCCAAGGTGAGCCGCGAGTGATCCCACGCCCCCAAGAGAGCGCCACCCTGCTGCGCAGGCTGGTGGAGCACGCAGACGCTCCGCGCTGGACCCACAGCGCTGGGGACCGCCTCGACGCGTCCGACGTGCGATGGCTGGAGCAGCTGCGCGCGCGTCTACGCCACGCGCGTCGCCCCCAGCCCCCCGGTGCCCCGCGGCCGAGCGTGTTGGCCAAGGTCGCTGCTGCCGCGGGCGACAGCCCCCTGCTCCGGAGCCGCCTGCCTGTGGATCCCGAGGCGGACTGGGCGACCATCCCGACCCTGTCGCGCGTGGACATCGCGACCCGCATCGAGTCGCTGATCCCCTGGGCGGCACCCTTGGACGAGGCGCTCATCTACCGCACCGCGGGGACCACGGGGCACGCCCTGCGCGTGCCGCACCACCGGCGCTCCATCGCCGCGCTGCTGCCGCTCATCGAGGTCGCGCTCGCGGCGTGGGGGGTGACGCTGACCCCAGAGCCGGACGCCGTGGTCTGCGCCCTGCTCGGCGCCCAGGCCGACACGGTCACCTACCCGTGTACCCTGGCCGGCTGGCGCGACGCGGGCTTCGTCAAGCTCAACCTCGACGCCCGCCAGTGGCCCTCGCCGGAGAGCGCCCAGCGCTACCTGACCGACCTGTCGCCGCAGCTGCTCACGGGCGATCCCATCACCTTCGCGGCCCTGCTGACCCGCGCACCGGCCGTGCGGCCGCGGGCGCTGCTGACCACGGCGGTCGCCATGAGCGCCCGGCTGCGCTCGCTCCTCGTCGAGCACTTTGGCTGTCCAGTGGTGGACTGGTACTCGCTGACCGAGACCGGGCCCATCGGCTTTCGCTGCCCGCAGAGCGGCGCGGGCGCGCCCGAGGCCTTTCACGTGGTGACCCACGACCTGCACGTCGAGGCCCTCGACGTCGCGGGGGCGCCCGTGGCCGACGGGCAACGCGGCGAGATCACGGTCACCGGCGGGCGCAACCCCTTCGTGCCGCTGCTGCGCTACCGCACTGGCGACTGGGGCCGCCTGCTGCGGGCGCCCTGCCCGTGTGGCGACCCGGGCCTGCGCATCGTCGACCTGGAGGGGCGCGCGCCGGTGGTCTTCGCCGCCCACGACGGCGCCCTGGTCAACCCGGTGGACCTGGCCAAGACGCTGCGGCGCTTCCCGCTGGTGTGCCACGAGCTCGACCAGGCCTCCGACCGCAGGCTCACCTTGCGCATTCGCCCGGTTCCGGGGCACCCGGTGGACGAGGGCGCGCTCCGCCAGGCGTTCGCGGCGCACTTGGGGCCGGTGCCGCTCGACGTGGTGCACGACCCCACGCTGGGCGACCGCTCGGGCAAGGCCTGGCCGTGGCGAAGCGCCATCGCCATCGACGCCCTCCTGCGCCCTGAGGGCGAGACCGAGCGGGTCGGAGGCGCCACTCCAGGCGACCCAGCGGTGAGCGCCGTGGGAGCCCCCGCGACGCACCAGGAGGGGTCGTGATCCGCCAGCCCGATCCCCGTCCGCTGCCGCCGAAGCTGCAGGGCGCGCCCGACGTGCCGCTGGATCACCCCGGCGCGCACCGGCCCCACCGCCTCTACCTGGCGCTGACCACCTCGTGCAACCGCGCGTGTCCCTGGTGCAGCACGTCCAGTTCGCCTCGGGGCCGCACCCATCTCTCCACCGAGCACTTCGACGCGCTGCTGCCCGACGCGGGCCCCTTCGAGCTCCAGTTCGAGGGCGGCGAGCCGCTCGTACACCCCGAGTTCTGGGCGCTCTGGCAGCGCGGGCGCGCCCACCCGCGCTGCGCCACACAGGTCTTGTGCACCAACGGCGTGTCCGTGCCGCGCTCCAGCGCGCGCCTCGCCGACTTTGTCACCCGGATCGGCGCGCCAACTCGGCTGAAGCTGAGCTGGAATCACCACCTGCGGGACCAGGATCCCGGGCTCCTGGACCTGGCGACAGCGCTCGCCGCCCTGGCCAGGGAGCGGCAGGGCTTCGACTTCGTGCTCAACGTGCGGGTCCGTCCGGGCCGAGACGACGACGTGCGCGACGCCGTCGCCGGGGCGGGGTTGGCCGAGGTCGCCAACGTCTTCTTCCTCGAACGCTACGGCCTCGCCTCGGGGGAGCAGGACTGGGAGCCCCCGCGCGCGGTGTGGGGCGACTTCACCCTCGCCAACCCAGACGGACGAGCCTGGGGCACCGACCTCGTCGCGCGGGCCGCCGCCATGGCGGAGCTGCCATGACCGGCGCGCTCCCTCCGCCGGCTGCCCCTCCGACGCCGCGTCCACCACGGGACGCTGAGGTGTCGTTGGCGTTCGAAGGACCCGACACCGGCTGGCGCTTCCGCCCAGCGTGGCGGCGCCTGCGCAGCGCGGGCTTTGACGTCAACCGCAACAGCACCGCACGGCGGCTCGTGCCCGTGGACCTCTGGGGACGCAAGGTCGACATCTATGCCAACGCCAACCTCAGCATCTACAGCGCCGAACGCTGCAACGCCGCCTGCGCGTTCTGTGTCGAAGAGCTGCGGCCGCTCTCGCGCGGCGCGGCGCTGACCCGGCCCGCGCGCTGCCCGCCGGAGCGCTGGCTGGCCCGTCTCGACCAGAGTCTCGTGGCGCTCCGGACGCTGGGGCCGAGCGTCGCGGTCACCGGCGGCGAGCCCAGCCGCGATCCGCTGCTGCCCGACATCGCCGCCCTGCTGGCGCGGCACCGGGTCCACAAGCGCAGCCTGACCACCAACGCGTCGGGGCTGTGGTGGCTCCGCGGCGGCCGGCCCGTGCTGCACCACCTCGCCGACGCGGGCCTGCACCACCTGAACATCAGCCGCGCGCACCCGCAGGCGGCGCGCAACGCCGAGCTCATGGCCATGCGGGACGGCCTGGACGACCCCGACCTCACCCGCGCCGTCGCCTTTGCGCAAGAGGCTGGGATCTCCGTTCGCCTGTCCTGCGTGCTGCTGCAGGAGGGCATCGGAGACCTCGCAGGCGTGGACGGATACCTGGATTTTGCCCGGAAGCTCGGTGTGCGGCAGGTCATCTTCCGCCAGCTGATGCGGCCCGACCCGGCCACTACGCGCCCGGTCGGTGTGGCGCGCTACGCGGCGCGACAGCGCGTGGACATGGAGACGGTGCTGCGTGCGCTCGACACCCGCAGCGACGCGCGGCTCGTCCGCCAGGTCATGGGCTACTACTACTACGTGGAGGTCTGGCAGCTGGGCCGCGGCCGCGACGCCGTGACCGTCTGCTTCGAGTCCGCCGATCTGGCCCACGTGGAGGCCGAGAAGCGGGCGCACCCTGAGCGGGTCCACGAGCTCGTCTTCCACCCGACCGGCACGCTCTGCAGCACGTGGCAGGCCTGGGACGGGCAGCTCGGACCACCGGGGGCAGTGGCGCCCTGAGCCCGCTACGCGGTTCGAAGCTGCGGCAGCAGGTAGTCGGAGAAGGCCGACTCGACGCCGTAGCGCGGGTCCCAGCCCCAGTCGCGGCGGGCGGGCGAGTCGTCGACGTCGGCCGGCCAGGTGTCGACGATGCCCGTGCGCGCCCGGTCGACCGCGTAGGTGACCTCGGCGTCGGGGAAGGCCCGCAGCACACGCTCGCGAAAGCTGGCCGCGCTCTCGGAGAACGAGCCGACGTTGTACACATGCTGGCTCAACGCCTCACGCGGCGCCGCGGCCAGGCCGAGCAGCGCGTCGACCGCGTCGGGCATGGCCATGAAGGGCAGCCGCGCCTCCTCCGGCACGAAGCAGGCGTAGGGGCTCCCCGCGGCGGCGGCGTGCAGCATCTCCGGCACGAAGTCACTGGTGCCACCGCTCGGCACGGTCACGGCGCTGATCAAGCCAGGGAAGCGGAGCGCACGAAAGTCCACGCCGCTCGGCTCGAAGCGCGCGTTGAGCTGCCCGAAGTGCCGCATGTAGTAGCGCCCCAGGTGCTCGCAGTAGAGCTTGTTGCAGCCGTACATGGTCGTGGGCGCGTTGTAGTCGCCCTCGGCCACGCGGCCCGCAGCCGCCTTCGTGGCCACGTCGGGGAGCCCGTAGATGGCGATGGAGCTGGGGAAGATGAAGCGCACCGCGTGGGCGTCCCGACGCGCCTGCTCGGCCGCCAGCGCCAGCAGCCGCAGCGTGCCGCCAACGTTGACGCGATGGGCCGCGTCGGGGGTGTACTCCGCCCGTGTGCTCAGCAGCGCCGCCAGGTGAAAGACCTGCTGCACCGCGTACTCGCTCACCATCCGTTGGAGCAGCCGCTCGTCGAGGATGTCCCCGGTGATGGTGGCCACACACCGCGCCGCGAGCGCGTCGGGGAGCGGGTTGAGATCGAACGCGAGCACGCCGATGTCGCCGGCGTCCGAGAGGCGCTCGATCAGCGCCTGGCCAATCTCACCGTTGGCTCCAGTGACGAGCACGACTGGGGTGCGCATGGCGGGCTCCGAAGTTGCAGGAGAGGCGAGCTCAGGGGGCGACCGGCTTGAACTCCAAGCGGACCAGCCCAGCGGAGGCGATGACCTGCTTGACCCACACCTTGGTGTAGCCGTCGCCGACGTTGTTCTCGATGACGAACGCGTTGCCCGTGGACACGCTGCCCAGGTAGTCGCCGTAGTCCGCGCTGCTGGGGAGGTCGTCCGGGACCTCGTCGATGCTCTTGTAGACCTTGTCGACGCCGCCCGACTTGAAGATGTGCATGAGCCGCAGGTCTGAGGGGCCGGTGCCGCCGGGCTTGAGGTCGAAGTTCGACGAGCCGTGCTTGCGGACGATCACGTCCACCTTGAGGTAGCTCGCGCCCGGCACGACCTCTCCAGTGGAGAAGATGACGCCCTGGTCGACGGCCAGGTCGGCGCTGGTCGGGACGGCGGCGCCGTTGGCTGCGTCGCTGGCGCAGGCCGAGAGCGCCAGCGACGACGCGAGGCACAGGACGAGTGAGCTGCGGACCATGGGGCGCTCCGGGTTCGAGTGGCGGCAATCGTGCGCGAGCCGAGCCCATGCGGCAAGCGGCGGCGCGGCGCTCTGGCGAGGCGTGGCGAGCGGCGCACCTCGTTGGACGCTGGAGCAGCGCTGCACCGACCCACGAGCTCGAGTTGCCTCGGCCGGGCGTTCCCCACTAGCGTGCGAGGAGCGACGACACCCTGGAGGCCCCCCGATGCAACGGATGCGCACCCGTCTCTCTCGCGCCTGGCCGCTGCTCGGCGTCGCGGTGCTCGCCTGCCTGGCGACCGCGCTCTCCGGCTGCGGGGCCGCGCAGCTCAACCGCCCCGTGTCCATGGAGGCGCGCTGCCGCGTGGGCCAGACCCAGACCGGCGTGCTGGTGACCGAGTGGTCCGCCGCAGACAAGGCGAACCTGGAGGCGGCGCTTCAGCGCGGCGCCGTGGCGGTGGCGTTCTCCGGCTGCGCGCTTCACATCATCCCGCAGTGCCAGCTCGGGGGCGTCTACCGCTGGCACCGCACCACACCGGCGTCGGAGTCGCTCGAGCTGCGCTCTGAGGCGGATCTCTTCACCAAGCTGCCGCTGGGCGCGGTGACGCTCTCGGGCGAGCTCAAGCGCAGCGGCTCACTCACCGTGACCACCACCGTGGCAGGCCAGGCACGTCTGGACGGCCCGGACGGTTCACAGGTCCCCACCGCCGACGCCTGCGCGGCCGTCACCCATGTCGTCACGGCGGTCTCGGTCGGCGCCTTCACCATGACCGCGGGCGGCAAGCGCTCCGGCAAGGTCAGCGCGTCGGTGCGCGGCTACGGCGAGGCGGGCGGCGGCGGCAGCCGGTCCGCCAAGCTGGTCCGCTCCGCCGGCGACGCGCGGTCGTGCAGCGACGCCACCGAGCAGGCCCCGTCCGCCGACTGCGCCTCGCCCGTGCAGCTCTTCCTCTCGCCCGTGCCAGGGCGGACACCGACGCCGGGCCCGCCAGGAACGGTCAACGTCGACGTCGTCTCGGCCGCCGCGGACGCCCGCTGGGACGTCATCGTCGACGACCAGGCGCGCTGCACCACACCCTGCTCTCTCCACGCCGACCCGAGCCGCCCGCTCGTCCTGCGCACCCGCGAGAGCCGCCCGGACCAGCTGCGCATCCCCGGGTTTC
>JAUIAC010000002.1 GCA_030425545.1 bacterium | reverse complement strand
CACGGTTCGCGGGCTGCCACGTGTCGCGGGCTGCCACGCTCTGACGACCGCCGCTCAGCTGAGCGCGGGTGCTGCTCCGCCCCTGCCAGGCCTCACCGCGCGGGAGGCGAGCTCGGCAGCGTGAAGGCGTCCTCGCCGAACACCCCGATCAAGAAGCCCCACTTGTCGGCCGCCTCGTCGATGCGCTTGCTGGTCGGCTTGCCCGCGCCGTGGCCGGCCTTGGTCTCGACGCGGATGAACACGGGCGCCGGGCCGCGCTGGGCGTGTTGGAGCGCGGCCGTGAACTTGAAGCTGTGCGCGGGGACCACCCGGTCGTCGTGATCCGCGGTGGTGATCAATGTCGCTGGATACGCCTGCGGCTTGGCGTTGTGGTAGGGCGAGTAGGCTCGAAGCCACTGAAAGTCCGCAGCCTTGTCCGAGGTCCCATACTCGGGAACCCAGGCCCAGCCGATGGTCCACTTGTGGAAGCGCAGCATGTCCATGACGCCGACGCCGGCCAAGGCCGCGCCGAAGAGCTCAGGGTGCTGGGTGATGCTCGCGCCCACCAGCAGGCCGCCGTTGCTGCCGCCGCCGATGGCGAGCCGCTTGGGCGAGGTCCACCCCTCGCGCACCAGCCAACGGGCCACGGCCGCGAAGTCGTCGAACACGTTCTGCTTCTTGTCCCGCATGCCGGCCTTGTGCCAGGGGTCGCCGTACTCCCCTCCGCCGCGCAGGTTGGCGAGCGCGTAGACCCCGCCCATCTCCACCCACTGCAGGCGGTCGACGCGAAACGAGGGCGTGATGCTGATGTTGAAGCCGCCGTAGGCGTGCAGATAGACCGGGCGCTTGCCGTCCTTGGGCAGGCCCTTCTTCCACACCAGAAAGACCGGGACCTTGGTGCCGTCCTTGCTGGGGACGAAGACCTGGCGCGTCTCGTACGCACCCGGGTCGAAGTCGACCTTGGGCTGCTTGAACGTGGTGCTGACGCCGGTCTTGAAGTCGTAGCGGTACACGGTCGTCGGGAAGGTGAAGCTGGTGAAGAGGAAGAAGGTCTCGGTGTCTTGTCGATCGCCGGAGAAGCCGTGCACGGTGCCCAGGGCCGGCAGGTTGAGCACGGGGGTCTTGGCGTCGGGCGCGCCCTTGAGGGTGAACAGTCGCACCAGGCTGTGGGCGTCCTTGAGGTAGTGGCAGACAAAGCGCTCGCCCACCAGGCGCACGGCCTTCAGGGTCTCCTTGTGCTCCGGCACCACCGTCTTGCGGCTGGTCGGCTTGTGGGCGTCGACGGCGATGACGCGGCTGCGGTCGGCGCCGTCGTCGGTCTTGAACCAGAGCGTCGCTCCTTCGCTGCCGACGAAGTCGTACTCGTGCTCGAAGCCCGTGATCAAGGGACGTACGGGCGCTGTGGCACCGCGGCGGGCGCGCTTCGCCTTGGGCTTGAGGTCTTGGACGAAGATCTGGTTGCGCGACGACGCGCCGCGCCACACCGAGATGACGAGCCAGCGGTCGTCGTCGCTCACGCTCGCGCTGAAACCCCAGTCTTTGTGGTCCTTGCGTTCGTACACCAGGACGTCCTCGTCCTGCGCCGTGCCCACCTTGTGGAAGTAGAGCTTCTGAAAGTAGTTCGCGCCCTTGAGCGCCTCGCCGGCCTTCGGTGCGTCGTAGCGGCTGTAGTAGAAGCCCGAGCCGTCTTTGCGCCACGCAGCGCCAGAGAACTTCACCCACTGGACGCGGTCGGGCAGGTCCTTGCCGGTCGCGACGTCGCGGATGCGGATCTCGGTCCAGTCCGAGCCCGACGCCGCGGTCTGCCAGGCCACGTGCTTGCCGTTCTTGGAGAAGTAGGCGCCCTTGAGCGCCACCGTGCCGTCCTTGCTCAGCGTGTTGGGGTCGAGCAGGACCTTGGCCTCGCCGCCCAGCGACTCGGTCACGTAGAGCACGCTCTGGTTCTGCAAGCCGTTGTTCTTGAGGAAGAAGTAGCGGCCGTTGAGCTGCCGCGGGACGCCGTAGCGCTCGTAGTTCCAGAGGTGCTCGAGGCGCTTGCGCACCCGGTTGCGCGCCGGCACCCGCTTGAGCCACCCGAAGAAGAGGGCGTTCTGGGCGGCGATCCAGCTGCGCGAGGCTGGCGCGTCCGGGTTCTCCAGCCACCGGTAGGGGTCGGGCACCTGCACGCCGTGGTAGGTGTCGACCGTGTCGCCCCGCTTGGCCTTGGGGTAGGTCAGCGGCCGCGCTTTGGGCTGGTTTGTGTCGGCTCCGCTGGCCGCGGCGACGGCCGGCTTCGGCGCGGTGGTCTGGGCAGTGGGCGTCGCGCCGCCGCAGGCGCTCAGCGAGACCAGGGACACGACGGCCAGGGCCAGCGCGGTGTCGTGGCTTCGGCGGCCGTCGCGCCGCGGCGCGGGCGCGCTGCGCACCCGACGTGTCCGCCGCGCGCAGGGGGCTGCGGGGGAGCCGGCCGAGGCCGCGAGGCGGGCCGATGAGAGGGGCGGTTGCTGCGACATGGTAGACCTCCGTTGCGCCCGGTTCTACGGTCCCGCCAGCGCCCCTGCAAGGCGTGTGAGCCGATTCTCGCCGCCGGTGGGAGTTCAGCGTCTTGGGGCCGCAGGCTGATCGCGGGCCGACTTTCCCCCGCTGCGCACGGACGGAGCCCCATGAGTCACAACGACGCCACTGCATCCAGTCTCGGTTCGGACGCCGCTCAGCCTCGGGTCGGCGAGCTGTGGCTGCACCCGGTCAAGAGCTGCGCCGCCCAGGCGGTGCGGGTCATGGAGCTGGTCGAGACCGGGCCCGTGGGGGACAGGGCGTGGATGTGGATCGACGACGCCAGCGGCCGATTTGTCAGCCAACGCACCCACCCGGCGCTGGCCACGGTCACTGCGCGCGAGGTCGGCGGCCGGCTGGAGCTCTCCGTCGACGGCGGCCCTCCGCTCGTGGTCGACCCGCCTGCCATCGACGCGCCGCTGCGCGCCGTCGAGGTGTGGGGAGACGCCTGTACGGCGGTGGACGCGGGCGACGTGCCCGCGAGGTGGATCGGGGACCGGCTCGGGGTGACTGCGCGGCTCGTGCTCCAGCGCGGACCGCGGGTGCGCCGGCCGAAGCCGCACCTCGACGCCGCCCAGGCAGGCGCCGTGGCGTCGCCGCCCCGCCATGTGAGCTTCGCCGACGGGTACCCGGTGCTCGTTGCGACCTCCGCCGCTGTGGAGCAGATCACCCGTCGCGCCGCACGGTCGGCCGACGCGCGACGCTTTCGGCCGAACATCGTCGTCGCGGGCGCGCCGGCCTTCGCCGAGGACGGGTGGGCGCGGGTCGCGCTCGGGAGCGCCGTGCTGCGCCTGGTCAAGCCTTGTGGACGCTGCGGGGTGCTCGACGTCGACCCGACGACCGGCGCGCGCGACCCCGGCCTGCTGGCCGCCCTTCGGCCGGATCGCGCGCGCGGCGGCGAGCTCGTGTTCGGCATGAACGCCCTGGTGGAGACCCCGGGTGTCGTGCGCGTTGGCGACGCGGTGCGCGTGCTCTCCAGCGGCGCGGGTCGCTGAGGTCCGCGCTCGACCCAGGAGACAGCCCGGGGGCCGCCGCGGTGCGCGCGCGTCGAGCGCGGTCCGTGATTGTCACTTGGCAAGGGCCGTCGCCGACCTAGTTTGGGCGCGCACACCCGTGAGGAGGCCCTGCCATGTTCGACCGTATCGTGCTCATCACCGATCTCTCCGACGTCACCCGCAAGGCCTTCGCGCCTGTGGCCGACCTGGCCAAGCGGCGCAAGGGGGTGCGTGTGGTCCTGCTGCACGCCGTGGTGGGCTCGACGGAGCAGTATTTTCTCGACGACGCCATCCGCGCGAAGATCGACGAGAAGGCCCGCGCCAAGGCGCGGGAGCCCCTCGACGACATGGCGCGCGACCTGGCCAAGCTCGGCGTCGACGTGGAGCCGGTGCTCGAGGTGGGGTCGCCGTTCAACGTGCTGCCCGAGGTGGTCAACCGCTACGAGGCCCAGCTGGTGATCATCCCGACTCACGGCCACCACTCGCTGCTGCGTCGCGTGTCCAACTCCGTGACCGCGCGGGCGATCCGCGACCACGTCGTGCCGGTGCTCATCGTCAACGAGCACTTCGACGCGGACGCTTGGAGCGGCTTCGGGCCGGTGACGCACCCGGTGGACTTTGGCAAGGAGCAGCGCAGCGGGCTGCGCACGGCGGAAGACTTCGCGTTCGCGACCGGCGGCGCCCTGCGGCTGGTGCATGTGCTGCGGCCCCTGAACCTCGCAAGCATCTACGACGAGGACGAGCGCGAGCTGCGCCACGTGATCCAGTCGAGCCAGGAAGCGCAGCTGACCCAGGTCGAGGCAGCGCTGGCCGACGTGCTCAGCGGCGTCGAGCGTGTCACCGGCGAGTCGGCCGTCATCGTCGGCGAAGCCGCCGGGCAGGCCATCTGCGAGGATCTCGCGGCGAGCGGCGCCGGCAGCGTGGTGCTCCCGGCTCTGGGGCGGGACAGCGTGCGGACCCAGCTGATGGGCAGCGTCGCCGAGCACGTCATCTTGCACGCGCCGTGTCCGGTGCTCGTCTTCGACGGGCCGCTCGGCAGCTGAGGCGCGGGGGCGCAAGCCGCCGAACTTCGCCGTTGCGAATCACGCAGCCCCTGCGGTAGACCGCGGCTCACCCTCGTGGCGCAGGAGCGGCGATGTCAGGCAAGCGGCGGCTACGGCTGCGATTCGTCGCTGGTGTGGCCGTGTTGGTCGCGCTCGCAGCGATCGGCTGGCCGGCGCTGACCTCGGTCGCGGAGCGGCACCTCCGGCAGCGCATCGACCTCCTCGCGGCGCGCGCCGGCGTGACGGTCACCGTCGAGGACGTCGGTTTCGGGTGGTCTCCGCTCGCGACCCTCAGTCAGGTCCGTGTCCACCACGGCGGGCGCGAGGTCGCCAGCATGGAGCGCGTGGAGGCCCACCTCGGTCTGCTCGCGCTCGTCCGTGGCGCGCGTCGGCCGGAGCGCGTCGATGTGGTGAACCCCCTGGTGACCGTCCACGTCCGCGGGCGCCGCGTGCCTGCGTTCGAGAAGGTGCGCGCGGCGTGGCGGGCCGGTCGGCCCCAGGGCGCTGGGGCGCGTCCGGCTTCGCGGCGACGCGCGCTGCCGGCGGTGCGGGTTCGCGGCGGTCGCTTGGACCTGAACATCGCGGGGGAGGGCGAGCGCTGGCTGGGCAGGCAGCTCTCGCTGCGGGACCTCGTCGTCGACTTTGGCGGGACCAGCGGGCGGGTCGAGGCCACGCTCGCGGGCGCGGTCCAGGGCCGGGCGCACGTCTGGATCGACCTGGCGGGGCAGGGCAGCGCGCGTCTGGAGGCGCCCAGCGGTCTCAGCGCGCGCCTGCCAAAGGACGCGCCGCAGGGACTGCGGCAGGTCCGGGTGCGCGCCGCCGCGTGGCGGAAGGGGGTCGCCAGCGTCACAGGGTTGAAGGTCACCTCGGATCTGGGCGTCGTCACCGTGGAGCGTGTGCAGACCGACCTGGCGCTCAGCCGGGTGGCCGTGGAGAAGGCCACGCTCCACCTGCAGCCGAGCCGTGTGCCGAAGCTGGCGCGGGCTGCGCGTGATCTCGGCCTGACCGGGGACGTGAAGGTGTCGGTGGGCGCGCTGCAGCTGGACGACCTGCGCGGCGCCTTCGCGGGGGGCAGCGGCCGCGTCGCCACACGGGACGTCGACGTGCGGGTGCCGGCCTGGGGCGCCTCGCTGCGACTCCAGCGCGCGGAGTTGAAGCGCGCAGGCCTCTTCTCGCCGGGGCCACGCCGTCTTGAGCTGCGGGTCGACGCGCCGCAACTCCGGGTTCAGTCGCTCCCGAAGGCCGGCCTGCTCCACAAGGTTCGTACGCAGGTCGCGCGGGTCGGGCGGCTCGTGCTGCGAGGGCGGCGCCGGGCACGAGCGCGGAGCCGAATCACGCAGGGCTGGGCTCGCCCGGTTGACCCCAACGCGCCCGACCCCAAAGAGGCGCGCAAGAAGGCGCGGGCCGAGCGTCGGGCGCGGCGGGGAAAACCGGCCTACACGGCCCGCTACGCGGACGCCATCGGCGCGCTGCCCAAGCAGCTGGACGCGGCGTGGACGCGGCTCCACACGGGGTTTGTCCGAGCCGCGGGCATGCCCTTGCTGGTGCGGGTGACGCGAGGCCAGGTGGCCGTGCAGCACGACACGCTGGTGCTCGGCGCGCGGGGCCTCACCCTCGACTGGACCGGCGGCCGCAAGGCGCCCGCTCGGCTCGCGCTGACGTTTACGCCGGTGATCCAGACGCTCACTGCCGCGCAGGCGACGACGCCGCCCCCCCTGGCTCAGGGCGGCGGCGGGGTGGCGGTGCGCGCCGACGGGGACACCAGCGGGCTGCATCGGCTGGCCTTCGACATGGGGGGCGCTGGGCTCGCGCGCACCCTGGCAGGGATCGACGCTCGCCTCGCGGTCGGCGCGAAGCCAGACGTGTCGCTCGGGTTTGTGGTGGAGGCCAAGCCAGCCCGTGGTGGCTGGATCTCCGGGCGTTTCGCGGTGCAGGGCCTCGGCGTCGACTGGGACCGATTCGCGCCCGGCCCGGTCACCGACCTGCGCCTCGCGGGCCCCTTCCGTGTCCGCTGGCCGGCCAGCGCCGGGGCGCTCCAGTGGTCCACCGGCGCCTTGCGCTTCGGGGGCACCACGCCGGCCGCGTCGGACGCCTCAGCGAGCGGCCACGGGGTGGTGGCGACCCACGGCACCATGACCCGGCGGCTCAAGCGCCGCCGCCGCCGCAAGCCGCTCGTGGAGCCGCTGCTCGAGCTGTCCTTCGCGCTCCCCCGCCAGGACTGCGGTGCCTTGGTGCGCTCCCTCCCGCCCGCTCTGCTGCCAACGGTTGGCGGTGTGCGGGCGCGAGGGCGCATCTCGGGTTGGCTGGATCTCATCCTCGACGTGCGCCACCCCTACGTCAGCGAGATGGCCTTCGGCCTCGACGACAAGCGCTGCAAGGGCGTGCGGCTGCTCAAGGCCGACGTCGCGGCGCTCAACGAGCCCTTCGCCCGCAAGGTCAACGAAGACGGCAAGCTCATCGACGTGTTCATCGGCCCCGAGTCCGACGCCTGGGTCGACTTCAAGAGCATGCCGCGGTGGGTGCCCTACGCCATGATCACCACCGAGGACGGCGGCTTCTACCGCCACCGCGGGCTCAACGACTTCCTGCTCAACCGGGCGATTCGACTGGACCTGCACTACGGGCGCTTCGTCTACGGCGGGTCGACCATCACGCAGCAGCTGGCGAAGAACCTCTTCTTCACGCGCAGCAAGTTCCTGGCCCGCAAGCTCGAAGAGCTCCTGGTGGTGTGGGCGATGGAGCGCACCCTCAGCAAGGTGCGCATCATCGAGATCTACACCAACGCTGTGGAGTTCGCGCCCCATGTCTACGGCGTCGCCCGGGGGGCCATGCACTACTTCGGCAAGGCTGTCCGCGACCTGACGCCCCTGGAGGCGGCGTGGCTGGGGAGCATCAAGCCGTGTCCGCGGTGCGGCGACTCTGCCTTTCGCCATGTGCAATACCGCCGGTGGTATCAGAAGCGGCTGCTGGAGATCCTGACGCGCATGCGGCGCAACGAGATCATCACCGAAGCCCAGTTCCAGGCCGAGGTGAACACCGTGCCGCGCTTTCTGGACTGGCCTGAAGACAAGCTCGCGAAGCGCTTCAGTCACCCGATCCCCGAGAAGAAGCCGCCGCCCGCGCGCCGGCTCGACCCCCATCGGCGTCGATAGGCGACAGGGCCCCGCGCCCGTGTGCGTCAGCCCTTGGGCCCGGGGAGGCGCCGACCGCGCTGACCCTGGCTCGCGACGGGTCGCCGCAGCGTCAGCGACGCCCCGGCCTGCCGGCCCGCTTCATGGGCGCCGGTCCGCCGTACGCCGGCGCCGCTCAGCGCGCGCAGCCGCGGAAAACGCCGTCGCGTAAACGCCTGCAGGTCCGCGTCTCCCACCCACACCAGCCCGCGTGCCTTGCAGGCGGTGCGCTCGGCCTTGAGCTTGTCGCGGAAGCCCAACAGCACGCCGGCGACGTACTCCCGCTTCACGCGCTGGCCCTTCGCCAGCCCGCGCTCCCGTGCGCCGCGCCAGAGCCGGTCGACCTCAGCGTGCAGGAAGTCGTGGACCCACGACGCCATCTCCACGTCGTGGCGCCGGCCGAGCAGCTCCAGCTCCCGCTCCAGCCGGTCTCGACGGGGGTTGTACGTCGTCGTCCAGACGCACTCGACGAAGAAGAAGGCCTCCAGGATGCCGCCGACCAGCTTCCACGCCAGCGGGATGGCCGCCGTGGGTCGCCCGACGACCTGCGCGGTGTAGTCCGGTCGGGCCGGATCCACTGGGTGGGAGAGGTTGTGGGTCAACAGCAGCCGATGCGCCTGGGCCATGGCGGCCTCCGCCTCGTTGCGGTTGTCGCTCTCGGCCAGGGCCAGCAGCTTGCGCACGCGACTCAGGGCCTTGGCCGCCGCCGGGGGCCGCGTCCGTGCTGCGGAGCCTGGGTCGCCAGCTCCCCCCGCTGTGTCCCCCGCTGGGTCTCCCGCTGCCGCGTCTGCCTGCGGGGCGCGCGGGTCGCCGCTGGGATCGATGTCCAGCAGCGCGCAGGCCTCGCGGAAGCGCTCGCCGTGGGGACGGCTGGCCCCGCCCAGCAGCTCGTGGACCACCTGATGCGCCATCTCGTGGCGCAGGGTCGCCACCACGTCGCGCCACGGATCGTTGAGCACATGGTGCTCAGACAGGGTCAGGGTGCGCGTGGCGTCGTGCCAGCTCCCGAGGCGCTGCGTCGCGGTGTCGATGCGAAAGGTCGGCGGCCGCAGTCGGCCCGACAGCCGCTCGACGTTGACGCGCTGCCAGGCCAGGCGCAGCTGCTGAATCCACGCCCGGTGGAGGGCAGCGGTGATCCCCGAGGCCGGCGCGCTCATGACGCGCCCTCGGCGCCGCCGTTTGACCCTGGCGTCGGTGCGGCGTGCGCCGCGGTCTGCGGGTCGCTGGCCTCCGCCAGACCCTCGCCCCTCGACTCGGGGTGCGCCGCCACCGCCGCCAGGATCAGGTCGCCGTACTTCTCGAGGCGCGCCGGGCCGATGCCGGGCACCTCCTCCAGCTCCGCGTGGGACGTGGGGCGACGCGCCTCGATGGCGCCCAGCGTCTTGTTGTCGAAGACCTGGTAGGGCTTGAGCCGACGCCTGCGCGCCTCGCCCCGCCGCAAGGTCTTGAGCGCGCCGCGCAGCCCGACGTCGCGCTTGCGGCTGGCCCCCGGCGTCGCTGCCTGTCGCACCCGCTTGTCGGCGATCCACACCGTGGGGTACTTGCGCCCCTTTCGGGCCAGCTTTCCGGCCTCCAGCAGCGCCTCGATGCCGTGCTCGATGGCCGCCGTGGGGTGTGCGGCGAGCGCCCCGTACACCGGGTTCTTGTCCAGGGCCTTGCGGCGCACGTCCTTCGCCCGGCTGCCCTTGAGACCCAAGGCGACGAGCCGTCGACCGACCGGGCGCTTGAGGTGGTCGACGAAGCGCACCACCTCCGCGAGCGCCGCGTCGTCCAGGCGGGCGGCGTGGTCGGCGTGCTTCTGGGCCTTGCGCGCCGAGCTGCGCTGGTGTGCCCGCTCGCGGTGGGCGGCGACGTCGGCCTGGGTCGCCGCGGCGTCGACGCACACGTCACAGGTGCCGCAGGGCACGCGGTCTTCGCTGGGTGGCGGCGATCCGTGTAGCACCTCGGCGAGCGCCACCTGCCGGCACCGGGGCTCGCCCACCAGCCGCAGCAGGTCCTCGAACGCGGCCATGGCGCGCGGCGCGCCCCGCACCAGGCGTCGCCGGGTGATCCGGTCCGACGCGCCAACCAGGAGCAGCACCTGCGCGGGCGCTCCGTCGCGCCCTGCTCGACCCGCCTCCTGGGCCCAGGCCGCGACGCTGCCAGGGGCCTGGACGTGGACCACGGCGCGGACGTCGGCGCGGTCGATGCCCATCCCCCACGCGGTGGTCGCGACCATGACCGGCGCGCGCCCGCTCTCGAACGCCGCCGCCGCCTGCGCGCGGGCGCCCACCGTGCGGCCGGCGTGGTACCAGGTCGCGTTGATGCCGCGTTTGCGCAGCGCCATGCACACCGACTTCGTGCGCTTGCGCGTGGTGACATAGACCAGCGCGCGCCCCTCGCCAGGCAGGTCCAGCCGGCTCAGCTCGGTCGCGGCGATGTCGACACGCTCCTTGTCGCTGGCGCAGTGGCGCACACTGAAACGCAGGTTCGCCCGCCGCGCAGGCAGCCGCAGGCGCACCGGCGCGCTCAGCTCGAGCTGGCGCACGATGTCGTCGGCCACCTTGGGCGGCGCGGTCGCGGTCACCGCCATCACCGGCGCTTGCAGGGTGGGCTTGAGCCAGGTGAGCTCGCGGTAGGCCGGCCGGAAGTCGTGGCCCCACGAGGAGATGCAGTGCGCCTCGTCGACCACCACGCGGGCCACCCCGAGGCGGGCGAGCCAGCGCTGTACCGAGACCTTGCTGAGCCGCTCCGGGGAGACGTAGATGAGCGCCGCCTGCTCGGCCTGGGCCTTGCGATGCGACCACGGCGTGCCCGTCTTCGCTGAGTGCAGGGCCGCCGCTGGGACTCCCGCCGCCTCCAGCGCCGCGACCTGATCGTCCATCAGCGCGATCAGCGGGCTGACGACGACGGTGGGGCCGAGCCCGCGCCGGTGGAGCGCCACCGCCGGCAGCTGGTAGCAGAGCGATTTGCCCGCGCCGGTCGGCAGCACGGCCACCGCGTCTCTGCCCGCCAGGCTGGCGGCCACCAGCTCCTCCTGTCCGGCGCGAAAGCCCGGGTGACCCCAGACGCTCTGCAGCAGGTGCCTCGCGTCCGCCAGGTCGGGACTCGCCGCGTTGGGGGCCGCTCCGGCGTCGTCATCCGGCGCTCCGCGCTGGTGCCGCACGTCCGGTTCTTCGCCGCGAAGCTCGCCAGCTCCGATCACGCCAGCGCCGATCATGCCAGCACCGATCATGCCAGCGCCGATCATGCCAGCGCCGATCATGCCAGCGCCGATCACGCCAGCGCCGGTCACACCACCGCCCCCCTCGCCGACGTCGACGCCAGGGTCGTCGTCCATCGCCGGCTCGAACGCCGGCTGGCTGGGCAGCGCATCCCGCCACGACAGGTCGTCGAAGAGCCCTGGCTGGGAGTCGGACACGAGCGCACCGCGTCTGTGGAGCCGCCGCGCTCAAGCGGGCGCGACCCCGGGTCGATTGGCGTCCGAGCGGACCGTCCCGCTCCACGCTGGTCTCAGTCCTACGTGCTGTGCTGCTCCTGCACAAGCTGCCGGAGCCGCTCGTAGGACATCTTCTGTCGTACGACTTGTCACGACCTCACGGCGTCCGCATGCTACGCCGCCCCCGCGAACCGACGGAGAAGTCATGGTCGCCAAGCGCTCTACAATGTTGCCACTCGGGACGAGCTGCCCGGACATCGAGCTGTCCGACGGACGCCACCGGCCTTTCTCGCTGGCGGACGTCCGCGACGCGCCGGTGCTGGTGGTCGCGTTCGTGTGCAACCACTGCCCCTTCGTGTTGCACATCCGGCCGGAGCTGGTGCGCTTCGCTCACGGCCTGCTCGACCAGGGGGGCGCCTTCGTCGCGGTCAACAGCAACAGCGTCGAGACCCACCCGCAAGACGGCCCGGAGGCCATGGCCACGCTCGCGGAGGCCGAGGGCTTTCGCTTTCCCTACCTCTTCGACCGCGACCAGTCCCTGGCCCGGTCCCTGCGCGCCGCGTGCACGCCCGACTTCTTCGTGTTCGACGCCAAGCGTGAGCTGATCTACCGCGGGCGCTTCGACGCGAGCACGCCGGGCAACGGCGTTGTGGTCACCGGCAACGAGCTGCGCGCGGCCGTGGACGCCGCGCTGGCTAACGAGCCGCCCGTGGCGGAGCAGGTCGCCTCCATCGGCTGCAACATCAAGTGGCAGCCCGGCGCCGAGCCGGCCTACAGCTTCGCCTGAGCCCCCGTCCGCGCCCACGCGGCGGCCCTCTGTTGGTCGTCTGGGTCTGATTGCGACCCGCAACGCGCACTGGCCACGAAGGCCACCCAGGCGGATCGATCCGAGCTCCACCGCCGGGGAGCGTAGGCCTCCCAGCCAGCAACTGGGTGTCTTCAGCGGTGCCGCCGGGCCTGTTCGGCTGGCGACACGGCCTGCGTGCGGATCCAGAAGCCCAGTTGTTTCAACGTATTGCTCGGGTTATGCCGATAGGGTAAAAGACATTACCTTGGTGTTCGGAGAGGGCGATGTCTTGGGGATTCTATGGTCGTGGCGGAGAGCTGGACGAGCTGAAAGGCATCCTCCGGCGTGAGCGGTGGTTCTTCGCTCGAATCACTGGGCGCCGCCGGATTGGCAAGACGACGCTCGTCCAGCACGCCCTCCAAGCCGTCGGCACGACGGACGTCCTCTACGTTCAGATCCCTGACTCCGCCGCCGCCGGTGTGCTGTCTGCCGTCGCGGACAGCATGGACACATTTGGCATCCCGGTGGAGCGCTTTGCGAGGCCCCGCAGCCTTCGCGAGCTGGCTCGGCTGGTCGGGGAGCTCGCCAGGGCTGGCTACGTCGTGGCGCTCGACGAGTTTCAGTATTTTAGTCGCAAGCATCTCTACGAGTTCACGTCCCATCTCCAGGCCGTCGTAGACGAGCTGTCGGCGGACGCCGCCAACGTCCCGGGGGGCCTCTTCGTGCTCGGATCCCTGCATACCGAGCTGGTTGCCCTGCTCGAAGACCGGACGGCCCCCCTCTACAACCGAACCACCGACCATCTCGAGCTGGAACATCTGGACATCGCCTCAATCCAAGCGCTGCTCCTCGACCATGCCGACGACGATCCTGAGCGGCTGCTCTTTCTGTGGAACCTCTTCGAGGGCGTGCCCAAGTTCTACCGAGACTGCTTCGAGCAGGGCGTCCTTGCCGCCGACCGCCGAGCGTTGCTGTCCCGCATGTTCTTTCGCAGCTCGTCGCCGCTTCGGGCCGAGGCGGACCACTGGTTTCTGAGTGAGCTGCGTGGTCGCTACGACGTGATCCTCAAGTACATCGCCCGCCATCCGGGCTGCACGAACGGCGACCTCAAGGCCCACGTGGGCGATGTCAGCCCGGGGACTCAGGAGCAGGTGGGGGGCTACCTCAAGATCCTCCGAGACAAGTACCGCATGGTGGAGAAGCGGCTCCCCATCCTCGCCCGCCCCAAGGCCCGACGCGGACGCTACTACCTTCGAGACAACTTCCTGCGGGCGTGGCTGTCGGGCTTGGCCAACCCCGTGGCGGCCATCAACTTTCGGCCAGAGGCCCTGCTCGTCGCGCAGGCTGACCGGTGGCTTCACGAGGCGGAGGGCTTTGGCCTGGAGCGTCTGGTCGGCCAGCTCTACGAGGAGCGGAGCCGAAAGGGGGTCGGCGACTTTCCCCTGACTCATCGAATCCAGGGGTACTGGGACCGTTCGGACACCGAGATCGACCTGGTCGCGCTCAACGAGGTGGACCGTGTGATCCGCTTTGGGACCTGCAAGCGCTCGGCGAAGAAGCTTGGAGGCGACCTCCCCGGCTTCGAGGGGCACATCGGACGCTTCCTGGACGCGCATCCCTCGTACCAGGCCTGGACCATCGAGAAGATGGCCATCGCCCCAGTCATCGATGCGGACGCTCGGCGACACATCGAGGCCAGGGGAGTGGTGCCCCAGGATCTGGGCGACCTCCTGGCGGACCTGCGGTGACACTGCAACATCAAGTGGCAGCCCGGCGCCGAGCCGGCCTACAGCTTCGCCTGAGCCCCCGTCCGCGCCCACGCAGCGGCCCGCTCACAAATCCTCAACTTGCGCCGTCACCGTCGCGCCGTCACCCTCCGCGCCCGCAAAGGCCTGGAGGTCCCCATGACGTCGACACGCACCATCGCCCCGCCGCACCTCGACATGCGCGCCCTTGGTGACCGCGCGCTCGGCTATCTGCGCACCATCGTGGCGGTCGACAGCGCCAGCGACGAGCGCTCCGAATCCATCCCCAGCACACCCGGGCAGGCGGCGCTCGCCAAGCTCGTCGGGCGCTTCTTTCGCACCTACGGCGCCGAGGTCGAGCTCGACGACTTCGCCAACGTCATCGCGACCTTTCCGGGCCGCGGCGTCGGCGTGGGGCAGGCGCCGGTGGCCTTCATGGTGCACCTCGACACGGCGCGTGGGACGCACGCCACCAGCGCGCTCGAGGTGGTGCGCGGCTGGGACGGCACGGCGCTGTCCTATGCCAGCAACCCGGGGCTGCAGGTCTCCGTGGCCAACTACCCCACGCTGGTCGACTTCGTGGGCCACGACGTTGTGCACGGGCCGGGCGACGCGCCCTTCGGGCTCGACGACAAGCTGGGGCTGACGCACCTGATGTCGCTCGCAACGCTGCTCAGCGAGGGACCCGAGGTGGACCACCCACCGCTGGTGCTCATCGGCCGCCCCGACGAAGAGGTGGGCCGCATGGCCGCCGTGGAGGGGCTTGCGGTGACGCTCGCGGAGCGCGGGGTCGACTTTGGCTACACGGTCGACGGCATCTTGCCCTACGAGGTCAACGTCGAGAACTTCAACGCGGCCGGCGCGCGGGTGACCTTCGCGCCCCGTGGGGTCGACGTACCCGACGCCCACTTCGTGTCGCTCGCCATCGGCGGGGTCAACACCCACGGCTGCACCGCCAAGGCCGAGGGGCACCGCCCGGCGACGCGCCTGGCGGCGGAGCTGCTGGCCAAGGTGGACGCGCTCCAGGTGGTCCCGGTGGCCTTTGTGTCCGACGACCTGCGCGACTGTGACGGCGTGCTGACCCTGGCGCTGGCCGACTCCGGGCTGTTGGCCGACGTCCGCGCGGCCGCCGAGCAGGTGGTCGGCCCGCACCGCCCGAGGGGGGCGTCGCTGCGGATCTCGTCGGTGGACGCGCCGGTCGACGTCACCTCTGCTGGAGCCACCGCCGACGCGCTGGCGTTCATCGGTCGATTCCTCATCTCCGAGGGCGTGTACCCCGTCGCTGCGGAGGCCTCTGAGGGCCGCGAGGGCTACTCGCAGCCCTACCGTCTGCTGCCGCTGGAGACCCAGGGCGCCGTGGCGGTGGACGTGCGTCTGCGCGACTTCGACACGGCTGGCCTCGACGCGCGCGTCGCCCACGTGCGGGCGCAGGCTCCCGCGGGCGCGCAGGTCACGGTCACGCGTCAGTACGTGAACATGGCGCCGCGCCTCGCGGACCGTCCCGAGCTCGTGCGCTGGCCTACCGAGGCCGCCGCTGGCCAGGGTGTCAGGGCCCAAGAGCTCCCGATTCGCGGCGGGACCGGGGTCGACCCCTTCCTCGACGCGGGGGTCCCCGTGGCCAACCTGGGGACGGGCTACTTCGCGCCGGAGAGCGAGAAGGAGCTCACCAGCCTGCAGCACATGGCGGGTCACGCCGCCTGGCTCTTCGGGCTTGTCCAGCACATCGCCCAGGCGCGGGCCGCGCAGTCGAAGCGCGGCGCGGCAGCGACGACCGCTTGACCGACGGCCAGCGAGCGGACGGCCCGCTCACGTGGGACGCGCGCCCGCGTCGCCCGCTCAGGTAGCCGGGCAGAGCAGGGCGAGCACGGTGGTGTAGCCGTGCATGAAGGTCGCGTCGCCCACCGGGCCGATCTCGCCGTTGCCGAAGAAGCCACCGACGGCGACGTCGCCCAGCGCGCCGGCGACGAGGTCGGTGTCATGGTCCGGGCGCTCGTAGAGGTGCAGCCCCCGCCCGACGCAGCTGCACATGAGCACGCCGCGCACGTCGGCGCCGCTGTGGGGCGCGAGCCGCGTCTTCAGGTCCTCAGCGGAGGTCCGGGCGTCGCGGAGCTGAAACTGCACCACCTGCCACGGCCGAACCTCCGCCGCGATGGCGATGGCGCCGTCGTCCGGGTCCATGCCGGTGATCTGGCGGACCAGGAAGTCGCCCTGCTTGTACTCGACCTGGTCGCCGCGCATCTCCACGCCAGCGAAGAGCGAGTGCCGAAACAGGGCCTGATCGCGGGCGTCCAAGCTCGCGTAGAGCTCCCGTAGGACCTCCACCGGCGGCGTGCCACCCAGCTCTCGGATCACCCGCTTGTCGCACTTGGTCACGAGCATCGGCTCGCCGATGGGGCGGCAGCCCTGGGCGACGACCGTGCGCACCTCAAAGGCGCCGTAGAGCGCAACCACCACCGTGCCGATGCGGTGGCAGCGACCGCCCGCGAAGAGCGCGTGGGCCCCCGGTACATTGCCGCCACTGGCGAGGCCGCCCACGACCGGCGTACCCGGCCAGAGCTTGTCCAACGCCGGCAGCACGCCGGTCAGGTCAGCCGAGAGCGGGTCGCCCAGCACCAGCGCGAGCGTCGGCCGGTCGGCGCCCAACAGGTCGCTCCAGTCCGTGTCGGTGGCAGGGAGCGCGCTGGGATCGAGGTGCGTGGCCTGGCAACGCAGCCCGTCCAGGCGCAGGCCCATCATCGAGAGGGCGCACCGCTGCTCGGCCTCATGGCCCTCGCCCACGACCCCGGCCGCGCTGGTGCCGACACAGGCCGTGTGGGGCAGGAGCTCGGTCAGCATCGCCGGGGTGCGGGACCAGGAGCCGGCGTGGTGCGGGGTCAGAAACACCAACGCGACGTCGGGTTCGCCCTCCAGCCCCTCACGCAGCGCGGCGCTCGCCTCGGCCAGGGCCGCGCGGGTGTCGCTGAGCTCAGACAGGGCGGTGTGGACACGCACGCGAGCCTCCAGTGCGCATCGTGGATGCCACGGACCGTGTCCCCGTGGCAAACCGACCCCGCGCAGCCCAGCCGGGCGGCCTGCCTGCAGCCGGCGACCGTGCAGGGGAGGCTGGGTCACTCACCCAATGGGCGGGGGACGCTCGCCTTCGCCCCAGCTCGCTAGCGCGGGTCGCCGACCTGCTTGCGCAGGTGCCTGATCAGCTTGGGGAAGGTGCTCTTGGCGGCGGCCTTCTGAATCCAGGTCGGCACCGAGATGTTGGGCTCGGCGTGCGCCCTGTAGACCACCAGGGTCTGCTTGCCGGCGTCGTCGTAGGGCGTCAGCGTCCACGAGCCCCGGTTGCGTTTGTAGTCCCCCTTCACAAGGGACCACTTGCGCTGGTAGTACGTTCCCTTGCGAACCGTGTGGACCGCCCGTGTCACCGCGCTGAGGTCGCTCACCGGCCAGGGCATGTCGACCACCACCTTGCACAACACGACGTTGCCCTTGCGGCTCAGCTCCTTGCTCTCCTTCACCCGCTGCATGGTCTTGGTGTAGCGGTCGCAGAACGCGAGGATCGACCAGATCTTGGCAGGCGGAGCGTGGATCACCGCGCGGACATGGGCCGCCGGCATGTCGCTGCCCTTGACCTTGCGGGTGCGCACGATGATCTCGCCCTTGTCGAGCCGGGCCTTGTCGCGATCCACCTTCTTGGGTGCGGGCGGCTTCGCCTTGGGTGCCTTGGCGCCAGGCTGCGCGGGATGGGCGCGGGCCCCCGGTGCGGGCAGCGTGACCGTGAGCACGGCGACGACGCCGGCGAGCGGCAGGGCGTGGAGCCAGCGAGAGGCGAGGCAGCGCGTGGGCATGGGAGCTCTCCAAGGGTGCGGTCGCCGCGCGTCGGCCGGAGCGCGAGCGGGCGGGGTCAACGCGGGGTCCAGCGGCCAACGGGTCAGCCGCGCACGGGATTCACGCCGGCCACCCGGTCCGGCGTGCGGCAGCGCGGCTCGCGACGGCGTGTGCCATGACCTTCTGTGTGCCGTCGCGGCGTGTCAACGCGACCGCGCTATTGCCCCACCAGCAGCACCAGCGCGATCAGCCCGCTCTCGGCCTGGGTCACGCCGACGCCGACACGCCGGGCGCGCTGACCGCGGACCATGGCCGGGAGCTCGAGCTGGTCGAGGTCCGGGGTGGTCGCAGCCCAGGCCCGCAGCCGACCCTTGAGCAGGCCTCGCTCCCGCGCGGTGCGCAGCGCGCGCCCAGTGACGCCGTTGAGATCACCGTCCACCGCGGAGGCAGCTGCCTCGGCTGCGACGTCGTTGAGCCCGGAGTCCTGGGTCAGCGCGGGACGCCCAGCCCCGGCCCGGGCCTGGGTGATGGCGTCGAGCACCCGGCCGGCGGCGGCGGCCGTGTCCAGGTCTTCCACCGGCCGCGCGAAGAGCTGGGTCAGCCACCAGCGCTTCTGCCCGCCCTCGCGTTCCTCTCCGACCACCCCGACCCCCACATGGGTCACGCGCTTGTGCAGGATGTTGCGGCGGTGCCCCAGGCTGTGCATCAGCCCGGACTCGGCTTCGTGGATCGACACGTTCAGCGCCAGGTTCTCCGCCGACGTCGTGGCGCGATAGCCCGCGCGGGCGAGCCGCGCCGGGTGCATGCCGGTGGAGGGCGAGCGGTGGCTGAAGAAGTGGTTGTCGCGCATGTCGCGGCTGTGATCCTCGGCGACCTCCGCGAGCTTGGTGTCCCAGGTCAGCGCGGGCAGGCCATGTCGGGCGCGATCCTCGTTCAGCAGGCGGAACCCCAGCTTCGCCGCCTGGGTCGCGTTGGTGATCGCGTCCTCGCTAGGCGGCAGCCGCGCCACGTAGGAGGTCGGCAGGGGACGGCCCACCTCGGCCTCCACCTGCAGCAGCTTGCCGGGCCCGCGGGGGCCCTCGCCCACCAGCTGGACCGCCAGCCGGCCCACGGTGTTCCCCACCGGCACACGCACGTCGAAGCGTCGCCCCTGTCGGCTCACCTCCAGCGTCTGATTGCTGCCGTCGGGCAGGGTCACCAGCGCCTTGAGCCCACGAAACTCGGCCAACAGCCGCCCCCGCAGACGCCAGCTGTCCCCCGGCTCGACGCGGCGTGGGAGCGGCTCGAGAAGGGCCGGCAGGTGCGTGGCGACGACGCCGATGTGCCGCTTCGTCTTGCGAGCCGGCGTGAACACCTCGCCCACCCCCACCACCAGCCGTCCGTCTCCGTCCGGCGGGTCCTTGAGCAGCGCGCTGATGGCGGTGCGGAGCGCCTTGGTGGTGTCCGACGAGGTGCGCACGTGTTGAAAGGCGGTGTCCCCCGCCACGGCGCCGGACGCCCGGATCAGAAAGTCGCGGACATCGGTCGGCGGCTCCCGCCCGAGCTCGGTGTACTGGAACACGAACTCGCGCGCCGCCCGTCCCAGGTCGGCGCTGACGAAGGCGTCCCGTCCCGCGATCTCGGCCACCAGCCGGCGGTAGTAGCGCTCGTTGCCCGTGGTCTGGCCGCGGAGGAACCAGGGCGCCGGCGGCTCGGAGAGGGTGACGCGCACACGCTTGCCGGCGGGCACCGGCGCGGCGTCGGTGGGGGGGCTGGGCGGGCGCTCCTGCTGCAGCGACACGGGCCGGGTGTCTTCGGCCTCCTCTGTGGGCGGCGGTGGGGGCGCGTCGGTCGGCCACAGGGCCCATGTCACGGCTGCGGCCGCGGCCAGCGCGGCGGTGACGAGCAGCGGAACAGCCGAGGACCCTCGCTTCACGCGGCACGCTGCACGCGCGGCCCAGGCAGGAAGTCCAGGTCCCGCATGAAGCGCGCCATCTCGACCAGGTACTCCCCCTTGTCGAGGTGGAGGATGTGGCTGCCGGGGAACCAGTGCAGGCGGCAGCGGTCCCAGTGCTCCCACAGGATGCGCGAGTGCTTCGGGGGTGCGACGCGATCCCCGACGCCGGCGACGATCATCAGCCGCTCTCGCGGGAGCTGCGCGGGCCAGGTCAGGGGACTGCAGGGGGCGAGCACGTGGCGCAGGTGCTTCACGTTCATGCCGGTGGCCGCCATGAGCGCGCGCACGTAGCCGGAGAGGGGGCGCCACTCCAGCATCAGATCCGCCAGGCTCACGACCGGCACGTTGGGGATGGCGAATCGAATGCGGGGCTCCACGCTCGCGATGAGCGCGGTCGTACAGCCGCCCAGGCTGATGCCGGTGACGCCGACATCGGTGACGCCACAGTCGTCCAGCAGGTGGTTGAGGAAGACGCGAAAGTCATGCACGCCCTGGGCGAAGGCCTCGTTGGTGCGCAGCGCGCCGCCGGCGAAGAAGCCGTGCCCGGAGAAGGGCGAGAGCCGCGTCCGCCGCGGGCCGTGAAAAGGCAGGGTCATCAGCATCACGTCGAGGCCGAGGCGGTAGAAGTGGGGCAGGGCGAGCATCCACTCGTTGATCCAGCTCTGCTCCGCGCCGAAGCCGTGGATGGCCACGAGGGTCGGGCGCGGTCCGTCGGAGTGGCGCCAGAGCCGGGCGTGGGCGGTGCGGTTGCCCACGTGGGAGAGGTAGTCGGCGCGCAGGTTTGGGTTCCCGGGGCGAAAGGGGCTCTCGAAGGTGAGGTCGACACAGACCCCGTCCTTCGGCTTGAAGAGGGGCGCGAGGGCTGGCTTGGACGTGATCGCCACGCGACGGGAGGGCGCGCGGAAGAAGGCGCTCGCGTCCCCGTCGTCGGCGAGCTGCTCGTAGTAGCCGCGGTCGCGCAGGAGCTCGCGGACGCCCCGAGGGCCGTAGCCCACCGGCACCGCCAGCGCGCCGACCGCGGACGCCGCGAAGGTCCGAATGCCCACGTCGAGCGCCGCCGTCGCGCGCACCAGCAGCGAGTCGCGGACGCCGAGGTCAAAGCCCTCGGGGCGGTAGGCGAAGTTGGCCTCGAGCGAGTTCCACCACCGGCGCGGCGTCTCGACGCGCGGCGCGAGCACACACGACTCGTGGGCGATGCGAGAGACCACTTTTGAACGAGCCATGAGCCCTCCCAGGGCGGGGCGAGCCGAAGCCTAGCAGACCCGCGGCCTGCGTCTGATTTTCTGATGTGAAGGCGGGCGCGCGCTGGGCGTCGCAGGGGCTGCCGTGCGGCCAGGGTCGCAGCGCCCCGCGGTCGACCGCGGGGCGCCGGGGTCTCGAGCGTCCGCGGCGTCGGCTGGGCTGGCCCGTGGGCTGGCTCCGGGGGCAGGCGTCCCTATACTTCGGGCCGGGCAGAAGGAGCACACCGTGAACAAGACGCACATCGATCAGGACGAGCGGACGACTCGGGCGACGCGCGGCGCCCTGGCGCGCGGCGTATTGGCGCGCGGCGCACTGACACGCGGCGTACTGACACGCGGCGTACTGACACGCGGCGTACTGACACGCGGCGTACTGACACGCGGCGCACGGCTCTGCGCCCTGCTGTCGGCCTTGGCGGTCACCGGGTGTGGGACGACGAACACGGAGTCGCCTGGGACGGGAGACAGCGGCGCGTCCAGCGACGCGCAGACCGACACGTCTGGGGCGGACGGGGCCACGACCGACGTGCTCGCCGGCGACGCGAGCCCGACGGACGCCGCGACCACCGCCGACGGAGGCGCGCCAGACGGGGCGGCGACCGACGCAGGCGCGGCGGGCGACGGAGGCGCGGCGGGCGACGATGACGCGGTGACGACGGACACCGGTTCGGCCGACGCGGGAGCGATGGACGGCACGTCAGGGGACGGCGGTTCAGGCGACGGGAGCTCAAGCGGTGGGGGCGACAGCAGCGGCGCGGCCGATGTCGCCAACCCCAACGCGTGCACCACCGGCGCGTCCCAGTGCGGCAAGGGCGCCTTCTGCATGGCGGCGGGCTGCGGCAAGGGCCTGTCGGGCACCTGCGAGAGCACCAGCCAGCTGTGCAAGCAGATCGACAAGCCCGTGTGCGGCTGCGACGGCAAGACCTACAGCAACGCCTGCTCAGCCAAGATCGCGGGGGTCAACGTCGCGAGCCAGGGCGCCTGCAAGATCAGCCAGTGCACCATGGGCAAGGGCCAGTGCCCTGCGGGGACCTTCTGCGAGGCGCCCTTTGGCACCTGCGCGGAGTTCGGCGCGTGCAACAAGAAGCCCGGCGCGTGCAACAAGCTCTACGATCCGGTGTGCGGCTGCGACGGCAAGACCTACGACAACCTGTGTCTGCTGCAGAGCGCCGGTCGCTCGCTCAAGGACAAGGGCAAGTGCGCGCCGGCCCAGGGCTCGTCGTGCGTCGCGGGCCAGGACACCTGCGCCGCCGGCTCCTACTGCCAGCTGCCGGGCGGCGTGTGCACGGGCACGGGCACGTGCGCGGCCAAGCCAGGCACGTGCATCGGCATCTACTCCCCGGTGTGCGGGTGCAACGGCAAGACCTACAGCAACACGTGCACGGCCCAGTCCGAGGGGCGCAACATCCAATCCAAGGGCGAGTGCCCGAAGGTCAAGCAGTGCGGCGGCAAGCAAGGGCTGACCTGCGGCGCGGGCGAGTTCTGCGAGCCCGATCAGTGCGGCGTCGACGTGCTGGGGACCTGCGTGCCCGGACCCAAGCTGCCGTGTCCGAAGACCACCCCGGCCGCGCAGGTGTGCGGTTGCGACAAGAAGACCTACGCCAACGACTGCCTGCGCAAGCAGGCCAACGTCGGCAAAGCAGCTGACGGACCCTGTGCGCCCTGAGCCGCGCTGCGGGTCCGACCACCTCAGCTCGGGCCTGGGGACAGGTGGGGCCGGGCGCGGCGCTGCGCTCGCCGGTGCGGAGTACGGGTGCTCCAGCGGCGTGCTCCACCGGAGCACCTGTGCTCCACTTCAGTGACGTTGGCCGCTGGGCACGACCTGCTGAATGATCAAGACGACAGCGTCGGTCGTTCGAGTCCAAATTCAATCTGGCAGGACGCGCGGTTGACCGCTGATTACCGCCCAACGCGCTGGAACCACGCGTGAAGCTGCCCAGCGAGGGCTGGCGGGGGGGCGGCCGGTCTGAGTCCCCGGCCCCTCGAAAGCGCCGTCGACCGCGTCGCCGCTGCCGCTTCGTCATGCATTCCGGCACGGTCCCTGCTACACGCCGGGGCGTGTCTGTAGCGCATCTTCGCTGCCGACAAGGAGCCTTCGATGCGCATCGGCATGCTGACAGACTACGTCGCGGTGGACTTCGCCAACGGTCCCGCCCTGGCCACCCAGGCGTTCAAGCGGAACATGGAGCACCGCGGGCACGACGTGACCATCATCGGCCCGCGTCCGGCGCCGTGGCAGCGTCAGCCGCCGGAGGACTCCATCCTCTTCTCGAGCGTGCCCTTTCGGCAGTACCACGGCGTACGCGTGCCCTTTCCTGCGCCGCTGAACGTGATCTCCGAGCGGCCCGAGGTGGACGTGATCCACGCCCACACGAACAGCCTGTCGATGCACTGGGCCGGCATGATGCGGGAGCAGCACGGCATCCCCGCGGTCCACACCAACACCATCTACCTGCCGGGCTTCGTGCACCACGCCATCAACGACGACCTGCTCTACAACCCCGTGCTGGCGCCATTTTGGGAGTTTCTCACCGGCTTCACGGAGCGCAGCTTCGGCGGCGCGTTCAACGCCTGCGACGGCCTCATCGTGCAGTGCCAGGGGCTGGTGGACTACTGGCGCAACATCGGGCTCGACGTGCCACTTCACGTGATTCAGCGGCCCATCGACGTCCGCAACTTCAACCGCCCCCTCGGTGAGGATCCCTTCCGCCCCGACTTCGACAAGGGCGCGCGCCTGCTCTGCATCTGCCGCCACGCGGGGGAGAAGAGCCTCAACGACCTCATCGACGTGTTCGCGCGCGAGGTGCTGCCCAAGCGCAGCGACGCCTCGCTGACCTTGGTGGGCGACGGCCCGGTGCACCTCGAGCTGCAGGAGCAGGCGCGCAAGTTGGGCGTCAGCCACCGCATGCACTTCGTGGGCGAGCAGCCGCAGCGCGACCTGCCCGTGTGGTACGGCTACGCGGACGCCTTCGTGTACATGTCGATGACCGAGACCTTTGGCCAGGTGGTCAGTGAGTCGCTGTGGATGGGCACGCCGGTGGTGGGCCTGGCCGACGGCATGGGGGTCTCCCACCAGGTCAAGCACGAGGTCAACGGCCTGCTCGTGGACCCGGAGGGCGACGACGTGCAGGGGCGCTTCGGCGCTGCGGTGCTGCGGATGCTGAGCGACAACGCCATGCGCGAGACCTTCGGAGAGGCGGCAGCGGAGCGGCAGCGCCAGCACTCGGCCCCCGAGGTGGTCTACCGGGCCTACGAGAACGCGTACGCCGAGGCCTTCGAGCACCTGGAGCGCAACCCGCCGAAGCGCGTCGGTGCCAAGGACGCCAAGATGGCCTGGAGCATGACGCGCGACCACGTCTGGCCCTGGGTGTGGAAGCACGTCTTCCTGGCCGCTTCGGGCGCCGTTCCGTCGAGCTACACGCCCAAGACCGACGTGCCCTTCGACGCCGCGCCCGACAACCCGGCGGACGAGCTCTACGCCCACGCAGGCGATCCCACGCCCTCGCGCGCGGCCCGGCGCACCGCCGCACGCAAGGCGTCCAAGCCCGCCAGCTCGGCGCGCCGCAAGCGCGGGGGGAGCCGTTGAACCCGGTGGCGATCCCTTCGGTCGCTCATCTGGTGTGGATTGGGCCGACGCTCTGGCCCATCGCCTGGCTCTCGGCCGCGGCGGTACGCGACCGCGGCGCGCTCGACCGTGTCGTGCTCCACTTCACCGACGACGCCCTGCGCGACGACCCCAGTGTGCGGGCCCTGGTGCGGGACTTCGACGTCGAGCTGCGCCCGCTGGACCCACACGCGCTGCTGGCGTCGGGGCCCGTGGCGGACGCCCTGCCCAGCGGCGTGGGCGCCCGGCTCTCGGCGCTCTACGCGTCGCTGACCCCACCGGCGAGTCGGTCCAACCTGCTGCGACTCGGCATCTTGCTGCGAGAGGGCGGCGTCTACCTCGACACCGACGCCATCGCGCTGCGCCCGCTCGCCCCCTTGCTCGGGCAGCGCGGCTTCGCGGGGCTGGAGCGCATCTGCCTGCCCGCCGCCGTGCGCGACAGCCGCTCGCCGCTGAAGTGGGGGCGCGCTGGGGTCTTGTTGGCCGTGCGCGACGTGCTCAGCCGCGGCGCCTTGGGGGCGCGGGCGTGGCCGCATGTGTCGCGGGCGTTCGACCTGGCCGTCAACAACGCCGTGCTGGGCGCGGAGCCCCGCCATCCGGTGGTGATCGACGCCTTGACCACGGCGGCCCACCTGCCCGACCAGCGCGCTCGCCAGATGTATCAGCTCGGTCCGAAGCTGCTTGAGCGGGTCACACACAACCGGTCGACCGGCGCCTTCAAGCTCTACCCGCCGGCCGCGTTCTACCCGCTGCCCCCGGAGATGAGCTGGCACCTCTTTCGCAGCGCCCCGCCGCCACCGCTCGACGTCGCCTTTGGCTCCGACACGTGGGTCGTGCACCTCTACGACTCGGTGTTGCGGCGCCGCACGGGCCGCTCGCTCGACGTCTCCTGGTTGCGAGAGCACCGGGGGCGGACCCTGGTCACGGCGCTGGTGGAGCCCTGGCTCGACGCGCTCTTCGCGGCCCACGCGGGCGGCTGACCCAGCCACGCGCCCCGCCGCAGGACCCGCCATGCGCACCTTCCTCTACATCACGCCCTACTTTCCGCCTCAGTCGCGGGTCGGCGCGCTCCGTCCGCTGAAGTTCGCGCGTCACCTGCCCGCGTCTGGCTGGCGCCCCGTCGTGCTCTGCGATCTCTGGCCTGGCGCGCAGGTGGACCTCGACCTGCTCGACGCGGTCCCGCCCGAGACCGTGGTGTTGCGGGACTGGACCCGGCGAGCGCAGCCGGCGTGGCGTCGCCTGCACCATGCGCCGCCGCCGGAGCGCGCGCCCGGCCGGGTTCGGAGCGCACCTGCGGCGCGTGGCTGGTCGAGCCGGCTGCCTGCGTGGCTCAACAACCCCGAGCTGATCCCGCTCGGCGAGCACGGCCCCCGCATGTTGGACAACCTGCGGGCCGCGCGTCGGGCCCTGGACGCGCACCCCTGCGAGGCCGTGGTGGTCAACGCCGATCCCTACGCGGCATGTCTGGTGGGGGCGCGGGTCGCGCGCGAGCGCGGTCTACCGCTCATCCTCGATTTCCGGGATCCGTGGGCGCCCTGTGAGCTGCGTCGACCGCGTCGCCCCCGCCCCGTGCGCGCGCTGGTGGACCGCCTGGAGCGCGCCGTGGTGACACAGGCCGCGGCGGTGGTGCTGAACACCGAGACCGCGCGCGACGACTACCGCGCGCATTACGCCGACCTGGACCCGGCGCGCTTTCACTGCATCCGCAACGCCTTCGACCGCGAGCTGATCAGCGCCGGCGCGCCCCAGTCGTTCGATCGCTTCAGCCTGCTCTTTCTCGGCAACTTCGGTCGCTTCATCAAGGCTGACGTGCTCTTGCGCGCGCTCGCCGAGCTGCGGCGGCGGGGCGTCCCCCCCGGCGGGCTGCAGCTGGTGGTGACGGGGCGCTTCCCCGAAGCGTCGTGGCGCATGGCCCAGGGGCTCGGTGTCCAGGACATGGTGTCGCTACACCCCCACGTCCCCTACCGGCAGGTCGGTGCCGTCATGGAGGCCGCCGACGCCTTGCTGCTGCTGATTCAGCCGCGTGGTCGCCAGCGCTTCGCGGCGAAGTTCTTCGACTATGTGGCCTCGCCGCGTCCGGTGGTCGCCGTGAGCGACAACCCGGAGCTCCGCACCGTGATGCAGGCGGTCGGCGCCGGCGACACGGTCGCTCACGGTGACGACGCCGGGCTCGCAGACGCGCTGTGGGCGCTGTGGCAGCAGGGGCGGCGTCCCGTTCGCGCCCGCTCAGCCGACACCCTGTCCGCCGAGCACGCGAGCGCCGCGTTGGCGGGCCTGCTCCACGCGGCGGCGCCCGCGGCGTGAGCCCTCGGTTGCGCCGCTCGATGGGATGTGGATTGCTCGCGCCGATGCGCCCCAGGCGTTCCCCGAGACTGGAGACCCCCATGCGCCCCCACCGTCGGCCGTCCGCGAGCCAGCCGGAGCGCAAGCGCGCCCCAACCTTGTGCGCCGCTCCCTTGCGCGTCCCGCCCTCGCCCGCGTCGTCGGGGTTGCTCCCCCGGGCCGCTGCCTTCGTCGTCGCGGCGACGCTGACGCTCGGCGCGCTGGTCGCGCTGGCCGGGTGCAGCCGCTGCTCGTCGGATCACGCCGGCGCGTCGGCGGCCTCGGAGCCGCCAGCGGCCGCGCAGCCCCTGCCCAAGGCGACCGCTCAGCAGGGGACCCCGCCCCCGGCCGACACCCCCAAGCTGCGCGTCGCGACCGACCTGCCCATCGCGTCGCTCGAGCCCCTCGCGGCCTTGGCAGCCGGGGCCGACGGCGTCGACATCGCCTGGGTGGCGATGAAGCCTGGGCTCCGGGACGTGGACGCCTACCTGCTGGTTGCCCCGGAGCAGCTCGCACGTGCGCGCTTCGCTGCGCCAACGACGGACGACCTCATCGCGCCCTGGGCGCGCAGCGAGCGCTGGGCCGTGGTCGCCGTGGCGCCGCGCGTGATCCTCACCCGACCTGAGGCCCCCACGGACACGCTGCGATCCGACGGTCTCCGACAGCTGATCGAGGCCGACGCGCGCCCGGTCGCCTGGTGTCCCACCTGCGCCGGCACAGTGCGACATCTGGGGCTCCTCGCGCGGCGCTGGGGGGTGCCGCAGACCAAGGCGTGGCTGGCGCGCTTTCGCAAGAAGGCAAAGGCCTTTCGCTCCGAGGCGGCGGCGCTGGACGCCCTGGAACAGGGGGCGGTGGAGCTGGCGTGGGTGGACTACGCGGCCGTGCCCGGGTCGGTGGATCGCGCCCGCGTGGTCGTGGCCGAGAGCGCCGACAGCGGGCTGAACCTGCTGTGGCCCGTGGTGCTGGCGGTCGCGCACGCCTCGCCTCGCGCGGCCGACGTCAGCGCCGTGACGCAGACCCTGCTACGGGCGCCCGAGGCGCGGCGCTTCTGGGCGACCCACCACATGATCTCCACCGCAGACGAAGCCGACGACGTGGCTCCCTTCAGCGAGCTTGGCCAGCGCGGGTTGATGGCGAGCGATCCGCTCGCGGACTGGCGGGCGGGTCGCGAGCTCCTTCGCTGAGCCAGCGGGAAGCGCGGCTCAGCTGAGCGGCGAGTCGCCCGGCCCTCCCGCGATGTGGTGGACAGCGAAGGCCGTGACCCCACACAGCAGGGTCACCACGGTCACGTGGGTGCTCAGCTCCAGCCCGGTGTGCGGCGGGGCGAGGGTGCGCAGGGTCGCGGCCAGGGCGGCCACCGCGGCCGCTGTCAGCAGCCCGCGGGTGAGCCGCGCGCTCAGGCCCTCGCGCAGCGCGGGGAGGGCGCGAGCGGTCGCCCGCAGCGCCACACCGAGCCGCGCGGCGGCCCAGCCGAGGGTCACCAGCAGGGCGCCAGCCGCGCCCACGGCCACGACCGCCGCCATGCCGAGCGACAGGCGCAGCGCGAGCTCGCGTGGCCCCAGTGGCGCCGCCAGGCCCCGCCCAGCCAGGGGAGCTGCGCGCGCCACGGTCCGCTGGCCGGCCGCCACCAGCAGACAGGGCCCGAAGAGCCCCAGCCAGGGGGCGTCGACACCCAGGAGCAGTCGTGCGGCGTCTCCGGCGTAGAAGGCCACCGGCATCGCGAGCGTGAGCGCCAGCCACGCGGCCGCGTCCGAGGCGCGCTGCAGCGCCAGGTCGTCGGGCACCCCCGGCACCGGCAGGGGGGAGAGCGCGCGCTCGAACATCCCGCTCAGCGCCATCAGCCTGCCGGTGATCCAGACCCCCAAGGCCCAGGGCGCCATGGCCTCGACACCAGCGATCCCCGCCACCAACAGCGCGTCGAGGTGCCAGAGCGCGCCGGCGTTGAGGCTGGGGCCGTCCTGCTCTCCGGACGTCGCCGGGCCGCGCGTGGCTCGGACCTGAGCCCAGCCCACCCAGGCCGCGACCACGTCGACCAGCACCCATCCCGCGGCGATGACCACCACAGCCTCGGGCCGATCCGCCAGCGCGAAGGCCAGCGCCCACCGCGTGAGCGCCGCCCCGCCGCCGAGGAGCCGCAGGGTGCCATGGCTTGGAGCGACCGCCGGCAGGCCGACCTCCTGCCCTGGGAGGGGGCCGAGCGGGCGCGCCGACGTCTCCAGCAGGCGGCGCAACGCCCAGGCCGGGCCGGAGCGCGCCGTGGCGACCAGCAGCCCAGCCAGGGCTGCCCCGTCGGTGCCGGTGGGCAGCGCGACGGCGACGGCGAGCACCGCGCCGATGCCGGTCACGACGCCGGCTCGCGTGCGACGGGGCGCTACGTGGAGCACCAGCGCCACCACGGCCTCCGCCAGCGCCAGCGCCCCGACACCCCGCAGGCCCAGCCCGGTCACCAGCGTCGGCAGCGCCGCCAGCAGCAGCAGCAGCTCGATCGCCTCCAAGCGCCGCCCACGCACCAGGGCCACGAGCGCCGCGCGCAAGAGGTCGTCCAGGGTCATGCGTCGGCGCGGGCTCAGCGGCTTCCTCCTGCGTTGGCGAATGCTACCCGAAGTGACAAGCGGCGCGGACTGCGAGCAGACTGCGCCGGCGTGCTCACGCCCGCGACAGAGGCAGAGGCCCTCCGGAGTGTCCCATGGCAGGTTCAGAACAGACCGTCGTCCGCGCCCTCATCGGCAACAGCACCGTCGCCGTGCTGAAGTTCTCGGCCTTCGCCGTCTCCGGCTCGGGGGCCATGCTGAGCGAGGCGATCCACACCCTGGCCGACGTCGGCAACCAGGGCCTGCTGCTGCTCGGGCTGCGCCAGGCCAAGCGCGGCCCCGACACCCGTCATCCCTACGGCTACGGCCAGGCCTCCTTCTTCTGGGCGCTGGTGTCGGCGCTCGGCATCTTCTTCCTCGGCTGCGGCGTCACGGTCGCCCACGGAGTCCAGTCGCTGGTTCACCCACCGGACCACGTCGAGGTGGGTTGGCTGACCTGGTCGGTGCTCGCCTTCTCGTTCCTGCTCGACGGCTGGGTGCTCTTCGGCGCCGTGCAGCAGCTGCGCGAGGAGCGCCCCGAGGGCATGGCGTGGCGCACCTATGTCGGGCGGATCAAAGATCCGATGTTGCTCGCGGTGCTGCTGGAGGACTTCGTCGCCTGCGCCGGCGTGCTCATCGCCATCGTCGGCATCCTCCTGACGTGGACGACCAAAGACCCGCTCTGGGACGCGCTCGCGAGCATCGTCATCGGTCTGCTGCTCGGCTTTGTGGCCGTGACCCTGGTGCGCATGAACCAGCGCTTTCTGCTCGGCAGCGCAGTGGACCCGGAGATCGACGAGGGGATTCGGCAGATCCTGGCGGCCCGCCCCTCCATCGAGGCGGTGCACCGTGTTCAGAGCCGCTGGGTGGGGCCGTCGGCCTTTGCCTACAAGGCGGAGGTCGACTTCGACGGCGCGTGGTTCGCCGGGCAGCTCGAGGAGATGTACGGGGCCGTGTTCGAGCAGGCCAACCGGCCGGAGGCCGTGTCGAAGCTGCTAGCGATCTACACCGAGCACGTCGCTCGGCTGATGGCTCGGGAGGTCGACGCCATCGAGAGCGAGATCTCGTTCAACTACCCGCGCGCGGCCTTCATCGAGCTCGAGCCCAGCGTCAGCGAGGGCCGCGCGGCCCGGCGCGCCAGCGCGGAGGCGCTGAAGGCGAGTCGTGAGGCGAGCGGCCAAGTGAGCGCCCACAGCTGAGCCGCGGGGCTGAGCGCACTCCGGTCATGCAGCGGACGCCGCAGGACGCACCGCGCGGCACACCGCTCGACATGCGTGGACACCCGGAGATCAGCGCCCCGGGACCTTGTGGACTTGCTCGCCCTTGCCGTCGAAGAACATCATCGACGGGGGCCCCTCGCCGGGCACCGAGAGGTAGGCCGTGCCCTTGCCGCCCTTGCCCCACATCACGAAGATCGGCATGCCGGTCGGGTGCAGGCGCAGGAGCGCGCGGTTCTTGCCCTCGGTGTCCTTGAAGCGCACGGCCGGCGTCTGGTCCTGCTCACGGAGCCCGAACATCGCGCGCTCTTTGCCGTCCTTGTCGACGATGACGATGCGCTCGACCCGCGGCGCCTTGGCCTGCTTCTCGAGCTCGGCGATGCGGGCCTCGAGCTTGGCGACCTCCGCGGGCTGCACGCCGCAGCCGGAGACCAGCGCAGCCAGCAGCAGCGCAGCGGGGAGCACCCCGACAAGCCGGCGTCGGCGCGGCGCGGCGCCGTGGCTCGGCTGCGTGTGAGGCGCAGGCGTTGGGGAGTGCAGGGGCGGGAGCGAGCGAATCATCGTCAGACCTCAGCGTGGGGACACGCAGGTCCAGATACCCACTGACCCCGGGAGGGTCAACCTGCGGTGGCTCGTTCGGGTGCGCTCGGGGAGGTCTCGTCGTCTTCCGTGGTCGAGCGAAGACGGCCGTGACGCGGTCGCTCAGAGCAGGCGCGACGCAGAGTGCTGGAGCAGGCGCGACGCAGAGTGCTAGAGCAGTCGCGACGCAGAGTGCTAGAGCAGTCGCGACGCAGAGTGCTAGAGCAGTCGCGACGCAGAGTGCTAGAGCAGTCGCGACACGGGCGCCGCGCAGGCAGGCACATCGTTGCGGGCGGAGTTGACCAGGGTGTCCACCTCGAAGGTCGCCATGGCCTCCGCGGGGTAGGGCGTCAGGAGCGGCTGCAGCGCTGAGCGGCCCGGATCGTCGGGCGAGAGCCACAGGTCCCACGCGTCGCGCGGCAGGATCACGGGCATGCGGTCGTGGATCGGCGCCAGGAGCGGGTTGGGCGTGGTGGTCAGCACCGTGAACGTGTGCAGCGGCTCTGGCGCGGCGTCACCCGGGGCGTCCCGCGGCAGCCACCGCTCCCACAGCCCCGCCATGGCGAAGAGCCCGCCGCCGTCGAGGCCGATGTGCATGGGGCGCTTGGCCTTGCCGACCCGCTGCCACTCGTAGAAGCCGTCCGCCGGCACCAGGCAGCGCTGACGGCGAAAGGGGCTGCGGAAGCTCGGCTTGTCGGCCACCGTCTCACTGCGGGCGTTGATCATTCGGCTGCCGATCTTGGGATCCTTGGCCCACGAGGGCACGAGCCCCCACCGGGCGAAGCGGATCAGCCGTGGCCCCGGCACGTTCGCGATGATCGGCAGCGACTGGGTCGGCGCGATGTTGAAGCGGGGCGACCAGGTCAGCGGCGGTGCGCCCAGGGGGACCGGCGGTCGCTCGCTGGCGGGGTCCGGGGCCAGGTCGAGCCCGTCGTCGTGGGCCAGCTCAAAGGCCTCGATGAGCTCCTGGGCGCTGGCTTTCAGCGTGTAGCGGCCGCACATGGCAGACTCCTCCCGCGGCGCGTCCTGGCCGCCTGGAGGCCACTATGCCACGGCTCGCCCGCTCGACACGTCGGTCCCCCGCGCCCGCTGGCACAGCCACCGCGCGCCGCCGCAGGGCCCAGGGACCCATCCTGGCGTCCGCCGTGGTCGCTGCGCTGCTGGTGTTCGGCGGCGCGACCTCCCCCAGCCTCGCGGCGGGCAAGGCCGCGGGCACGCGCTGGTTCAAGGGCGACCTCGCCCAGGCGCTGGCAGCGGCGAAGACCTCGGGCAAGCGGGTGCTGGTCAAGTTCGAGGCGAGCTGGTGTGGCCCGTGCAAGCGGCTTGGCGCGCAGGTCTTCCACAGCCCCGAGGGGGCGCGGCTGACGCGAGACCTCATCGCCGTGCGGGTGGACTTCGACGCGCCGGAGAACCGCCGCTGGGTCGAGCGCTACGTCATCTTGGGCCTGCCGACGACGGTGGTGCTCGACGGCGGCGGGCAGCAGGTGCTGCGCATCATGGGCTACGAGGGCAAGGCCGACTTTGAGCGGCAGCTGGCCACAGCCGGCACGGCCGTCGACCCGGTGCCGGCGCTCGAGGCTCGACTGCAGAAGGCCCCGGACGACCCGGCCACGCGCCTGGCCTTGGGCAAGCTGCTGCTGGTCCGCGCCGGAGGGAAGGGCGCCACCTTCCAGCGGGCGCGCGCGCTCTTGGAGCCGCTGCTGTGGCCGCCGACCTCGGTCTCGAAGGGGACCTCGCCCCAGGCGCTCCGCGTCGCTCGCGAGCAGGCGGCGGAGGTGCTCTTCGTCCTCGGGCGCTTCCACCACCGGGTTCGGCGCACGCCCGCTGTGGCGCAGCACGTGTGGCGCGAGCTCGCCACCCGCTTCCCCGACACGTCGTGGGCCGGCGGGGCGTGGTGGTGGTACGCGCGCAGCCAGGCCGAGCTCGGGCGGGTCGGGGTTGGCGTGGGGGTGTTGCGCCAACGGGCGACGCGGGGGGCGGACCTGTCGGCCTTCAAGCAGTGGCTCTCGTTTGCCGAGAAACACGGGCTCGTCGTGGAGGCGGCGCCCCTCGCCGACGCGCTGAAGCGGCGGGCCGCCCTGCCGGCGGACCAGCGGGCGGCGCTGCAGACCCGGGTGGACGCGCTGGCCAAGCGCAGCGGTGCCAAGGGGGCGAAGTAGGCGCGGGCGAAGGGCAGAGGCCGGCCCTCGACGGAGCTCAGGGGCTGGCGGTGCCGGTCACGGGGCGGGTCGCGGTGTCGTGGGGCTCGCCCGCGGCGGTGACGCCAACGGCTGGCGCGTTGATGACGCCGAAGAGCCAGGTGCCGAGCAGGATCCCGCCGATGGTGAAGAGCGCGTTCAGCTTGCCTTCACCCAACATGGCCAGCACCGTCCCTGGGCAGGCGCCTGCGAGGCCCCAGCCGAGGCCCAGCAGCAGCGATCCAGGCACCAGGGAAGGGCGGAAGGGCTTGCCGCGAAAGTCCATGGGCGCGCCGGTGAGCAGCGCTTTGGCCCCGGTCACTTTGAGCAGCGCGACGCCGACGGCCCCGGTCGCAGCGCCGGCGGCGATGACCCAGAACAGCTGCAGGTCCTCAAAGAGAAAGAGCCCTGCGTAGAAGTCGTAGGTGGTCGCCCCGGCCCGGCTCAAGATGAAGCCGAAGAGGGCGCCAAAAGGCAGGAACGCCACGTGCGGCAGGGTCCGCTTTTCGCCAGGCGGTCCGCCTCGAGGCTGGGGGCTGGGGCGTGGGGTCGATTGCACGGCGGTCTCCACGGTCAGCTGAACGCGGCGAAGAGCGCTTGCACGCTGACGATGCCGCCCACGAAGAAGAGCCCACCCGCGAGGACGCTCGGTGGGTTGAGCAGCGCCATGCCGGTGATCGCGTGGCCGCTCTGGCAGCCGCCCGCGGCGCGCGCGCCGTAGCCGATCAACGCGCCACCAGCGACGAGCACCAGCCCCCGCAGCCACACCGAGCCCGGCAGCACCGTCGGGTAGAGCGTGCCCATGTCCCAGGTGGGCGCCCACGGGACGCCGGAGGTCAGCACCGCCAGCGCGCCGCCGACTGGAAGCCCCAGCGCAAACCAGAGCCGCCAGCGCGGCGCGGCGAAGGCGCCCTTGCGAAAGTAGCTCGCGCCCGCCACGCCGCAGGCGTCGCCGTACGCGCTCGAGACGCCGAGCGCCTTGCCCGTGGTGAGAAAGAGCAGGACGACGACGAGCCCGACGCCGACGCCGCCGACCCAGCCGTCCCAGGTGATCAGATGTTCCACGGTGTGCCTCGCTGGCGGGCAGGCGCGCCCGCGCGCTGTACAGTGTGTCGACCCGGTCGCTCGGTTCAAGCCCGAGGCGCAGGACGACCCACCGCAGACGCGGCAGGCACCGCAGGTGTTACGCCTGCTGGACCGGTCAGGGCTGGTCGGGCGCGCTGCCGGGCACGAGGGCGGCGCTCTGTGCGGCGCCGTCGACGTCGAGCCCCCAACACACCACCGCGCCGTCGCTGCGCAGGCCACAGGTGACGCTCGGGCCGGCGGCCAGGCCGATGAGCCCACTGACGCCGGGCACGGTCGTCGGCTGGCTCACCGGCGCAGCGCCGCCCGCGCCGAGGGTCTTGTCCTTGCTGGCGCCCGTGCACAGCACGGTGCCGCCCTGGGCCACCAGCACGCAGGTGTGGTCGACAGCCGCGGCCACCGCAGCGAAGCCGCTGCCGACATAGTCCGCTGGCGTGCCGACGGCCGACGACTCGGCGACCCCGTCCTCCAGCCCCGCGCCGAAGCGATCGCCTCCCCAGCCGGCCGCCTTGGCTGCGGGACCGTGCAGGGCCCACGTGCAGCGCGGCCCAGCCGTGAGCCCAGCGACCTCGGCCAGGGGCTTGCCCGGCGCGCTCATCACGGTCACGGCCTGGGTCGACGAGAGCCCCTTGAAGTTGGCGTCGCCGAGCTGCTTGTAGGTGTGGTCACCGAGGCAGGCTACGCCGCCGCCCTTGCGCAGCGCGCAGGTGTGCTCCGTCCCCACGACCACCTGCGTGAAGTCCGCCGCTCCGGCCTGCACCTTCTGGAGCCCCTGACCGCCTTGGGGCCCGACGCCGGTCTCGCCTGCGTTGGACGTGCCCCAGCACCACAGCGCCCCCTGCACGACCGCGCACGAGTGGTGCACACCCGCCGCAACCGCGGTCGCGGCGCTGATGTTCTTCACCACCTCGGGTCCCTTGCCGACCGATCCCGGCCCGCGTTGCCCTTGGCTGTTGTCCCCCCAGCACACCACCTGCCCCCCGACCGTCACGGCGCACGCGTGCTTCGCCCCGGCGCTGACCTGCACGGCCGCCGCCGGCAGCTTGACCACCTGGGGATCGTCCTTGGTGCTGTCGCCGCCGTCGCCGAGCTGGCCTTTGTCGCCCTTGCCCCAGCAGCGGACCACGCCCTTGGCGTCCAACGCACAGGCGAAGCCGTGCCCCAAGCTCAGCGACTCTGCCCACGGCGCGTGGCAGACGCTGCCGGTGCACACCAGCCCCTGACCGCAGCTCGCGCCGATCGCCACGGGCTTGAACGTGCAGCCCTGCTTTGCGTCACAGCTGTCGCTGGTGCAGCTGTTGCCGTCCTTGCAGTGGCTGTCGTCCGTCACGTGCTTGCAGGCGCCGGTGGCCGCGACGCAGGAGTCCACGGTGCAGGCCACCTTGTCGTCGCACGCGTTGGGCGTCGCGACGCAGACCCCGGACTTGCAGGTGTCCTGAAGGGTGCAGAGGTCCCCGTCGCTGCACGCGACGTCGCTCAAGGGCGCGTGGGTGCAGCCGGCGCTGGCGCTGCACGCGTCGGCGGTGCAGGGGCTCTGGTCGTCGCAGCTGAGCGCGCCCTTGCCGGTGGGGCTACCGGTGGCCACGCACGCCGCGCCGCTGCACGCGCCACCGGCGACGCACTGGGCGCTGGGCAGGCAGGTGGCCGTCTGCGCCGGCTTGCAGCCTGTGGTCGTGTCGCACCGGCCCGGTGTGCAGGCGACGCCCGTGTCGCAGGCGGACGCGCTGACGTTGGCGCAGGCGCCGGCCTTGGCGCAGCTGGTGTGGCCCCACACGGTGGTGCGCAGCAGGCGCATCGTCGGCTTGCCTGTGTCCTGGTCGACACCGCGGGCCGCCACGAGCAGCGCCCCGTCGGTGGTGACGGTGGCCGCGGCTGCCATCTGCACCAGGTCGGGTACGGTGCGCGTCCAGGTGGTGTGCACGCTGCCGGCCTCGTTGGCCAGCGCGACAGCGAGCTCGGTCGCCTTGCCGAACGTCGTGGCCGTCAGCAGGGCGACGCCGCCGTCGGGCAGCTGCACGGCGGTCAGCACACGGTCTGGCTTGGGGTTGAACGGGCGCGACACCCCACGCACGTGCCCACCCGCGTCGAACACCGCCAGACGAGGCGTGGCTGCGGCCTTCCAGCTGCTCTGGGCCTGGGCGGGCGCCGGGTAGGCCGCGACGGAGAGCAGGCCTCGGAGTCCGTTGGCCCGCGCGAAGACCCCGGCCGGGCGGCCCCAGTCGGCGACATAGTCCAGCTGCGTGACGTCCGCCCCGCTGGCGGTCGGCTGCCAGGCGATCACCGCACCCTTGGCGTCCAGCCGAGCCCAGCTCGGCGTGCCCGCTGCGCCGGCTCCGGCCAGCACCCAGCCCTGGTCCGTGGTGATCAACGCGTCGCACCGACTCAGTCGCTGTGCGGGGACCGACGCGGCCCCGCTCTCCTGAAACGCCACCGCCTTCGGGACGCCGCTCGCGCCCGTGGTCGCCCACCGCGCGACGCTGACCGTGCCCGTCGACGACACGTGGGCCACGTGCAGTTCACCCGCCGGCGCGGCGGCCGCGCACTGCCAGCTCAGCGTCGACGTCCCGGGGCCCTTCGCCTGAGCAGCTCCGGTCACGCTCACCGGCCAGACCCAGCCGCCACCGGCTGAGGTCTCGCCGTGGCTCCACAGCACATCGCCCGAACGCACCAGCCCGGTCGGCGTGTCGCCGCCCAGCGCGAGCGTCTGGGTCCACAGGGCCGCGCCGGCGGGGGAGCGCCCGCTCAGGTTGAGCGACGACCCTCCCTTGGCGGTCTCCGTGTAGGCGAGGGCGACGTCGTCCTCCGGGAGCGCCACGGTGGCGACAAAGCCGGCCTTGTCCGCCGGCGCGGGAACGGTCACAGCCGCCTCGTGGAGGCGCGGCGTGCCCGCCTTGCACACGCCCTGCGCACACCGCGCGCCGGCAGTGCAGGGGGCGCCGTCGTCGCAGCTGCCGGCGCGTGGCGTGAGGGTGCACCCCGCCTGGGCCGAGCACCCCGGCACGGTGCACGGGTCGCCGGTGCCGCACGTGTGTAGCGACACGCTGGCGCAGGCGCCTGCGGCCTTGCAGCTGGTGTGGCCCCACGGGTCGACCGCAGCCGCCCAGGGGCGCTCGCCTTGTCCCGCGGGCTCGCTCGAGCCGACCGCGACGAGGTAGCCGGCGGGATGCCACGCCGCCGCGGCGAACGCCCGTGGCGCCGCACCGGGGTACGACTCGACCTGCGCCGCGCTGAAGTCTGGCTGCCACCGCAGGGTGAGCCCGGCCTTGGTCCCGGCCACGGCGGTGCGTTCGCCCACCGCAAACAGGGCCGACCCGCCGGCTGAGACCACGCCCGTCAGCGCGTCGTCACCCCCGCTGGGCGAGCGCCACCGCGCAGTGACCGCGCCAGCGGGGGTGACGCGCCAGGCCATGGCGACCCGGGGGCCGCTGGCCTCTGCCTGCACGTGGCCCACGGCCACGAGCCCGCCCTGCGGCAGGCCCGTGAGGCCGGCGCAGTGCGCCCCTCGCCAGCCGAAGGGCCGGCTGACGTGGAGCTTGCCGGCCACGTCGACGCGCGCGAACCACGCTCTGGGGCCCGACACCGGCGCGGCCGCGAGCCCCTCGGACCACTGACCACACGCGCTCACGTCTCCGCTCACGCCGGGTGTCGCCGCGGCGGCGCGCAGCTCGACGTGGGTCACCTCTGCAGGGGGCTGTGCCGCCCACTTGCCTGTCGCGTCGAGGCGCGCCACGCGGCCGTGGGTCACGCCCGCCTTGTCGATGCGCACGCCCACCAGCGCGACCGAGCCGGCCGCGCCGCCGCTTCCGGGCAGCGCCGCGCCCCGCCGCCAGATGTGAATCTCGCCGTCGGCGCCGAGCGTCGCCGCGGTCCCGACCGACTGCTTCGCCGGGTTGATGGGGGCGACCCAGCTGTCGAAGCGGCCGTCGTAGTGCATCCCCAACGCGAAGGTCGCCTCGCCGGGCAGCTCGACCACGTCGAAGATGCCGACGCCGGTCAGCGTCACCTGCCACGCCAGCGGGAGCGGGTCGCCCGCGCTGAAGGTCCAGAGCCGCCCCGCTGGTTTGCCGGACGTCGGCGCCTCCGCCCCCACGGCGAGGAAGCCGCCGTCGCTCAGGGGCAGCGCGCCCTGGACGCTGGCGAACTTGGGTCCCGACCAGCCGCTGTCGAAGAGCGCCGCCTTGCCGCTGCACGTGCCGCTCGTACACACGTCGGCAACGGTGCAGGCGACCCCGTCGTCGCAGGGCGCCGCGTTGGGCACAGTCACGCAGCCCACGCCGGGCTTGCAGGTGTCGTCGGTGCACACGTCGCCGTCGTCGCAGGTCTTCGGCCCGGTTTTGACGCACGCCGCCTTGCCGGCCACCGTCTTGCAGGCCCCAAGCGCGCAGGCGTCCCCCAGGTCGCACGGCGTGGTCAGCGAGGTGTGGGTGCAGCCGGACTTCGGGTCGCAGGTGTCCTGGGTGCACGCGTTGCCGTCGTCGCAGTCGACCTCGCCGGTCTTCGTGCAGACCGGGCTGGACCCGTCGAGCGGGCACGCCGCGAGCGTGCACGCGTCGCCGTCGTCGCAGGCGCCGCCCTTGACCGCGGTGTGGCCGCAGCTGCCCGCGTTGCACAGGTCCAGTGTGCAGGGGTTGTCGTCCGCACAGTCCTTGGCCGTGCCCGCGCAGGTCCCCTTGGCGCAGGTGTCGCCCGAGGTGCACGGGTCGCCGTCGTCGCACGGGCCGCTCTTGGGCTCGTGGGCGCAGACGCCGGTGGCGGCCACGCAGCTGTCAGCGGTGCAGACGTCGCCGTCGTCGCAGTCGCTCGCGGCGCTGCACCCCGCGTCCGCGCCGCCTGAGTCATTGGCGTCGTCACCCGACGCGTCGCCCGCGCCTGTGTCTGGGGCGGTGTCTGCAGGCGTCACGTCGCCCTGGGTCACGTCGCCCTGGGTCACGTCGCCCTCGGCGTCGTCGTGTGCGTCCGCCTGCTGGGCCTTCCACGCCGCGAGCTTGTCCGCCTCTGGCCCGACCTCGCCGAGCCCACAGCCGCCCAAGACCAGGAGCGTCGCCAGCGCGGCCCGCGACACCGCGGCGGGGCGGGGCGGACGCGCCCGCGGGCCGGACTGGCTGCGAACGGGCCCACCCGGGTTTGGCGCTGTCACCATGGCGAGACTCCGTGTGCGGCTTGAGGCCGTGGGCGGCGGGCGCAGAACCAGCCGCGGGATCGTTGGGGGGGACCCGCGCAGCGTCGCAGCCAGGGCGCCCGCCCGAAAGGCGGTGGCGCGTGATTTCAGTTGGTTGAGTGCGACGTGTCCCCCGGACGGGGGAGGGCGTGGCGCGATGTCTTTGCACTTCTTGGCGAGCCCCGTGTGATCGCGCGCCGCGGCGGCCGACCGGCCCGCTCGGCGCTCACTGACCGCGGCGCGTGCCACAGACCTAGCACCGCAAAACAGGCCCCCCGGCGGTCCGACATCGCGCGATGCGCGCCAGCCCACCGTCGCCGTCCCGACGTCTTCGCCGTGGAATTCGCGCGTCGTCTGGCGACCTGAGCCGTTGACGTACGCGCTTCCAGAAAGTAAGTGGGCGCTCACTTACGCCTTGACGGCGAGCGCGCAAGAAAGTAAGTGTGCCCTCACTAACTCTGGCGGCGCTCGCCAGACCCGGGCACAGCACCCCAAGCGCCCGGGCTCCGAACCCCCCCCAGACCCGCAGGCATCTGACGCACCATGGCTCGACCACGCACCATCGACGACGACCAGATCCTCGACGCCGCTCGCGCGGTGTTCCTCGCCGACGGGCGGGGCGCTCCCACCAGCGCTGTGGCCCAGCGCGCCGGCGTGAGCGAGGGCACCATCTTCAAGCGCTTCGGCAGCAAAGACGGCCTCTTCTTCGCCGCCATGGCGGTGCCGGACCCCACCGAGGTGGTCGCGCTGGCGCGCCGCCCCGTGGCCGTCGGTCAGGAGCGTGCGCGCTTCGAGGCGCTCGGCCTGGCCCTGGTGGGCTTCTTTCGCGACGTGCTGCCGCGGATGATGTGCAGCCGCCTGCACCCGCACTTCTCGCCGGAGCTGATGCTGCAGGGCGAGACCCCACCGCCAGCGCAGGTCATCGGCGCGCTGACCGAGCTGGTGGAGCGCTGCGTGGCCACGGGCAGCATGCGCACCGACTCGCCGGAGGTGGTGGCGCGGGCCCTCGTGGGGACCATGCACAACTATGTCTTTCTGGAGTGGATGCGGGTGCCGCAGCTGCCCGGCCAGGTGGGGCCCGACACAGCGGACTTTGTCCGTCGCTTCGTGACCATGCTCTGGGACGGAGCGGGCGCCCCTGGCACCGCCGCGCGGGAGGCACCATGACCGCCAGCCAACGCAAGGCAGGGCGATGCCTGGCGCGCTTCGCCCTGGGCCTGGCCGCGCTCGCCAGCGCGGGCTGCGGCTCCGTGGTGCACCAGGTCCAGACCGACCGAAAGCCGCTCGTGGCCGTGGCGGACCAGTTCAGCGGGTCCGGGGGTGGTGGCGCGCAGGTCGAGGCGCGCTGGTGGCGTGCCCTCGGCTCCGGCGACCTCAGCCGGCTGTGTGAGGCCACGCTGCAGGGCAACCTGGACGTGCGTCGCGCGGCCACCCGGGTCCAGCAGGCCGCCGCCTTGGCGCGTGTGCAGGGCGCCGCGCTGCTGCCGACCGCCAGCGTCAGCGGGCAGGTGCAGACGGCGCAGCAGAACTTCTTCTTCGGCGCCAACCCGGCCTCTGGCGGCGGCGCCATCGCGGTGACCCAGACCACCTTTCCACTCAACCTGAACGTCAGCTGGGAGGTCGACATCTGGGGGCGCGCGCTCAACGCCAAGCGCGCCGCCACGCGCGACATGCGCGCCGCCCAGCACGACCGTCACGCGCTGGGCCTGAGCCTCACCGCCCAGGTGGCCGACGCCTGGCTGCGCCTGGTGGAAGCGCGCGCCCGCCAGACCCTGCTGGCCGAGCAGCGCAAGCTCAACGAGCAGCTGCTCACGCTGACCAAGCTGCGCTTTGGCCAGGGCATGGCCTCGTCGGTCGACGTGCTGCAGCAGGAGCAGCAGCTGGAGACCGTGGCGGCGCAGGAGCCCAACCTGAAGCTGGCCGAGGAGCTGGCCGCAAACCAGGTCCGCATGCTTGTGGGCAAGGCGCCGGGGACCGAGGTCGCCCTCGGCGACGTGCGCACGCTGCCCAAGCTGCCGCCGCTGCCCGCCACGGGCGTGCCGGCCAAGCTGCTCGCCCGCCGCCCCGACGTGAAGGCGGCGCAGCAGCGGCTGATCGCGGCCGACCACCGGCTCGGCAGCGCCAAGGCCAACCTGCTCCCCGGGCTTCGGCTGGGCGGCAGCGCTGGCTTTCAGGGCCGCGCCGACCCCTTCGGCTTCCTCGACAACTTCGTCGGCAGCCTCTTCGCCGGCCTCACCGCTCCCCTCTTCCAAGGCGGGCGCATCCGCGGGGACATCGACCGCAACCGCGCCGCGTTGACCGACGCCGTGCTCGCCTACACCCAGGTGGTGCAGCGGGCGCTCTGGGAGGTCGAGAACGCGCTGACGCAGGAGCGGCACCAGCGGGAGTCCCTCCGGCGTGTGGACGCCCGGTTGGCCCTGGCGCGCGAGACCCTGGGGCAGGCCCGCGCGCGCTTCGCCGCCGGCCAGAGCACCTACCTGCCCGTGCTGCAGGCGGTGTCGACCCTGCAGCGCCTCGAGGGCGAGCGCATCGGCGCCCAGCGTGCCCTCCTGTCCACACGCGTCCAGCTGTACCGCGCCCTCGCGGGCACCACCGGGAAGTCGTCATGATGCGCACGATCCTCAAGTTTCTCCTGCCTCTGCTGGTGGTCGGTGTCGGCGTCGGCGTGGCCGTGAAGATGGTCAAGTCGCGCCCCAAGGCCAAGCGCGCCAAGCCGCGCAAAGAGGCGATGCTCGTTGACGTGGTCACCGTCCACAGCGGCAGCCGCAAGGTGGTCGTCGAGGCCACGGGCTCGGTCGTGCCCGAGCGCACGGTGATGCTGCAGCCCGAGATCTCGGGGGTGATCCGCTCGGAGGCGGACGCGTTCGAGGTGGGGCGTCGGTTCAAGCAGGGCGACGAGCTGGTGCATCTGGACACGCGGGACCTGCGTCTGGCGATCAAGCAGCGGCGCGCCGCGGTCACCGCCGCCAAGGTCGAGTTGACCATGGAGCGCGGTCGCGCTGAGCTGGCGAAGCAGGAGTGGAAGATGCTCGGCAGCCGGGTGCGCACAACCGCGGCCGGCAAGGCGCTGTCGCTGCGCAAGCCGCAGAAGGAGGCGGCGCGGGCGCGCATCGCGCAGGCCGAGGTGGCGCTGGATCAGGCGCGGCTCAACCTCACGCGCACGGCGGTCAAGGCGCCCTTCGACTGCATCGTCCGAGAGAAGCGAGCGGCCTTGGGTCAGCTGGTGTCGCCGGCGTCGCCCATCGCCACGCTGGTGGACACGCGCCGCTTCTTCGTCAACGTGTCCGTGCCGGTGGGGCAGCTGCCGTCGATTCGGGTGCCTGGGCTCAACGCCAAGGAGGGGGCCCGGGTGCGCGTGCTCCAGCAGCGCGAGGACGAGACCACGCTCGCGCGCGCGGGCCGGGTGGTGCGTCTGCTCTCGGACCTGGATCCCAACGGCCGCATGGCGCGGCTCGTGGTGGCGGTGGACGACCCGCTCGACGCGCCGCCCGGCGTCGCGGACGGCCAGCCCTGGCTGCCGCTGCTGCTCGGGTCCTACGTGCGTGTCGAGATCGAGGGGCGCTCGCTGGACAACGTGATCCCGCTGCCGCGCCTCGCGCTGCGTGAAGGGGACCGGGTGTGGGTGGCCAAGGACGGCAAGCTCGACGAGCGCCCGGTCCGCATCGCCTGGCGCGAGAAGCGGACCGTGCTGGTGCGCGAGGGCCTGCAGGACGGGGACCGTGTCGTGACCAGCCGCATCCCGAGCCCGCTGCCCGGCATGGCGCTGCGCGTACGCGGCGACGCCCGCGTCAAGGCGGCCAGCACCACAGAGAAGGCAGCGCCGGCAGCGGGGCCTGCAGGCGAGCGCACCAAGGCGGCCCCGGCCAAGCCTGCCGCGCCAAAGCCCGGCGCCCCCAGCAGCGCGTCGGCCCCACGCGGCGAAGGCCCAGCGGCAGGGCGACCCGCGCGGGCCGACTCGGGCCAGGCGGAGGCTCAGCGATGACCCCGCAAGAGGCACACAAGAGCGCCATGGAGGCCTTGAAGAAGGGCCCCATCGCGTGGATGACCCACAACTCGGTCGCGTCCAACCTGCTCATGGCGGTGCTGATCCTGGGCGGCATCTTCGTCGGTCTGGGCATCAAGCAAGAGGTCTTTCCCGAGGTCGAGCTCGACGTCGTCACCATCGCCGTGCCCTACCCGGGGGCGAGCCCGAGCGAGGTCGAAGAGGGCATCATCCTCGCGGTCGAAGAGGCTGTGCGCGGCATCGACGGGGTCAAGAAGGTGACCTCGTCGGCCAGCGAGAGCATGGCGTCGGTGCGGGTCGAGCTGATCCTCGGCGCCAACAACGACCGGGTCACCAACGACATCAAGAGCGCGGTGGACCGGATCACCTCGCTGCCGCAGGACGCCGAGCGACCCGTGGTGAGCCTGCTCATGCGCCGGTCCAAGGTCATCAGCCTGGTGGTCTATGGCGACGTGGAAGAGAAGCAGCTGCGCCAGCTCTCCGAGCGCTTTCGCCGCGAGCTGCTCGCCAACCCGGGCATCACCCAGGCGGAGCTCGAGGGCGTCCGCAACCTGGAGATCAGCGTCGAGGTGCCGCAAGAGAAGCTGCGGGCCTACAACCTGACCCTCGACCAGGTGGCCCAGGCGATTCGCCTCGGCGCGGTCGATCTGCCCGGCGGCGCGGTCAAGACCAAGGGGGGCGAGGTGCTCGTGCGCACCACCGAGCGCCGGGACCAGGGGCAAGAGTACGGAGACATCCCCGTGATCAGCCGGCCCGACGGGACCACGGTGACGCTGCGCGACATCGCGACCATCAAGGACGCCTTCGAAGACTCGGACACGGTCACCAACTTCAACGGCAAGCGCGCCGCTCGGGTGGCGGTCTATCGCGTCGGGGACCAGACCCCGATCCAGGTCGCCGACACGGTCCGCGAGTTCCTGCCCAAAGCCCGGGCGAACCTGCCAGAGGGGGTGCAGGTGGCGGTGTGGGACGACCAGTCCGAGGTCTACCGCGACCGCATCGACCTGCTCCTGCGCAACGCCAAGATGGGACTGCTGCTGGTGCTGGTCTCCCTGGGCCTCTTCCTCGAGGTGCGGCTGGCGTTCTGGGTCACCATGGGCATCCCCATCTCGTTCACCGGCGCGCTGCTGCTGATGCCGCTGATGGACGTGTCGATCAACATGATCAGCCTCTTCGCCTTCATCGTGACCCTCGGCATCGTGGTCGACGACGCCATCGTGGTCGGCGAGAACGTCTATCACCGAATACGCAACGGCGAGTCCGGCGTAGAGGCGGCCATCAACGGCGCGCGCGAGGTGGCGGTGCCGGTGACCTTCTCGGTGCTCACCACCGTCGTGGCCTTCATGCCCCTCTTCTTCGTGCCGGGCTTCTCGGGGAAGCTCTTTCGCAACATCCCGGCCATCGTCGTCAGCGTGCTGATCATCTCGCTGGTGGAGTCGCTCTTCGTCCTCCCGGCTCACCTGGGGCACATGCGAAAAGCCCGCGGTGTCGGGCTGCTGGGCTTCGTCAACAAGCAGCAGGGCAAGATCAGCTCGGCGCTCGAGCGCTTCATCGCCAAGGTGTACGCGCCGGTGGTCGCCTTCACCTCGCGCTGGCGCTACACCACCGTGGCGGTCGGGCTGGCGCTGCTGCTCGCGACCATCGGGACCGTGGCCGGTGGGCGCATCGAGTTCTCTTTCATGCCGGCGGTCCAGGGCGACATCATCAGCGCCAACGCCACGCTGCCCTTCGGCTCGCCCGTGGCGCGGACACAGGCGATTCAGGACAAGCTGCTGGCCGCGGCCGACAAGGTGGTCGCTCGCCACGGCGGGGAGAAGATCCGACGCGGCACCTACAGCGCGGTGGGGGCCTTGGCGGGTCGGCGCGGGCCGAGCTCCAACGTCGGCAAGAGCGGCGGGCATCTCGCCTCGGCGACCGTGTTCCTCGTGCCGACGGACCAGCGGGACCTCACGGCCGAGGAGTTCGCCAACGAGTGGCGGACCGAGGTGGGCGAGGTCCCGGGTATGGAGAGCCTGACCTTTCGCTACAAGATCGGCCCCTCGGCCGGTGAACCCATCGACGTGGAGCTGTCACACCCCGACATGGACACGCTCGAGCGGGCGGCGGAGCAGCTCGCGGCGCACCTCGCGACCTACGCGGGCGTCAAGGACATCGACGACGGGTTCGCGGCCGGCAAGCCGCAGCTGGACTTCACGCTGCGGCCCGAGGCGGCGAGCCTGGGCATCAACGCGGCCAACCTCGGGCGGCAGCTGCGCGGCGCGTTCTACGGTCAGCAGGCCTTGCGACAGCAGCGCGGGCGCGACGAGATCCGCGTCATGGTGCGGCTGCCGGAGTCGGCACGCACGTCGGAGCACGACATCGAGCAGCTGATGTTGCGCACGCCCACCGGCCAGGAGATCCGCCTGGCGGAGGCGGCCACGATCAAGCGGGGCCACAGCTACACGTCGATCACACGGGTCGACGGCGCGCGCACGGTCAACGTCATGGCCGACATGGACAAGGGCAAGGGCAGCGCCGGCAAGGTGCTCGCCAGCCTGCGCACCAGCTACCTGCCTGAGCTCGCGGCCAGCTACCCGGGCCTCAAGTACAGCTTCGCGGGCTCGCGGCGGGAGCGGAACGAGTCGCTCGGCAGCCTGGGCCGCGGCTTCTTCTTCGCGATGATCATCGTCTTCGCGCTGCTCGCCATCCCCTTCCGCAGCTACATCCAGCCCGTGGTGGTCATGAGCGCGATCCCCTTTGGCATCGTGGGCGCGGTCGGTGGGCATCTGATCATGGGCTTCGAGCTGAGCATCATCAGCATGATGGGCATCGTCGCCCTGAGCGGGGTGGTGGTGAACGACTCGCTTGTGCTCGTCGACGCCGCCAACCGCAGGCGGCGTTCCGAGGGCGCCAGTCACTTTGACGCGGTGACCTGGGCCGCCGCGCGGCGCTTTCGACCGATCATGCTCACGTCGTTGACCACCTTCCTCGGCTTGGCGCCGATGATCTTGGAGACATCGGTGCAGGCGCGTTTCCTCGTGCCCATGGCGATCAGCCTGGGCTTCGGCATCCTCTTCGCGACCCTGATCGTGCTGCTGCTGGTGCCGGCGTTCTACCTCATCGTCGAGGACGTGCGTGGGCTCTACACCGACCACGACATCTACCAACCGAACCCGCGTGAGGGAGACGACGCAGGCGGCAGCACGGGCGATGGGGCCGATTCCCACGGGGCCGACTCCCATGGGGACGACGACACGGGGCGTCCAGGTGGGCCGGGGCGGCGGGCTGAGGCGCCCGAGCTCGCCGACGAAGCGCCCACGCAGCTGCACCCGGCGATGACCTGATGCTGCCTCGGCCAGCCGACAGCGCAGGCCGCAGTTGGGCCTGCGCGCCCCTTGGCCGAAGCGAAGCAACCGGCTGGCGCACGCTGCGGAGCGGCGCAGCTGTCTCAGCGGCCTTGCCCACGACCGACGAAGCCTGGGTCCAAGCGGCGCTCTGGGCGGGCGCGGCGCTGGCCCTGGCGGCGGTGGCGGTGGCTCGCGGCCGTTGGCGCGCGGGCGCGGCGGTGTGCGCGCTGATCCTGGCGGCCGTCGCCGGGCTGGCGCCGACGCCGACGCCGCGCGCGCCGCCCAGCGACGAGCCGCTCGTCGTGGCGGGGCAGGGCGCCCGCGAGGACGGCTTCGTGGGATCCGCCGCGTGCCGGACCTGTCACCCCGCCGCGTTCGCCTCGTGGCGCCGCTCCCACCACAGCACCATGACCCAGAGGCCCGAGCCGGGGCGCGTGCTCGGGCGCTTCGACGGAGCGCCGCTGCGGCTGCCCGACCGCGTGGTTCGCCCCGTGCGCGAGGGCGACGCCTACTTCTTCGACCTGGGGGTGCCCGGGAGCCCAGACGCCCCTCCGGTGCGACGTCGGGTGGTGCTCATGACCGGCTCGCACCACCAGCAGGCCTACTGGCTGGCCGCGGGCGAGGCGCGCAAGCTGGCCTTGGCGCCGGTGGTGTGGCTGCGTCGGGCGGCGCGGTGGGTGCCCTTCGACGACATCTTTGTGCAGCCGGCGCACGACATCGAGCGCGAGGAGGGCCCCGTGGAGGATCGCTCTGCCGGGCTGTGGAACGCGAGCTGCATCCAGTGCCACACCACGCAGCCGAGGGCCCGATTCGGGGACTCTGACGTGGTCGAGCACGGCATCGCCTGTGAGTCCTGCCACGGCCCCGCTGGCCGCCACATCGCTCGTTTTCGGGCGCCGTGGGCGCGCTATGCCGCCCGCGTCGCGCGCCTGTTCGGCACACGCAAACCACGCGCCGCAGCGGGCGCGAGCCCAGACGGCATCGTCCACCCGGGTCGGCTTGACCACCGGCGCGGGTCGCAGGTGTGTGGCCAGTGCCATGGGGTGGTCGTCGACGATCCAGACCGCTTCGACGCCGTGCACGAGCAGGGGCGCAGCTTTCGCCCCGGCGCCGCGCTGGCAGACCACGCGAAGCTGCTCACCGGGGAGGACCAGCGCGCGCACGCCGACGACCCGCGGTGGCCGCTGCATGGCCTGTTCTGGCGGGACGGCGGGCTGCGCGTGGCGGGGCGGGAGTACAGCGCCCTGCGTCGCTCGCGCTGCTACCAGCAGGGCACCTTGGGCTGCGCTGGGTGTCACAGCCTGCACGACGCCGGCGCCGCCCCGGTCGGACCGGTGGCTGGCGACGGGAGCTCGGCGCCGGGCCGGTCGACGCGCCTCGCTGGGGCCACGGATCCGCAGCCGGCTGCCCTGGCTGCCGCGCGCATCGAGGCCGTGCCGGTCGGTGGGCACCTCACCCACTGGCGCGACGACCAGTTGCGCCCGGGCGCGCGAGGCGACGCCGCGTGTGTGGGGTGCCACACGACGCTCGCGTCCGAGCGCGCGAAGGCCGACCACAGCCACCATCCCGCGGCGAGCAGCGGCGCGCGCTGCCAGAGCTGTCACATGCCGAACACGGCCTGGAGCCTGCTCAAGGCGACCCGTGACCATGAGATTCGCGTGCCGGATCCAAGCGCGGATCACGCCGCAGGCCGGCCCCTGGCGTGCAACCTGTGCCACCTCGACCGGCCGCTCGACTGGAGCGTCGCGGCCATGGGGCGCTGGTGGCCGGAGCGCTTCCGGACACCCAGGCCGGCTGACGGCCACGCCACGGGGCAGGGGGCGGCGCCGCCACCGACGCGCGTGGCAGCGTCCGTGCGGTGGCTGCTCTCAGGCGAGCCGGGGCTCCGCGCCCTCGCAGCCTGGCACCTGGCCTGGGGTCCGGCGCTGGCGATCTCGGGCCGCGACTGGCAGGTGCCGCTGCTGACCCTGGCCCTCGACGACCCCTACGCCGCGGTGCGCCGCACCGCGGCGCGCAGCTTGCGCGCGCTTGGAGCGGACCCGATCGGCTTCGACGCCAGCGCGTCGAAGGCCGCCCGCGCGGCCGCCGTGCGACGCCTGGTCGCCGCGACCTTGGACGAGGGCGGCCGTCCACGCGACGCTCGCGTGCCCGCCGTGACCCAAGGTCCTGGGGTTGCCGCCAGCGGGGCCGATCCGGGCACCGCTCGTGGACCGGCGGCCGCCGCAGCGGTGCTGCAGCGGCCCGACGGCGCGCTCGATGTCGGAGCGCTGCGCGCGCTGCTCCGAGCCCGTGACGACCGCGACCTGCGCATCGACGAGTGACGCCCCGATGACTGAAGCCCCGACGCCCCGACGCCCCGACGCCCCGACGCCTGACGCACCGGCGTGTGTGGCGGTCGCGGCAGTCCTCAGGCGGCGACGCGCCCTGCGGGTCTGACGCACACTGCGGGTCCAACGCACAATGCGGGTCCAACGCACACTGCGGGTCCGACGCACACCGCGGGTCCGACGCGCACTACGGGCACGGGGTGTTGACCCGCTCACTGTCCCAGCACGCCTTCTCGCCCTTGTTGTAGCCGGGGACCTGCAGCCAACCCGCGCCCGTGGCGACGGAGATCTCCGCGGTGTAGTCCAGCGCCTTGTCCGCGTCGTGCACCGTCACGCTCAGCGCGTCGCCGTCGCGCAGGTACTGAATGACGTCGCCAGCGTCGGCGTGTCCGTCGGTGCGCTTGTTCGTGAACGTCAGCGTCTTGTGCGTCGGGTCGGTGATCTCCCACGCGATGTGCACGAAGGTCTTGTCGTCCTGCGCGATGTCGGGATGGAAGAGCTGCCACTGTCCCGAGCGCGCACCGCTGTCGAAGCGCCCGGTGTACCAGAGGAAGTTGTCCGTGGGGACCTTGCAGCCGGTGCAGGTCAGGCGCATCTCGAGATCGAGGTCGCTGCCCGACACCGCGTTGTTGCCGAAGCGCCCGGTCAGATCGGCGGCGAGGGTGTCGCCGCCTGCCTTGACGTTGAAGAGCCAGTTCCACGCGCCATTGGCGAAGGAGGGGCGCTGGCTGAGCGCGGCGCGCAGCGCCAGCCTGGGCGCGGCCAGGCCGACCACGACGGCGGTGTTGAGCCACGCCACGCGCGTCCAGGCGTTTGCGGCGTGGGACGTGTCGCCGGTGCCGGTGCCGTCCGTCTTTCCGCTGGCGGCGCCGGCCTTGAACGCGCTCACGTCGACGGTCATCGACGCCTCGGGCGGCAGCTCGGGGCCCTTCTCTTCCGGGGTGCAGCCGCCCAGCGCCGCGACTAGGCCGAACGCACAGAGCCAGGCCGTCGCTGGCGCGGTGAGGTCTCGGGTGGGCCGCGCGCGGACGCCGCGGGGCCCGGCGGCATGGCGGTGGGACAGACGGAAGGTAGACCGGCGTTTCAACGAGGTGGGTCGCATGGCAGGGGCTCCTTCGGCAGCGCGCGGCGGGCTGGTGTGCCCCGGCGGCTCTGGCGGTCGATGTGACCGAGACAGTCTACATGGCCCCCGGCATGCACCCAACATTGCAGCCACTTATGGAGCACGCTTGCACCACCTGACGCCCGGCGACGGGCCCTCTGCCCTCGCCAACGCGGCCGCTCGCGCCACCTCCCGGCGCCGCTGGGCACGGGAGCTCGCCTTGCCACGTCCCCTGGTGGCGACCAGACTGCGACGCTCGTCGGCGGTGGCCGCGCTTCCCCGCGCGACGTCCGCGCCCACCTCCTCCCCGTCAGGACCTGGGTCTTCGCCATGCACGCTCACGTTCGTCTCCGACTGCCCGACGGCACCGTCGCGTCGCTTGTGCCGGGCGACCTCATCGGTCGGCTCACCACAGCGGCCCTGCACCTGAGCGACGCCCGCATCTCCGAGGCTCACGCCATGGTCAGCCTGCGCGGCAAGGACCTGAAGTTGCTGGCGCTGCGGGGCATGTTCGCGGTCGCTGGCCGGCCGGTGAACGAGGTCACCCTCACACCGGGGCTCGACGTGGAGATGGCGCCTGGGCTCGGGCTGCACGTCGTCGACGTCGCGCTGCCGGAGCGCGTGCTGGCCATCGACGTCGGGGGAGAGCTGCGTCAGGTGCTCGCCGGGACCACCAGCCTCGTGCTCGAGCCGGCGCCGGCGCTGGTGCCGCGCTACCGGGCCACAGCGAGCGCCCATATCTGGAACACCGGGCAGGCTTGGGTGCTCCAGACCCGCGACGGCGCCGCCCGCCGTGAGCCCGCGCTCGAGCTTCACGAGGGCGACGTGTTCGACATCGAGGGCGTGACGGTGAGCGCCGTGGCGGTGCCTCTCGCGCGTCTGGCGCAGGGGGCGACCCAGCTCGAGGGTGCGCTGCGGCGGCCGCTCACGCTCGTCGCGCGCTACGACACGGCCCACATCCTGCAAGACGGGCAGCCAGCCCTGGCGCTCGACGGCATCGCGGCGCGCATCGTCTCCGAGCTCGTGGCCGTGGACGGCCCGGTTGGCTGGGCCGTGCTGGCGGGCGAGATCTGGCCCAAGGAGCCCGACCGGATCGCCTTGCGCCGCAAGTGGGACGTCAACCTCAACCGGCTGCGGCGCAAGCTGCGTGGGGCCGGCGTGCGCACGGACCTGGTCCGTGCGGGGGGCCGCGGGACGGTCGAGCTGCTGCTCTATGGCGACGACCGCGTGCAAGACCACACGTGAGCCGCGAGCCTCCCCGCGACGTGGCAGGTGACGCACGACACGACGCGCCACGCGACGCGCCACGGGACGTGCCCGCCGAGGCCCCCGAGCCCTCGCCGCAGCCCGGCTGGGCCGTGGGATCGGTGGTCCACGGCGCGAGGCCGAGCGGAGTGTGGGACACGTCGGCGGAGGACGTGGTGACGCCACGCACGGCGCTGGGGCGCGATCCGGCGCAGCGCTACGACGTCGCGGGGGAGCTCGGCGCTGGCGGCATGGGGGTGGTGTGCAGCGCCCACGACCGCGTGCTCGACCGGCAGGTGGCGCACAAACGGGTCGCCGTCGGGCAAGGGAGCGGGCCGGAGCTGCTCGCGCGCTTCGTCCGCGAAGCCAGGATCACGGCCTACCTGGAGCACCCGGCCATCGTGCCGGTGTACGACGCGGGCGAGGCGGACGACGGGACGCCCTATTACACCATGCGCCTCATCCGCGGACGCAGCTTGCGGGACGCGCTGGCGGAGGCAGCGGACCTCCAGGCGCGCCTTCGGCTCCTGCGCCACCTGCAGGCGGCGTGCGAGGCGGTGGCCTACGCGCACCAGAAGGGCGTTGTCCACCGCGACCTCAAGCCCGACAACGTGATGGTGGGCGCCTATGGCGAGACGCAGGTGGTGGACTGGGGGCTCGCGCGCCGGGCGCGGGACCTCCCGGAGGGCTCAGCAGGGGGCGACAGCCTGGTCGGAGCGGGCCTCGGCGACGAAGACGACGGCGGTGCGACGCCGCCGGCCGCCGCACGGGGTGTGGCGAGCGCTACGCCACCCGACAGCTCTGTGACCCGCGTCGGCGCGGTCATCGGTACGCCGGCCTACATGAGCCCCGAGCAAGCGCTCGGACACGTGGCCGACGCCCGGAGCGACGTGTGGAGCCTGGGGGTGATGCTGTGGGAGCTGCTCTCGGGCGACCGACCCGACGAGGCCTTTCACCAGATCGCGCTGCGCCGGGCTGACGACCCGGCGTGGCTGGGCGAGCGCGCGGGTCCACGCGCCCTCTACGCCATCGTGGCGCGCGCCCTGCGCCCCGACCCCGAGGACCGCTACAGCGACGCCAAGGCGCTCGCCGACGACGTCGCGCGCTTCCTCGACGGCCGGCTGGTCGAGGCGCATGTCTACTCCCCTGCTGAGCAGCTGCGTCGCCTGGCGCGGGCGTGGCGGGGCCCGCTCGTCGTCGCGGCAGTGGCGACCTGCCTCCTCGTGGGGCTGGGCTTGTTTGCGGCCCGACGTACGGGGCTGGAGCGCGACCGCGCCATCGCGGCCGAGGCGCAGACCCGTGAGACCATGGAGCAGTCCAACGAGAACCTGCGCCTCGCCCTGGTGCAGAAGGCCGACGCCGCGCTTCGTGACGGGCGCCGCGCCGAAGCCGAGGTGTTCGCCGCCAACGCCCTCCGCCTCGCGCCGTCGCCCTCGGCGCGCGGGACCCTCGCGGGCTTCGGCGTCGCGCCTCGCCCTCAGCTGGTGGGGGATCACCCGCTCCCCGCCTGCGACCGTCTCGCGCCCGGGCCGGAGGGAGCGACCGTCCTCTGCGTCGCCGGGGACGCGGTGCTCTTCTACGACGTGCCCAGCGCTGCGCGACAGCCGCAGCCCCGGGTCAGCGCGGTCGATCGCGCGCCGCTGGCGCTGCGGTGGCGCCGTGCGCGGGCGCGCGAAGGCACACTGCTGGTTCGCCCCATCCCCGGCGTCGGTCCGACAGACACCCTCACCGAGCCCGCGGATCCTGCGGCGCCGGTGGGGGACGCGCTCTTGCTTGGCGATCGCGTCGGCGTCTACGCGAAGGGCCGTCGCAGCCACGCCCGCTGGCTCTCCACACGGGACGGGACGCCGATGCCGCGCCGCTTGTGGGCCGTCGATCACGCGATGCCCTGGCCCATGGCCTGGGATCGTCAGGGCGCCCGCTCCGAGGCCGTGGGCACGTCCGATGGCGACGTGTACGTGGCGGACACCATCGGGAGCCGGACGCATCGCGCGTGCGCCCTCGGTGGGCTGGCGATTCAGGCGCGGCTCTCGCCGGAGGGACAGCGGATCGCCGTGATGTGCAGCCTGGGCTGGCTGCGGGTGGTCGACCTCGAGGGCAACCCGCTGCCCGGTTGGACGCGGACCGGGCTGGACCACCGGACGAACGGCGTCGCCGCCATCGCGTGGCTGCCCGACGGCGCCCATGTCGTGGTGGCCGGCCGCACGGGCGACCTGGCCGTGGTCCGGCTGAGAGACTCCCGGGTGGTGTTGCGGGGGCGCGTCCACGTCGGCGGCGTGCAGGCCATGGCCGTGGGGCGCCAGGGGGCCAACGTGGCGGTGTGGGGGACGCAGCAGCACGTCGAGGTGTGGAACGCTCGCACCGGCGCCGTGCTAGGTCGGGTTCCTGGCGCCGGCGTCACCGACCTCCGCCTGTCCGCCTCGGGAGCTGTTGTCACCACCTTCGGCCGTCGCGTGTCCGTGTGGCGGCTGCCGTCAGCGCCCCACGTCGACCGTCTGAGCCAGGCCCGTCCGCCCGTCGGCCTGGCCTTTGCCGCCCTGTCGCCGGACGGGGCGACCGTGGCCATCGGCAAGGCCAATGGCTGGCTGGAGGTGCGCGCGCTCCGCGACGGCGCGCTGCTGCTGCGCGACCGGTGGCAGCGGCGCGTGCTGAAGTCCGCGAGCTTCTCGCCCGATGGTCGCTCCCTGCTCGTCGCCTGTGCGGGCACGAGGTCCATGCGCCTGTATGACACCCGCACATGGCGTCCGCTGTGGACCAGCGGGGTTGGCGGCCACAAGCGCGCGGCGCTGCTGTCCAGTGGCAGGGTGGTCGCCGCCGCTTTCGTACGTCGACTCCTGACCTACGACGCGACGGGCGTTGTCCTGGACGCCGCGGCCGCACCGCTGCGGGTGGTCGACATGTCGCGCACGGCCGACGGCGCCGCGCTGTGGGTGGCCACCATAGGCGGGGCTGTATGGTCGCTCCACGAGCCTTCGGCGAGCGCGCCCGGCCAGCTGCACGCCGCGAAGCTCGAGGGGCCGACGCAGGCCACGGCGCTCGCCGTCTCCCCCGAGGGGCGCACGCTCGCCGTGGCGGCGACGCGACGCCTGCGGGTGTTCGAGGTGGAGCCGGGCCACACGCAGCCCAAGGTGACGCACGCCTTCGTGCTGGGGGATCTGGCCCGTCGGACCTTCGACGTCGCCGTGAACCCTGGCGGCAGCCTCGTGGCGGCAGGGCTGGTGGACGGGACGTGTGAGGTCTGGCGCGTCCGGGACCGAACCCTGCTGGCGACCCTGCGCGGCCACGTCCGTCAGGTGTCCAGCGTCGACTTCGGTCCGCGGGGCCAGCTCCTCACCACCGCCAGCTGGGACGGCGACGTGCGGCTGTGGGACATCGCCGCCCTCGAGCGGGATCCGTCCGCCCTGGTCACCGAGGTGGAGCGGGCCTGGGGCGTCACGCTACGACAGGCGTTGGCGCGCTCGCTGAAGTAGGGCTCCGCCCCCTCGCCCCTCAATGTCGCCGGAGCCCCCCGCGCCCTCCGCGGTCGCCCGTCCGAAGGCCCATTGGCCCTTGCCGCTGTCCCTCTGGCACGCGCCCGGCTACTCTAGGCGCGGCTGGGCGTGTCCCCCACGACCAGCGCCGCACTTCGTCCGCGAGCGCTCCCTCGGCGCTGCCTCGCTCCCACCTGTTTCGCACTCCCCGGCTCCCGCCCCGTCGAGGCTCTCATGCGCCGCGTTCGCCGCTTGCTCTTGCTCTTGCCGCCCGACGGGACGCGCACCGACGTTGTGAGCTTGCTCCGGCCCCACTTCCCCGTGGTCGTGTCGACCGACCCTGAAGACGTCTCCGCCGTGCTGCGAGCCCAGCCCGGTGAGATCGACCTCGTGCTGGTGGACGCCGGGTTCGGCGAGGACCGCCTCGAGCATGTGACCCGCGTCGTGCGAGCGGCCGCTCCGACGCGCCCCGTGCCGGTGGTGGTCGTCGCCCCGCACGGGCGCGATGTCACGCCGCCGGTGGACGTCCCCCTGCGCGTCTTCACCCCAGGCCCCGACTCTCCGCTCGAGATGCTGCTCTACGAGGTCAACGCCGCGCTCTTCCCCGCCGAACGGGACGATCGTGCCAGCCCGCGCGTGCTCCTGACCGCAGGGGCGCTGGTGGAGACCGAGGACGGCGGCACCTGGGCGGGCGAGATCTTCAACGTCAGCATGGGCGGTGTCTTCGTGCGGCTGTCCGACGCGCCGGCGCTGGGCGCTCACGTCTCCCTGCGCTTTCCCCTACCGCCCGACGACTCGCCGGTCGTGGTCGTCGGAGAGGTCGTCCGTCGCGTGGCGCCCGCCGACGACACGGACGCGCCGGGTGGGGCGCCGATGCAGGTGCCGGGCATCGGCGTTCGATTTGTCGGCATGGACCCGGCCGTGCGCAGCCGCATCGCGCGCTTCGTCGTCAGCCGCGGCCCCAGCGCGCTGTTCCGTGTCGAGGCGTTGCACGTCACGCGGGACGCTCGCCTGACGAGCTGAGCGTGACCGAATCGTCGCGCCCCCACGTTCGGGAGCGCGGGCCTCGCGCTCGCTGGGTCCCCGCTGCGCTCATCGTGGTGGCCTGCGTGCTCAGCCACGGTGTCGGTGTATTCAGCGCCTACAGCTTCGACGACGACGCCGCCGTGCTGGGCCACCCCGCGGTCACCGGCGCCGCCCATCTGCTCGAGGTCTTCACCCGTGAATACTGGGGCCGGCCGCTGGGCACCGGCTGGTCGAGCTCGTACCGGCCCGTGACCTCGCTCACCTTCGCGGTGGTCCATCGGCTCAGCGCCGGCCCGCTCTTGCACCACCTGGTCAACCTGCTGCTCTTCGTGTCGCTCACCCTCGGCCTGTGGCGCTGGTTGCAGGCTCCGACGGGCGCCCGGCTCTCCCGCCCCGCGTCGCTGGGAGGCGCGTTGCTCTTTGCCGTGTGGCCCGTGCACGTGGAGAACGTCGCCAGCGTCGTCGGCCGGGCTGACGTCCTGGCGGCGGCCCTGGCGCTGGTGGCGCTGACGCTGGCCGCCCAGCGAGCGCGCTCACTGGGTCGTCACGCCGCGCTCGCGACGGCTGGGGCGCTGGCCTACGTGCTCGCCTTGTTGAGCAAGGAGACTGTGGCGCTGTTGCCTGCCCTCTCCGCCTGGCTACTCGCGGTCCGTTGGCGTCGCACGGGGGCCGTCCATCGGCGCGATCTCCTGGGGCCGGGCGCCTTGGCCGTGGCGGGGTTGGTGTACATCGCGGCCCGCCAGGCGGCGCTCCCGGTGGGGCTGCCGCCTGGGTTTGTCGGCGCCGACAACGTCGTCGTCGGCCTGAGCGGGCCGGCCCGGTGGTGGGCCAACCTGGGGCTGCTGGGCACCTACGGCGAGCTCGCGCTGGTGCCGCTCCGCCTGTGCGCCGACCACACCTACGCGGACGTGACGCCACCGACGTCCCCCTTCGTGCTGGGCAGCTGGCGGGCGTGGGCGGCCCTGGTGGTGGTGGCGCGCTGCGGGTGGGACGCGTGGCGCACGTGGCAGGGCAGGGCCCCGGGGCTCTGGGTCGCCTTCGCGCTGAGCTACCTCTTGGTGGGGCAGTGGGTGGTCGACCTCTCTGTGACCCTGGCCGAGCGCATCTTCTTGTGGCCGTCGCTCTTCCTGGCGGGCGCCCTGGCCCACGACGTGGAGCGCCTCTCACGGCGCCTGCCCGCCTCGGCGCAGCGACGGATGACCGCCGCCCTCGCCGTGCTCGCGCTGCTCTTCGCGGCGCGCTCGGCGGAGCGCAGCTACGACTGGCGGACCCCGCTCTCCCTCTACCGCTCGTCCGCCGAGCGCTGCCCGGCGGCGGTCCACAACCGCCTCCATCTGGCCCGCGCGTGGCGGCGCGCCGGCCGGGCCGACGAGGCCCTGTGGCACTACGCCGTGGCCATCGCCGGCCACAAGGCCTGGCCCGGGCCCTTCGACCCGCCAGCCCTGGCTGCCGAACGCACGACCCCGCTGCCCGCGCGCTTGCGCCGACTCCCCGAGCTGGTCGACCTCGGGGGCACGCCCGACCAGGTCTGGCCCGCGCTGGTGAGCTGGCTGCGCCGTGAAGGGGCGCTGGCGGAGGCGCGGCTGGCTCAGCAGCTGTCGCGTGCGCCCGGCGGGCCCTCGGAGGCCGCACCATGATCGCATCGTCGCGACGCGCGCGCCGTGTGACCCGCTGGGCGCTGGCGCTCACCGCGGTCTCGCTGCGGCTGTGGCAGGTCGCGACCGAGGACGCCTACCTGCACCCAGACGCGCTCTTCCAGGGGCTTGAGCCCGCGTTCCGCGCGGTGCACGGCTACGGGGTGGTGGCCTGGGAGTTCAAGCAGGGCCTCCGCAGCTGGACCTGGCCGGGCCTGCTCTCCGCGCCCTTCGCGCTGTGTCACTGGCTCGACCTGTCCGGGCCCGGCGTGGGCATGGCGACCGCCGTCGCCCTGGCCAGGAGCCTCGTGGTGGCGATCGATCTCGCCGCCCTGGCGCTGGCGGTGCAGCTGGCCCGCCGTGAGGCAGGCCATTGGGCCGCGGTCGCGGTGCTCGCCTTGGGGGCGAGCCACCCCATGTTCGTGGTCATGGCCGCGCAGCCCCTCATCGACGTGCCGGCGTCGGCGCTGCTGCTGGCGCTCGCGCACCGCGGCCTCTCGGTCGGGCTGGGTCCCCCCGTGCTGACCCTGCGCGAGACGCCGGAGTCCCCCGTGATCGCGCCGACCCTCCACGGCGAGACCGCCGCGCCGCCGCTGCTCTTGCCCGTCGCCCAGCCGGAGGCACCCGGTGGGGCCGAGCGCGTCGGGCTCACGCCGCGCGACTTGGCGATCGTCGGCGCGCTGGCGGCGTTGACCGCGCTCGTCCGGGTTCAGCTGACGCCGGCTGTGGCGCTCGTGGCTTTGCTGGCGCTGCGCCGCTCGCCAGCGGACGCGCGTCGCGCGGGTGTGCGCGCGTTCGCTCTCGGTGGCGTCGCCGTCGTGGCGCTCTGGGGCGCCGTCGACTGGGTCACCTGGGGCGCGCCGCTCCACAGCGTCGCGGCCTACCTCCGCTACAACTTGCAGGCCGGGCAGACCGCGTTTGGCGTCATGCCGGCAGATCGCTACTGGGCCCACTTCGGCGAGGCGGCCCCTGGGCTGCGGTGGCTGCTGCTGCCCCTGGCGCTGGTCGGCGCGCGCCGGGCGCCCAGCCTGGGCCTGCTCGCCGCGGCGGTGCTGCTGCCCCACCAGCTCGTGCCCTACAAGGTGTGGCGCTTTGTCCATCCCGGCCTCTGGCTCGTGGTGACCCTCGCCGCCATCGGCGCGGTGCACGCGGCGGCGGTCGCGTCAGAGCTCGCGAAGCAGCGCACGGGGCCCAGCGCCGGCGTGGCGCGCGGCGCGCGGCTGTGGGCTGCCGCTCTGACGCTGAGCGCCCTGGTTGCGGTCCCGTGGTCTTGGCGCGACGGCGGTGTCTGGCGCACCACATGGCTGCACCACCAGGGTGGCGACGACGCCGTCGTTCGGTCCCGCGGGATCAACCGTGCCTACCTCGCTGCGGGCCAGACCCGTGACCTGCGTCAGCTGGTGCAGGCGGTGTTGCCGGAGGCCGCCGCGCCGGGGCTCGCGCTGCTCGGCCACCCGGCGCGTGTGCTGCATCCGGTCGGTGCGCGCGCAGGCCCGGGCGCCTTGGCCGGCAGCGACGCCTGGGTGATCCCCGACGGTCCGGGCCGGACGCTGCTGCCCGGCGCACCCCGCGTCTTTCGCGACCCGGCCAGCGGGGTCGCCCTGGTGCGGACGCGGCGGGGCGACCCCGACGCGCACGCGCCGCGAGCTCCGCCCAGCGTGGAGTCGGGTCCATGATCTGCTCTCAGACCGCGCTCCTTCGGCGCAAAAGCGTCTGGTTTCTGCACAATCAGCTTGCATTGCCCAGGGCGATGCGCTATCTGACCGCCCCCGCCGCCAAGGGGCCTGTTCGCAGGTTCTGGCGCTCGGACGCCTCAGTCGGTGTCTGAACACGCTCCCGAGGGACATCGGGCCGGCAACCGCCGCCTCCGACACTTCAAGAGCCAAGCGCGGGGAATGAAACCCGCCTCGCCGCAAGGCGACGCACCAGCCGAGGGCAACCTCGGGTTCATGAGAGCGCACCGTGAAGCCGGAAATCCATCCTGACTACCACCCGGTCCTCTTCCACGACTCGTCCACTGGCAAGGAGTGGCAGTCGCGGTCGACCATGAAGAGCGGCGAGACCCGTGACATCGACGGCGTGGATCACTTCGTGATCCGCCTCGACATCTCGTCCGCTTCCCACCCCTTCTTTACCGGACGCCAGCGCCTCGTGGACACCGAGGGCCGCATCGACCGCTTCAAGCGCAAGTGGGGCGCGTAAGCCACCCCAGGAGATCCCAGACATGGCCAAGACGAGCAAAATCGCCAAGAACGAGCAGCGCAAGGCGCTGGTCGCCAAGTACGCTGAGAAGCGCGCCAAGCTGAAGGCGATTATCCGTGACCCCAAGGTCCCCTTCGCCGACAAGCAGCTGGCGATGAGCGCCCTTGCGAAGCTTCCGCGCAACAGCAACCCCGGCCGCGTGCGCAACCGCTGCGTGCTCACTGGGCGTCCGCGCGGCTACTACCGCAAGTTCGGCCTCAGCCGCATCGCCCTGCGCGAGCTCGCCCTCCGTGGTGAGCTGCCCGGCGTGACCAAGGCCAGCTGGTGATCGCCGCGGGGCGCCTGTCGTCCCGCACGGCGTAGCGCGAGGGCCTTCGGGCTCGGCGCATCGGTTCTGACACCACGCTGCGTCGCCTTCAGGTGACGCAGCGTGGTGTCGTTTTGTCGGCTCTGGCACACTCCGTGGAGCCGCCGCTGGCGTTCAGCCTCGCGTCCATGTCGCGTTCCCAGCGCCGCGAACGGCGCGCTCCCACCCCACGATCGGACCGCGAACGCCCATGGTCGACCCCCGCTCCCGCGCTCCGCTCGAGACGCTCGTGCTCTCCGACATGCACCTGTCGGACGCGCAGGAGCCGGACGCGGGGCCGCCCCACTGGAAGGCGTACAAGCGGCGCGAGTTCTTCATCGACGCCGACGTCGAACGCTTGCTCACGTGGACCCACGCCCAGGCTGAGGGGCCCATGGAGCTGGTCCTCAACGGCGACATCTTCGACTTCGACAACATCACGGCGATGCCGGAAGAGCCCCCGGGCGAGATCAACTGGCTCGGCCGCCAGCGTGGCATGACCTCCGAGGCGTGGATGAGCGCCTACAAGATGGAGCGCATCGTAGCGGACCACCCCGTCTTCTTCGGCGCGCTGAGGACCTGGGTGCAGCGGGGACACGAGCTGGTCTTCGTCCTCGGCAACCACGATCTCGAGCTGCATTGGCCCGAGGTCCAGTCGCTGGTGCGGCAGGCGCTGGCGCTTCCCGAGGCGCTCCAAGCACAGGTTCGCTTCTGCGAGTGGTTCTATCTCAGCGAGGGCGACACCTTCGTGTCCCACGGGCACATGTACGACCCCTACTGCGTCACGGTGAGCCCCATCGACCCGCTCATCAGCGTGCATGGGCGTCCTCGGGTGCAGATCCCCTTCGGCGACCTCGCCAACCGGTACATGCTCAACGGCATGGGCTACTTCAACCCGCACGCCACGGCCAACTACATCATGAGCTTTGGGGAGTACGTGCGCTTCTTCGTGAAGTACATGCTGCGCACCCAGCCGCTGCTGCTGTGGACCTGGTTCTGGGGAGCCATGGTCACCCTCTTCGTGACCTTGCGCGACTACCTGCGCCCGCCGATGCGCGACCCGCTGCTGGTCGAAGACAAGGTGACCGCCATCGCCGCCCGCGCTCGGGTCACGCCCAAGGCGGTGCGGCAGCTGCACGCGCTGAGCGTGCCCTCCGCGGCCACGGATCCGCTGATGGTCGCCCGCGAGCTGTGGCTCGACCGCGGCGTGCTTTTTCTGCTGATGCTCTGGGCGGCCTTCCAGGCGGTGAGCGCCGTGAACTGGATCTGGCGCATCAGCCCGCTGTGGGTCTTGGTGCCCCTGGCCGTGTTGACCCCGCTCTTCATGATGTACTCGTTCAAGGTCAAGCCGCAGGTGTTCGAGGACCCGCTGGTCAACGAGCGCCGCGCGGACCTGATCCACAAGATCACGGGCGCGCGGAACTGCGTCATGGGGCACACGCACATCCCTCGGCTGGACCAGGTGGGGCCGCTGACCTTCGCCAATGGCGGCTTCTGGTCGCCGGCCTTCGCAGAGCCCGAGTGCGTCCACCGCATCGGCACCCAGACCTACGTCTGGCTGCGGGCTCCGGTGGACGGCAGCGATCTCGCGCGCTCGGTGGAGCTGTGGGAGTGGCCGCCAGGCGGAGACGCGCCGCGTCCCTTCGCCCCACGGGCGCCCTCCGGGGCCTTCGAGCCGGTGGATCTGCGCGCCAAGGCGTGAGCGTACTCCGGCCGCGACGCTGTGGACGAGGAGCCTGCGGCTGAGCCTTCGTCGCTCAGGGCAGAAAGCGCGTGCGCAGCTCCGGTGGCAGCAGCGGGCAGGCAGCGGGCGGCCGGGCGAAGATCCGGTGCCGCACGGCCGCCACCGCGTCGTAGGCCAGGTCCAACAGCGGCGTGGGGACGAGCGACAGCGTGTGCCCCATCACACGCCAGCCGCCGCCGAGCCGGACCAGCAGGAGCTTGGCGGCCGCCGCCTTCCACACCACGTCGCCCGCCTCCGTGACGACCACCACGCTGTCGGGCAGCGCGCTGCGGGTGGCCTCCGGCACGGCGTCGGCGAAGCTCGGGCCCTGCAGAGGTGCGAAGCGCAGCGCGCCGGCCGGGTCTTCCGCCAGCAGAAAGCGCACGGCGCGGTGGCACAGGCCGCAGTGACCGTCGTAGCCCACGAGCTTGACGGCGGGGCCCGTGGCGTCGATCCAGCCCGGTTGAAGCGCCAGCCAGTGGGTGAGCAGGCCCGCAGCGTAGAAGCTCCACGAGAGCGGATCGGGTGCCGTCGCCGCCAGCGCCCACCAGACCACGAAGGCCCACCACAGCACGGCGAGCGCGCCCGCCGCGCGGTGGCGCCACACCGGGAGCCGCCAGCCCTCGCCCGGGTCCATGCGCCCCCGTGCGCTCCAGCTGCCGTAGGGCGCCGGCGGGACAGTGTTGACCACCGTCAGCAGCCCCAGGAACCAGGCGTGACCGTCGGCCAAGGCCGTGACGTCGGTCTCGAAGAGGATCGCCAGCGCCAGGCTCACGGTCACCTGACGGGCGGTCCAGCCGAGCCCAAAGGCCACCGCGAGCCCCACCCACACGGCCACGACCCAGGTCGCGCCGCCAGCGTGCACGGCGTCCGCGGCGAGCGCGGCCAGGGCGAGCGCCGTGGCCACCCGCCACAGGCTGAACCAGCCCCCCGTGGCGCCAGTGTGCCGGGGCTGCGTGGCCGGCACCCGGTCGGCAGGGGCGCCCGCCGCCGGCGGAGTCTCGTTCGGGGAGGCGGACACGGACGCGGGCATGAGGTCTCCGGCGAGCACCGACGTGGCGCTCGGGCGGCTCGCGTCGATCGGAGCCAGAACCCGCAGCGAAGCCAGCGTCTTCCCGGAGCCTGCGCGCGCGTGACCGCGAGGGCAACGGCGCGGGTCGGGCGCCCCTACTTCAGCTTCTGCGACCGTGCGCTGAGGGACAGGGCCTTGCCGAGGTCGAGTCGCTTGAGCCGCAGGATCGGCTCGAAGCGCGCCCGGCGCCACGCCAGCATCAGCGCGTCACCGCGCCGGACCGTCGCGGTCATCGTGAGGCCGTCAAAGACGATGAAGGTCTCCCGATCGGAGCCCGGCTTGGTGCGATGGGTGGGGGCCGCTGACGCCGCGCTCGCGAAGAGCAGGGCCGAGAGAAGGGTCACGACGGCGACCGTCCAGGGGGAGCGAGAGCGATGCATGGAGAACTCCTGAGTAGCCGTCAGCGGCTTGGGTTGATGCGCTCCGTGCTGGCCGACTCAGCCAGCGCGATCCGCGGATGTATCCCCACTTGCCGCGTCGGCGGCGGGTCCGTCACCGGGTGGGACGCGCCGTCGTGCGTCTTTTGGATTGTGGCCGCCCCGGGCCAGCGCGCTGGCCCGGGGCGGCCGTCGCACTGCCCTGGGCTCGGCCGCTGCGCTATGCTTCGCACGAGGCGACGGTCCGTCGCCGTCTCGTGCGCTTCGATCGCAGCCACGCCAACCCCCGCGACCCCGCTCGCCTCGGTTGGGTTGAGCACTCGCCCCTTGCCCTGAGGACCCATGCCCGAGGTACGGCCCGTCGAGCTCCGCTGGCGATTGCGCACGACCGCGCCGCTCGAGCGCACGTGGGCGCTGCTCTCGGACACCGACCGCTTCAACCGCGTCGCTGGCATCGATCAGAGCTTCGAAGAAGAGGCGCAGCCCGACGGCTCGGTGAAGCGCACCGGCACGCTCCGCCGCGCGGGGATCCCGCTGCGCTGGGACGAGCGGCCCTTCGTCTGGGACGCCCCGCGGCGCTTCGCTGTGAACCGGCGTTTCCACGGCGGGCCTGCACGGAGCTACGTGGTCAGCCTCGACCTGACGGCGGACCCCAAGGGCACCAGCATCGACTACCGCGTCGTCATCACCCCACGTGTCACGGTGACGCGCCCAGCCGTCGTGGCGGACGCGCGGCTCTTCACGCGGCCCGGCCTGGACCGCGCGCTCAGGCGGGCCGTCGCCGTGCTCGACGGGGAGCGCAGTCTCTTCGACGACCCGCCGCCCGCGCTGCCTCGTCGCGCTGGCGATCTGCTCGAACGTGGCCTCGAGGGGGTGCGCTCCCCTGCGGTCGCCAAGCGCCTGGCACAGCTGATTCACAAGGCGCCGCTCCGCCTGCAGCGTCAGCTCAACCCCTTGCGGCTGGCGCGCCGATGGCAGCTGCCCGAGGCGGAGACCGTGGTCGCCTTCCTCGACGCGGTGGCGGGAGGGGTGTTGACCGTGTCGTGGGAGCTCCGCTGCCCCTCGTGCCGGGTCGCCAAGGCCACGGCGCCGCGGCTCGGGGCCGGTCCGCGCGACGTGCACTGCCCCTCGTGCAACCTGCCCTTCGACGGCTCGCTGCCCGACAACCTGGTGGTGGGCTTCGGCGTCGACCCGCGGATTCGCAAGATCGAGGAGCCGCTGCTCTGCATCGGGGGGCCCGGGCGCACGCCCCACATCCTCTCGCAGACCGTGATTCAGGCCGGCGAGCGGGTGCAGTTCGACGTGGCGCTGCTCGCTGGCGCCTATCGCTTGCGCACCTTTCCCGCCACCAGCACGGCGAGCCTGCAGGTGCGGGCCGACGTGGTCGGGCGCGCGCTGAGCCTGCAGCTGCGTGGCGGAACCCTGAGCCCCGGGCTGCTGCGCGCCGAGCCCGGCCGCGTCACCTTCGACCTGAGCAACGAGCTGAAGCGTCCGGTGACCCTGCTCGTGGAGCGGCCTGCGCTCGAGCCCGACGCGCTGACGGCGGGGCGGCTGCTGGAGCTCGACGACGCGCGCGCGGCGATCCCGCCCGGCATGTTGCATCCGGACCTCGACGTGACCGTGACCCGCTCGGTGGTGCTGGCCGCCCGGCTCGTGCGGGGGGGACAGTCCGCGCGGGAGGCGCTGGCCACGGCGCTGAAGGCGTGGGAGCCCAGCGCGATCCTCGCGCGCACGGACACGGTGGTGGCCACCTTCAACGATGGCATCGCCGCGTTACGGGCGGCCTCGCTGTTGGAGGGGGCGCCACACCTGGGCGGCGCGCTCTCGGTGGGCCCGGTGGTCCACCGCCGCATCGACGACCGAGACACACCCTGTGGCGGCACGGTCCAGCGCGCGCTGGCGCTGGCCGACGCCGCCGCCGGCGGGGCCGTGTTGGTGGCGGTGGCGGACGCGGCCGACGCTGAGGTCGCCGGAGGCCTCCGCCTGGACGGCGTGCAGACCGAGCCCCATCCGGCGGCGCTCGGCCCCATGCGGGTGCGCCTGGCCCACCCGGCGCGCTCTGCGCCGCCCCTACGGCACTCGCCTCCGCGCATGCCGCCAGCCGCAGGCCTCGCGGTCGACGGACGCTATGTGCTCCGCGAGGCCCTCGGGGGCGGCGGCTTCGGCACCGCCTGGCTCGCCGCCGACGAGCTCGGCGGCGAGGTGGTGGTCAAGCTGCTGCACCCGCGGCTGGCAGAGGACCCGGTTCAGGTCCAGCGCTTCTTCAACGAAGGTCGCCTCGTACGGGACATCGTCAGCCCCTATATCGCGCGGGTGCTCGACCACGGCCGGGGGCGCGAGGGTCACCTCTTCGTCGCCATGGAGCGGCTGCACGGCGAAGAGCTCTGGACGATCATGAAGCGCACCGGGACGCTGCACCCCGCGCGCGCCTGTGCCCTCGCCATCGACATCCTCCGTGGGCTCGAGGTGGCGCACGCCGCCGGGGTCGTGCACCGCGACCTGAAGCCGGCGAACCTCTTTGTCACACGCAACGCCGACGGCACGGAGCGCGCTCGCATCATCGACTTCGGCGTCGCCAAGTCGCTCGACTCCACGGACCCCGCTCTCACCACCGACGGGCACGCCATCGGCACGCCCCACTACATGGCGCCGGAGCAGGTGGAGTGTCACGCCATCGACGGCCGCACAGACCTCTACGCGCTCGGCACGGTCCTGTACGAGGCCCTGTCCGGCAAGCTGCCCTTCGAGGGCGACCACAGCATCGCGTTGCTGCTCGCCCGCGTCCGGTCGGAGCCGCGAGCGCTGACGCAGGTCCTGCCGGCGCCGCTGCCTCGCTCGCTGACCTCCCTGATCATGCGGACCATCGCCCGCGACCCCGAGCGTCGCCCGCCCAACGCCGCAGCCCTGCGCGGCCAGCTCGAGACGCTGCTGCCCGAGCTGCGGCGCGAGACCCTGCGCGGCGTGGCCGTGGTGTCGACCGACGCCGACACCGTGGACTTCACGCCGCCGTGAGCGCGATCGCGCACCCGAGGGCGCGTCGTCGCACGCTCAGAGAGACTAGCTAAACATCAAGTTTACAGATAACGCGCGGCGCAGCCGGCTCCAAAGGGCCCGCCCTGCGTGGCTCGCCGACGCGGCGACGGCGCTACTTGGCGCCGCTGAGCACCGCCGGGATCGCCTTGATCTTCAGGGCGATGGACGAGGCCTCCTTCTTGCCGTCGCCGTCCACGTCCACGTCCACCTCCACCGTGCTCGCCAGCAGCGCCTTGATGGTCGCCTTGGGCACGGGCAGGCCCTCGTTGGGCAGGGCGTCGATGGCCTTCTCCAGGTCGGCCTTCAGCACCGCGGCGCCCAGGATGCCGGTCATGGACGTGAGCTTGCCGCCCGAGGTGACCACCGTGCCCACCAGCTGCAGGTCGTAGAGCATCAGGTTCAGGTTGACGCCGTCCTGCAGCGGCAGCCCAACCGGGAAGCCCTCGCCCTTGGCGCCGACGGTGAGCTTGGTGCCGACCAGCTTGCCCGAGAGCACCGCCTTCGACGCGCAGGTCACAGGGTCGAGCAGCGACTGTGCAGCGAGGTACTTGCAGGTCTGCTTCTGGAAGTCGCAGGTCTTGTTGCTGGGATCAACGGTCCCCAAGTGGACCGCCGCCTTGACCGGCCCCTGCTTGAAGTCGATGAGCTCCACGAGCACGAGGATGCTGCCGTCCTGCACCGGCTTGTCGAGCTGCCCGTTGACCAGGCCCGCGAGGGCTCCCAGGGCGTTGTCGATGCCGCCCGTGCAGCTGCTCGAGGGCGCGCAGGTCTTGGCGTTGCCGTCGAGGTCGAGGCCCTCGCCCGGCTGCCCACCCTTGCCGACCTTGATGTCGGTGACCTTGGCTGCCACCTGGCTGAACTTCGGCGTGCACGCGCAGCCGCCCGTGCCGACGCACTTGCCGCTCTGGCAGGTGTCGTTCTTGCTGCACACGTCGCCGTCGTCGCAGGGCTTGCCGGCGTTGGTCGCCGCATGCACGCAGCCCTTGGACTTGTCGCACGCGTCGGTGGTGCAGGCGTTCTTGTCGTCGCAGTCGCTCACCTTGCCCGCGCAGGCGCCCTTGGCGCAGGTGTCCTTGCTGGTGCAGGCGTCGCCGTCGTCGCACACCGCCGTGTTCTGCTTCTTGCTGCAGCCCCCGGTCTTGGGGTCGCACAGGTCTGTCGTGCAGGGGTTGCCGTCGTCGCAGATGCTGGTCTGACCCGTGCAGCAGGGGCTCTGAGTGGGCAGGTGGGCGCAGCCCGCGGCGGGCTTGCACACGTCGAGCGTGCAGGCGTTGCCGTCGTCGCAGTTGGTCGCGCCCGTGGCCTTGCACACACCCTCGGCGCAGGTGTCGTCCGCCGTGCAGGCGTCGCCGTCGTCGCACGGGTCGGCTGTGTTCGAGTGGGCGCAGCCGGTGCCGTCCTGACCCGCCGTCTTGGGGTCGCAGCTGTCCTGGGTACAGGGGTTGTCGTCGTCGCAGCTCACGGCGTCGCCCAGGCAGGTGCCTTCCACGCACACGTCGTCTTTTGTGCAGGCGTCGTCGTCGCTGCAGTCGCCGGGCTTGGGCGGGTACACGCAGCCCTGGCCTTGCTGGCACACGTCGTCCGTGCACGGGTTGCCGTCGTCGCAGGTCAGCGGCTTGCCCTTGCAAACCCCGGCCGCGTCGCAGGCGCCGTCGACTGTGCACGTGACGCCGTCCTCGCACGGCGCGTCTGGCGCGGCCTGGGACCAGCCGCTCGTGCTCGCCGCTGGGTCGCACACCTTGCAGGGCAGGGTGGGGTGGGCCGCGCCCTTGGCGTAGCAGACCTTGCCGATCAGGCAGAAGTCCGGCTTCAGCGACCAGGAGCAGGCCTTGGCGCCACCGCTGGCCCCCGCGGTGCAGCTGTCCTGGGTGCAGCTCAGCTTGTCGTCGCAGGCCTTGTCGTCGTCACAGGTGTGGGCTGCAGCTGCGTCGGGTGAGCCTGCCGCGTCGTCGCTCTTCGCGGCGCTGTCCGCTGGGCCGCCGTCGTCCGTCGTCGCGTCGTCGCTCGTCGCGGTGCCGTCGGCCGTGGCCCCCGTGTCGCCCGCGGCGGCGTCGGCGATGGCGTCGCTCCCGCCCGCACCTTCGCTCCCCTCGTCTGCGCCGCACGCCGCCAGGGTGCACGCCAAGGCGAGCGCCCCTACCCAGCCCTTGCGCGAGGTCGTCCCGTGGCTCTCTGCCCTCATGTCCAGCCCCGAGGGGCGCCGCTTCGCTCGCATGTCCGCCCCCTACTTCAGCTTGCCGCCGACGATGGTGTTGCCCTCTTTGCGCGTCACCGACTGCGGGTCGATGGCGATACCGGTGCCCTTCGGCAGCCCCTGCACCGTCCCGCTCAGGTCGATGGCTGGCAGCTCGAAGGAGCCCAGCGCCTCACCGCCCAGCGCGCCGAGCAGCCCCTTCACCAGGCTGTCGCCCACCAGGCCGGCCAGCACCTTCTCGGAGCCCACCAGCTTGTCCTGCTGCACGTTGACCTCGAGGTCGAGCTTCTTGACCTCCTTGAGCGTGATCGCCAGCTCGGCGTTCCCGGCCTTGTTCTTCGTCACCGTGACCTCGACCCCCGCGAGGAAGGTCGCCCACAGCACCACGTCCATCTTCTGCCCGAGCAGCTCGAGCGACGCGTCGATGCGGAAGTCGCCCACGTGCGCCAGCAGCTCGCCCTTGGCGTTGCAGTCACTCACGGTCGGGGCCAGCAGCGCCTTGGCCTTCATCTTCAGGTTCTTCACCCCGTACTGGTCGAGGTTGATGTTGCCGAGCAGCGACTTGGGCACCGGAAACTCGAGCAGCCCGCCGAGCCACATGGCGTAGAGCACCTGGTTGAGCGCGTCGTCGCTCAGGGCCAGCTCCAGCGCGTGCTTCTTCAGCACCACCACGTTCTGCACGCCCGTGCCACAGCCGATGCGGTCGGGCACACCGAGGTTGTCGACCGTGTTCTCCTTCTTCGCCGTGCCCTGGGAGCGCAGCCAGAAGACGGCGCCGGAGCTGTCGATGGTGACCTTGGCGAAGTCGGTCACCACCGCGGCCTTGATCGACCCGGTCCCGTCGAGCCGCGGCACATCGAAGGCGAAGCTGAAGGCCAGGGCGCTCAGCGCGTCGGCCACCACCGGCCCCAGCTGCTTCTTGATCGCGTCGGTGAAGCTGGTCTCGAGCTGCTTGATGAAGGTGCCTTTCAGCGCGTTGATCAAGGGGTTGAGCAGCCCGCCGAGCCCCGAGAGCTTGACGTCGAAGCCGTTGAGCTTGACCGAGGTCTTCTTCAGGTCGACCACCAGCTTGTGGGCCTTCACCGTCGGCACGATGTCCGAGGTGATGACGATGCTGCTGATGGTCAGCTTCCCCTTCGGCTTGATGAAGTAGTAGCTCGCCTGCAGGTCCGCGGTCACGTTGGGGATGGTCGCCACCAGCCGCAGCGCGCCCGACACCGGCGTCAGGGTCACCTTGGCCTTGCCGTACTTCAGGTTGCTCAGCGTCACCTTGAGCCCGCCGGAGTCGTAGACCGGGTTGGGGATGATGGCGCCGATGTCGTAGCTCTGCATGAAGAGCTCGAAGATGGTCGCCAGGTCGTTGGGCGGCAGGTCGTGCTTGCCGTCGTCGATGGCGGTCTTGCTCAGGAAGTAGGCGATGCCGGGGTCGTTGGCGCCGCTCATGGGCTTGCTCTTCTGCGGCTTGCGGTACTTGTTCGACCACAGGAAGGCCTGCACCCGCTTGCGCTCGGTGCCCAGGCTGTCCTTGGCCAGGAAGACCAGCGTGTTGCCGCCCGGCTTGGCCTGAAGGACCTTCTTGAAGGTGCCGTCCGCCTTCGGCTTGACCTTGCCGCCGTTGAGCGTGAACGCGGTGATGGGACCGGCGCCCGACGTGACCTTGCCCTTGATCTCCACGAAGTCGATGTCGCTCTTGATGGTCGCGCCCCGCGGCGGGTAGCTCACGGTGATCACCGGGCGGCAGCTGTTGGTCTCCTTCACGGTGTTCACGCAGCCGGTCTTGGCGTCGCAGCTGTCGAGCGTGCAGGCGTTACCGTCGTCGCACTTGAGCGCGGTGCCGCCGCAGGTGCCGCCCTTGCAGGCGTCGTCCTTGGTGCAGGCGGTGCCGTCGTCGCAGGGCTCGGTGGTGTTGGCGTTGACGCACCCCTTGGCCGGGCTGCAGCTGTCGGCGGTGCAGGGGTTCTTGTCGTCGCAGTTCGGCTTGTCGGTGCCGGCCACGCACGCGCTCTTGGCGCAGGTGTCGCCCAGGGTGCACTTGCTGCCGTCCTCGCAGGGCAGGGCGTTGGCCTTGTGGCTGACGCCAGTCGCCGGATCGCACGCGTCGTCGGTGCACGGGTTGTTGTCGTCCGTGGGCACCGGCGCGCCCTTGCACGCGCCCTGGGTGCAGGTGTCGGCCGCGCTGCACTTGCTGCCGTCGTCACAGGGCTTGCTGTTGAAGCCGTAGACGCAGCCCTTCTTCTTGTCGCAGCTGTCCTCTGTGCAGACGTTGTCGTCCTTGCACAGGTCGGCGATGGACTCGTGCTGGCAGCCCGTCTTCTTGTCGCAGCTGTCCACCGTGCAGACGTCGCCGTCGTCGCAGTCCTTGGCCTTGCCGCCGATGCAGACGCCGCCAGCGCAAGCCTCGCCGCCGGTGCAGGGGTCACCGTCGTCGCACGTGGCCGTGTTGGCGGCCTTGCCGCAGCCCTTCTTCTTGTCGCAGGTGTCGTCGGTGCAGGCGTTGCCGTCGTCGCAGACGCGTGGACTGCCGCCGGCGCACTTGCCCTCGGCGCAGGTGTCTTTGAGCGTGCACACGTCGCCGTCGACGCAGGGCTTGGTGTTGGGCGTGTGGGTGCAGCCGCCGCCGCCGCCCACCCCACCGCCGGGCTCCCCGTCCACGCAGCCGTCGTCCGTGCAGGGGTTGTCGTCGTCGCAGCCGAGCGCCACGCCGACGCACGCGCCCTCACTGCACGTGTCTTTCGACGTGCAGGCGCTGCCGTCGTCGCAGCTGGCCGTGTCGTCGGCCGACCAGGCCTTGGGGTCGGCGATGACCAGGCAGACCTGACAGGGGTTCTTCGGGTTGGGGGTGTCGTTGTCGTAGCACTGACCGTCGATGGTGCACTGGTCGGCGCTGCAGGCGCCCTGGGAGGCGTCGTCGACCGTCGCGTCGCTCGAGGCCCCGTCGCCCGTGACCTCGGCGCCAGCGTCCAGGTCGGCGCCGCTGTCCTCGTCCACGGCGCCGTCGGCGCCGACTGTGCCGTCTTGTCCGGTGGCGACGTCGACGCTGCCCTCAGGTCCGCTGACGGTGGCGTCCGAGCCGCACCCGACCAGCCACAGCGCACAGGCGAGCAGTGGTAGCAATCTTCGCATCGTCGTCCTCCCCAGGAAGCGGACGGGAGCATAGCGGAAGTCGTCTCACCCCCGCGACCGGTTCCGGCCGAGCGAGCGCTGGACTTACGATCTCCCATACCCACCGTGGGCCTGCGCGAGGGTGAATCACGGGGCGTCCCCGGCCGTACCTGACAGGCGGCGGCTGCCTGGAGTACACAGGTCGCCTGTCGCCGTGGCGGCCCGCGCCCACCCACGAGCGACACAGACCGACCCCCGACGTGAACCCCCGCCGCGGTCCCGACACCGCCCCCAACGAGGTCCCCATGGTCCAGACCCTGACGCTCTTCGCCCTGATGTTCGGCCTCAGCCTGGCGCCCGCCAAGCAGAACACGGTTCACATCACGCAGGTGGACACCGGCGCCGAGCGCACCGCCGAGCTCACCGCGACCCGGGTCAACGGCGGGTGGGACGTGCGCACCAAGAACAAGAAGGGCGTGCACCAGCTTGTGTTCACGGCGCGCACCGGCCCCAAGAAGGGGCTGTGGCAGGTCCGTCCGGGCGGTCGCGCCGAGCCGCTGCCCGTGGACGTGCTCGCCGCGACCCGCATGCTCAAGCCCTTCGCCAAGTCCCCGCGGCAGACGCTCAAGCTCAAGCGCGGCGAAGTCACGCTGCACTTCGCCGGCAAGCAGCTCGCGGTCTTCCCCAAGGGCAAGAACCTGGCGTTCCTCTACCGCTGACCCTGTCCGCTAGAGCAGGGCGTCGAAGCCGAACTTGCCGGAGTCGAAGGCCAGGTCGGCGAGCGACTTGATCAGGTCGTCGTCGTTCTCGTGCAGCTTGCGGAAGTTGCGCGTCACGCGCCCGCGCACCTGCCCCGCCAGCACCCGCGCGATCTCGATCTCGGGCGCGGCCTTGTCGGGCCCTTGGTCGAGGATTGACGCCGTCACCCGGGTCAGCGTGCACGAGAGCACGAAGAGGTCGATCATCACGTCGGCCATGCGCCGCATCGCGAACTGCATCTCGATGATCTTCTTGCCGTGCTTGCGCAGCAGCGTGTCGCCCATGGCGGCCAGCTGACGCGAGAGCTCCTCGAGCAGCTCCGCCTCGGGGCGCAGCTCCAGCGCGCACTTGTCGAGCCCCGCCGCGCCGTAGCCCGTGCGCCACTCCACCTGGCGGCGGCCGTAGTCCGCGAGCAGGCCAAAGCCCTTGATCGGGTCGTCGAAGATGCCCTTGAGGCTTCGCGACATCTCGCGCAGCCCCTGGCCGACGTCGTTGAGCGCCGTCAGGGCGATGAAGAGCCGCAGGATCTCGTTGGTGCCCTCGAAGATGCGGTTGATGCGGCTGTCGCGCAGCACCCGCTCGTAGGGGTACTCGCGCATGAAGCCCGAGCCACCGGCGAGCTGCAGGGCCTCGTCGGCCGTGCGCCAGAGCGCCTCGGTGGCGAAGACCTTGGAGATCGCGGCCTCGATGGCGTAGTCGTCGCACCGGCCGTCGCTGAAGGCCGCGACCATGGTCACCGCCGACTCCGCGGCGTAGCAGTCGACCATCATGTGGCCGACCTTCTGCTTGATCAGGCCGAACTGGCGAATTGGCGTGCCAAACTGCTCGCGCTCATTGGCCTGCGCCGCGCAGCGCTCGATGAGCCGCTTCATGCCGCCGACACAGCCACCGCCGAGGCCCGACCGACCGCTGTTGAGGATGTTCATGGCGACCTTGAAGCCGCCGCCCTCCTCGCCGAGCAGGTGGTCTTTCGGCACCTTCACGTTGTCGAAGAAGACGCTGGTGGTGGACGAGCCGCGGATGCCCATCTTGTCTTCGTGGCCGCTGATCCGGACGCCCTCCATGTCGGTGGTGACGATGAAGGCCGAGAGCTTGCTGCGCGCGTCGGCGCCGCCCGTCTTCGCGAACACGGTGAAGAAGTCGGCGATGCCGCCGTTGGTGATCCAGATCTTCGTGCCGTTGAGCAGGTAGTGGTCGCCCTCGTCGGTGGCGTGTGAGCGCACGGAGGCGGCGTCGGAGCCCGCGCCCGGCTCGGTGAGACAGAAGGCCGCGATCATCTCCCCGGTGGCCAGCTTGTCGTAGTACTTCTTCTTCTGGGCGTCGGTGCCGAATAGCTTCAGCCCGCGCATGCCGATGGAGCTGTGGGCGCCGATGGTGATCGCCACGGACGCGTCATGACGCGCGATCGCCTGCAGCGTGCGGCTGTAGGCCATGTTGCCCATGTTCATGCCGCCGTTCTCTTCCGGCAGGATCAGGCCGAAGAGGCCGAACTGCTTGAGCTCCTTGATGAACGAGAGCGGGATCTCGCCCGCCGTGTCCCACTTGCCAAAGTCCTCGGCCTTGTCGGCCAGGAGCGCGTCGATCGCGTCGATGGCCATCTGCAGGGTCTCGGTCTGGTCTGGCTCGAGCGAGGGGAAGGGGAAGAGCAGCGACTGGTCGATGGTGCCGCTGCACAGTCGCTTCATGAATCCAGGGGTTTCGGTGGTCATCGGAGCGCTCCAGGCGAATTTGGGGGGCCGAGGGTACGCGATTCTGCCGCGCGTGACAGCGACACGGTAGGCCGGGTCACCGGCGTGTGCCGGACGACCTGCACGTCGGGTTGGATGGGGGTACGTTGCGTGAGGTGCGTGGCTCCTCGAGGGTGACGGGCGCGGAGCGGCTGGACGCTCCGGGAGGCGGCGGCATGATCACGGAGATCGAGGACTATTTCAGCCAAGGGTGCGGCCGCTGCGAGCGCTTCGCCACCGCGGACTGCTCAACCCGCCTGTGGCAGCCCGGGCTCGTCGCGCTGCGCCGCATCTGTCTCGACGTGGGCCTGGGTGAGCACGTGAAGTGGGGCCACCCCTGCTATGCGCATCAGGGCCGCAGCATCGCCATCGTGGGTGCGTTTCGTGGGGACTTTCGGCTCAGCTTTTTCCACGCCGCGCTGCTGAAGGACCCGCAGGGCGTGCTCGAGCGCCAGGGGCCGAACACTCAACACGCCAACATGCTGCGCTTTGCCGACAACGACGCCGTGGCGAGCCAGGAGGCGCTGATCCGGGCCTACCTCGCTGAGGCTGTCGGGTACGCCGACGCGGGCATCACGCCGCCCAAGAGCCAGGCGACGTTCGAGATCCCGGAGGAGCTCAGCGACGCCATGGCCGCCGACCCGGAGCTTGCTGAGGCCTTTGCGAAGCTCACGCCGGGCCGGCAGCGCAGCTACGCGATTCACCTGAGCTCGGCCAAGAAGGCCGCCACGCGCGTCGCTCGGGTCGCCAAGGCGCGGCCGAAGATCCTCGCCGGAAAGGGTGCGAATGAGCGCTAGGTCTCGGCCTGCGCCAAGATCGTGCGTGCCACGCTCGTAGGTGCCAGGCGATTCGATGAAGGCTCGTAGGTGCCAGGCGATTCGATGATGGGG
>JAUIAC010000212.1 GCA_030425545.1 bacterium | reverse complement strand
GAGCCCGAGGGCTTTCGCTTCCACGGGGAGCGCGGCGACCAGTGCCTGCCGAAGGCCGGCTTCGACCTGGCCCGCCGCGACGGGCCGAACCTGAGCGCCACGGCCACACGGGTGTTCCCGCCCGTCGTCGTTCCAATCGTCGGCATCGAGGTCCCGGTGAGGCTGCGGCGTGCGCGTCTCGCGGGCCACGTCGACAGCGGGGCGGGCTGGACCAGCACCGACGACGGCGTCTTGTGCGGCGTCTACCTGCAACGCGACCTTCACGACTGGCTCGACAAGAGCTTCGCGGCCGAGCTGGAGCGCACCGGCTTCGGTCTGGAGACGATCAAAGAGCTCCTCGCTGGCGTCTGGGTCCCGGACATCGACACCGACGGCGACGGTGTCTTGGACGGGCTCTCCGTCGCCTTTCGGGTCGAGACCCGGGCGGCGCGCGTCGTCGGCTGGGCCGACTGATCTAGGCCCCGCCTCCGCGACGCAGACCTCGCCGCACGGAAATGCCCACCGACGGCGACAGGGCGCCGGACGCCTACTCCGTGGCGTTCTCGTTCGAGACCCAGTCGGCGACGGTGGTCGGCTGGAAGTAGCGCTTGTCCGCACCGGGCGGCCGCTGAGCTTCGACGGCGACGAGACTTGGGTCGACCGATGGCGCTGTGGGCTGCGGGCGAGGTAGGCTGACCGCGTAGACACACCGACGGGGCACCGCTGGACGGCTCACGGCAGTCGCCTGGGCGCTGCCGCCGTTCCCGCGTGCTACGTGGAGGCGATCGTGAAGCTGCTCGCTGGCTTTGAAACGTGGCGCGCTGTGGGTCGGCGCTGTCGCGCCACCACGTTGGCGGTCGCGTGCTGCGCGTGGGCCGCGGCCTTCGTGGGATGTGGAGACGGCGCCGAGCCGGTGTCGGGCGTCACCGGGCCAGGCGACACGGGCAGCGCGGACGTGGGAGGGCAGCCGGATGTCGGGACGCTCGATAGCGCCGCGGCGGTCGACACCTCTGGCTGCACCAGCGCCGCCGACTGTGACGACGACGGCGACCTGTGCAACGGCGTGGCGAGCTGCGTCGACGGGGCCTGCGTGACCCCTGCCAGCAGCGTGGTCACCTGCGACACCAGCGCCGACGACGTCTGCGGCGTCGCCCGCTGCGCGCCTGGCACCGGCGTCTGTAGCCGGGTCGCGCGCAACACCCACGCGGCCTGCGAAGACGGCGACCCCTGCACCGTGGGTGACCGCTGCGAGGCCGGCAAGTGCGCCTCGGGCAGCGCCAGCCTGTGCGACTGCGCCGACACCGCCGACTGCGCAGACAAGAACGACGCCGACCTCTGCAACGGCTCGCTCTTCTGCGACAAGAGCAGCTTCCCCTTTCGCTGCGTGCTCAACCCGGGGACGGTCGTCACGTGCCCTCCGCCCCAAGACGCCTGCCTCGCCGCGTCCTGCGACCCCAAGACCGGCGCGTGCGTGGCCACACCCCTGGCCGACGCCAGCCCCTGTGACGACGGCGACCCGTGCACCCTCGGCGACGGGTGCAAGGCCGGCGCCTGTCAGGCCGGCCCCGACAACACCTGCACCTGCGCCACCACCGCCGACTGCGCCAAGCAGGAGGACGGCAACCTCTGCAACGGTCTGCTCTACTGCGACCAGAGCCAGCAGCCGCCGGTGTGCAAGGTCAACCCGGGCACGGTGGTGGTCTGTCAGCAGGACAGCGCGAACCCGTGCACGGTTGGGCAGTGTCAGCCCGCCACGGGGCTGTGCCAACAGGTGGCGGCGCCGCCCAAGACGCCCTGCGACGACGACGACGCCTGCACCGGGGGGGACTTCTGCCTCGGCGGCAGCTGCCAGGCGGGCACCTTCTTGTGCGCGTGCACCAAAGACAGCGACTGCGCCGACAAGGACGACGGCGACCAGTGCAACGGCCTGCCCTACTGCGACCAGAGCACGGGCAAGTGCGCCACCAACCCCGCCACCGTGGTGACCTGCCCGACGGTGGACGACACCGCCTGCGCCAAGAACGTGTGCTTGCCCAAAGAGGGCACGTGCACCCAGCTCCCGCGGGCTCAGGTCAGCTCCAAGTGTGCGGGCGCGGACTGCGCGTGGGTGCCGAAGAAAGCGGGCGAGAAGGGCGACGCGGGCCCCTTTGTCTGCGACGACGGCAACGTCTGCACCGTGGGTGACGTGTGCGAGGGCAAGGTGTGCAAGAGCGCCGCGACCGTGTGCCAGTGCGCGACGAACGCCGACTGCGCCAAGGAAGACGACGGCGACCTGTGCAACGGCGTCTACTATTGCGACAAGTCCGTGGGCGGCAAGTGCGTCTTCAACCCGGCGAGCAAGGTCTACTGCAGCCCGCTCGGCGACAGCCCCTGCCTGAAGAACACGTGCGACCCCAAGACCGGGAGCTGCGGACTCCAGCCGAGCAAGGGGGGCCTGAGCTGCGATGACGGCGACCTGTGCACCACCCAGACCACCTGCGACGGCGAGGGCGGCTGCACCGGCAAGGCGGTGGACTGCGACGACGGCGACCTGTGCACGCTCGACGCCTGCAAGCCCGCCGCCGGCTGCGTGCACGGCGCGAGCACCTGCGACGACGCCAACCAGTGCACGGTGGACAGCTGCGACAGCAAGACCGGCAAGTGCAGCTTCAACGCCGCCAAGAAGGTCGGTCAGGTGTGCAACGGCGACAACTCCGGCTGCACCGTCAACGACAGCTGCGACGCTCAGGGCAACTGCAAGATCGGGCCCACGGCGCTGTGCACGCAGAAGGTAGGGCAGTGCCAGCAGGCCGCATGCACCCCGCAGGGGCCCACGTCGTTCAACTGCGTGGTGCTGCCCGCGCCCAATGGCACGGAGTGTGACGACGACGACCCCTGCACCCTTGCGTCCGAATGCACGCAAGGCACCTGCGACGGCTCACAACACGAGTCGTTCTACATCCGCCGCTGGCAGGCCGGGACCCTGACCCAACCGCCGCAACCCGGGCTGCAGAGCCTCTTCACCGACCTCAAGGTCTTGAGCGATGGCAGCGCCGTGGCGGTGGGCGAGGCCTGGACCGGCAAGGCTGGTGACCCCAAGAGCGAGCGTTCGGGTTGGCTGGTGCGGGTGGCGGCGGACGGGAGCATCGCGTCCTCGGGGTTGATGAAGCCGCCCTTCCCTGACCCGCACTTCCACGTCCCTGCCCTCGGGGTCCACAGCGGCACCCTCGTCGGCGCGCTGACCGACGTGGCGCTGCCGGGCAAGACGCGGACCGCGGTGCTCTTTCGCGGGGACGTGGCGGCGGGGAGCTCCTGGTACACGGTCATCGGCGACGACAAGGTCGACGAGCGGGCGCGGGGCATCGCCGCGTTGCCGGACGGCAGCGCCATCTGGGTCGGCGACGCCGCGAGCGGGACCGGTCGCCAAGGCTTCATCGGCCGCAGCGATGTGGCGGGAGCGCTGGTGTGGCGCAAGGCGATCCCGAGCAAGACCTCGGCGGTCCCCTTGGGGTTCACCCGCGTTGGCAACACCACGGTCGGCGTGGGCTGGCGCGGCAAGGTGGGGAGCCGCAAGGGCTGGGCCTTCAGTCACAACGCCGCAGGCAACCTCCTGTGGCAGCGCGACGTGGTCGCCAAGGGCGACGCCGTGCTGCGCTCGGTGGCGCCGGGACCGGAGGGCGGCGCGCTGGCGGCTGGGGCCTTGTTCAACGACGGCAAGCCCGTGAACTGGCTCGCAGGCTTGGACCGGGCCGGCCTGCCGGCGGGCAACGTGGTCGGTGTGCTCAAGGGATCTTTCAACGCCATCGTCAGCAGGCCGGACGGGCGCGCCGCGGTCGCTGGACAGCTCGACTCGGAGACCAACCCGGGTCGCATGTGGCTCACCGTCGGCGACATGCGGGGCAACGGCATCTGGGGACGCAACCCAGCGCCGCTGCCTGGGCACGTGGAGTCTGCGGCCGCCATCGGCCTGCTGCCCAACGGCCAGGTCCTGGTCGCCGGCTCGAGCGTCTCGTCGACCGACGGCTCCACGTCCGGCGTGCTCGCGCGCATGGACCCGTGGGGGCACGACAACTGCGAGAGCGCGGGCGTCTGCGGCGCCAAGACCCCAAAGGACTGCGACGACGGCAAGGCCTGCAACGCGGACCTCTGCGACGGAAAGAAGGGCTGCGTGTACGTCCAGTCCAACCTGCTCAGCTGCGATCCCGGGGACGGCTGCCACCTGGTGGGGCAGTGCAGCAGCGGGAGCTGCAAGGTCACACCGTCGACGCGCTTCTTCGCTGTGACCGCGCCTCTGGCCGGGGTGACCGCCATCTCCGGGCTCGCGCTGCTCCCCGACGGCGGGGTGGCCTTCGCGGGGACCGGCGGCAAGGCCAGCAACATGGCCGTACGGACCGCGAGGGACGGGACGCCGCTCTTCGCGGCGGTGCAGCCGGTGCTGGTCTTCCCCACGGTGAAGGGGCTCGGCGCGGTGGGGGTGGCGCCGGTAGGGGGCGACATCGGTGTCCTCGGCCACGTGAACAGCGGGCTGTCGTATCCGCGGGCGTCGCTGCGGCGGATCGACGCGGTGGGCGACGCGGTGTGGACGTGGAAGCCCGCGGTGAGCGGCAAGACCTGGGGCGACGACGTGGTGGGAGCGTCGCTGGGGGCCCCGCTCCGCGTGGCGTGGCGCGACACCAGCCTCCACGTCGAGGGCGTCGGCCACGCGGGCCAGAGCGCGTGGGCAGCCGTCAAGGTGTCGTCGTCCGCCGAGCTCACCAGCGCCGGCCACCTGGCGGTCGGCCCGACCGGAGAGCTCCTGGTGGCGGCGTCCACCGGCGGAGACCAGGGCAGGGCCGTGCGCATCGCGCTCGTGTCTGCGGCCGGCAAGCTCGCGATGAACGGGCTGGTGAGCGCCAAAGCCCCCGTGCAGGTGCGGGGCGCGGCGTTGACCGCCTCGGGCGCCGTGGTGTCGGGTCGCGCCCTGGTCGCGGCGAACACCTGGCGGCCGTGGGCCATGGTCGTGAGCGCGACCGGTCAGGTCCTGCTCGAGCAGATCAGCCCCACAGGCACACAGTGGTCGTCGGTCGCGGCAGGTCCGACGGGGGTGATGGTGGTGGACGCGGTGGGCGGCGCGCTCGGGCTCACGGCGCTCGGCCCCACCGGCGCGCTCTCCTGGTCGCGCAGCTACAACGCGGCGCCGGCCTCGATGGCGCTGCCGACCCGGCGCGCGCTGCAGGTGGCGGCCGACGGATCCTTCGCGCTGGCGGGCGTCATCAACCAGGGGGGGACGCTCTCTGGCCGGCTGATCCGCGGTGATCCCTGGGGCAACGCGGGCTGCGCAGAGACCGGCACCTGCGCGGAGAAGCCAGCGACCAGCTGCGTCGACACCAACCCGTGCACGCTGGACATCTGCACGGCGAAGACCGGCTGCGCGCACCCGGCGGCGCCCGACGGCTTGGCGTGCGCGGTGGGCAAGGTCTGCAAAGCTGGCGTCTGCGGCGGTTGAGCGCGCCGGCGGCTGGGCGCGCCGGCGGCTGGGCGTGCCGGCGGCTGGGCGTGCCGGCGGCTGGGCGTGCCGGTGGCTGGGCGCGCCGGCTGCTGGGCGTGCCGGCGGCTGGGCGTCGGGGTCTGGCTCGTCAGTGCTGCAGCGCGAGCTCCACGTCGACCACGGCGTCGTGCGCAGCCCCGCGGGCCTGGTGGAGCGACACCGCCACCACGTTGGCGCCCGGCCGCAGCACCGTCGCGGGCACGAGGGTGTCGACCACGTCGTCTTCGTTGCCCCACTGCAGGTTGTAGCTCGCCTCGGTCTCGGCGGTGACCGCGCCTAGCGGCAGGTTCAGCCGCCACACCTCGACCCCGTTCACCAACACGCGCAGCCCGTCGTCGCGCCGCGCGCGGACGCGCAGGTAGCGCGGCAGGGGGCCCTTGGGGAGGGTGAGCGCGCGCCGCAGATGCAGCGTCTGGGGCTTGCCGTCGTCGGCCTCCGGCACCGTGGTCTTCAGCCCGGACACACCGCGGCCGACGGGGGCCTGGGCCCTGGTCCACGGGGCGAGCGCGGCGGCGGCGTCCTGGCCCGCGGGCGCGGTGGATCCTGCGCCCGCCACGCGCGTGGCCCAGCCCGCCTTGGGGGGCAGCCCGGGCGGCAGCAGCTGCCAGGTCGCGCCGAGCGGCACCACGACGCGGGGCGCCCCCTTGAGCGCGTGCGGACCGCTCCGTGGCGCCACGCCGAAGCTGTCGAGCACGACGCCCTCTGGCGTCAGCGACTCGAAGCGGGCGAAGCGCTCGGACACCGTCACCCGCACGGCGCCGTAGAGCCCGTACGCGCGCACCTGGGACCCTGGGTCCACGCGCCCCCCGAAGGGGTAGAGCATGCGCCCGCCGTGCCCGGTCACGACGTGGAGCAGGCCCTCGGCGCGGACGCGCTCGTAGTGGTGGTCATGGCCGGCGACGGTCAGCGAGGCCCCCCAGTCGGCGAAGGGCCAGCGCATGTAGGTCGTCGGGCCGTGGCGCCCGGTGTTGTGCGGCGGGTGGTGAAAGAGCACGAAGCGAAAGGGCGCCTTGGACCCGGCGAGGGCGCGACGAAGCCACTGGCCCTGCTTGCCCGTGGGCTGAACGCCGTCGGGCTCGTGCAGGTCGCTGTCGAGGAAGAAGAGGTGCACAGGGCCGGCGAGCACGTCGTAGTAGCGCTCGTTGCCCGGCAGGTTGAAGTACGACAGGTAGGGATGCGCGCCCACCGTGTACCAGTCGTGGTTGCCGAGCGAGGGGAAGAAGCGGTTGCGGTCCGCCGCCCCGGGACCGAAGCGGCCCTTGTACGGCTTGATGAAGCGGGCGTAGCGCTTGCCGATGTTGGCGTCGATGCTGCTCGCCGCGCCGCGGGGGTAGTTGTTGTCCCCCACGGTCGCCACGAGGTCCGGCTGCCACTTGGCCACCATGGCGGCGACGCGGTCCGCGGCCGGGTTGGGGTCACCGTAGTCGCCGATGAGCGCGATGCGGAGCGGCCGGGTGGCCGGGGCCGGGAAGGTCGCCAACGGCGGCGGGGGCGGTCCCGGCTGGGGCGGTGCGCTCACGCGCTTGGCCTGGCGGCCCGGGCCCGCGTCCTTGCGTGTCTTGGGCGCGTTGCACCCGGGGGCGCACAGGCTGAGCGAGAGCAGCGCGACGGCGCTCGCCACGAGGGCGCGGCGGAGGGGGGGCAGGCGGGGGAGGGCGTGGCGCATGTGGGCTCCGGCGGGGGCAACGCGCTATGGTTCCCGCGCGAAGCCGCCGACACAAGGGAGCCCCCGTCCATGCCGAGCCGAGAGCATCCAAGTGCCTGAGTCCCCGCGCTGGCGACCCCACGGCCGCGCCCAGGCGCCAGACGTCGGCCGCGCGCGCGTGGGGCGGCTCGCTGCGGTCATGGCGCTCCCCCTCGTCGCCGCGGCGATCTCGCTCGCCGGGGCCGCCCACGCCGACCCGGCTCCAGCCGGCGCTCCGTCGCCTGTCATCCGCCCAGGGCACGAGCGCGCCGTGGCGCGGCTGCTGTCGGCCCCGACGCGGCCCCCCCTGCCCGCGGGGTGGACGCTGAGCGATCCGCAGATTCGCCGCGATCACATCGAGGTCGCCTTGCGCTCGCCGGGCGGCCCGACGCTCACCGTGGCCCTGCACCACCCCACGCGCGCCGCTCCGGCCGCGCCGCGTCCCGGCCTGCCGCCGCGCCTCGGCCCCTTCGTCGCGCGCTACGTCGGGACCGGTTGGCGCACGCCGCCGCCTCACACCGCCGTCGCCGTGCGGGCCCTCGGCGCGGCGCTGGCGCAGCGCGCGAGCGCCGCCGAAGACCTGTGGTCCGCGCCGCGCCGCAACGTGCTGCCGACCGCGTCGGCGCCGGTCAACCGGGCGGCCGACGAGGTGGCTCACTGGGCGGCCGACCCCCTGGTGTGGCTGGCCGTCTGGTTGGCGCTGCTCTGCACGCTCGCCGCCTACGTCATCGCCGCAGCGCCGCGCAGCCCGTCGCGCCGCCGTGAGGCGCTGGCGCTCGCCGCGGCGCTGGCGGCGGTCACGGCCCTCGCCCTGGTCTGGAGGCTGCTGCTCTCGCCCCACGCCCCCATGACCGCCTGGTCCTGGTCGCGCGAGAGCCCGATCCCGCTGGCGCTCTCGCGCGGCCCCGTTGTCCACGCCTGGGCGGCGCACCTCGCCAGCAGCGCCGCGCCCACAGCCCCGCTGTGGTTCGACGACCTCGTCTCCTGGACGCACCTGGGCTTCGCCGTGCTGACGCCCCTGGCGCTCTTCGTCCACGGCGCCGCGCTGCTCCGCAGCCCGGTGGCTGGGTTGCTGGCCGCGCTCCTGGTGGCGGCGTCGCCGCATCACGTCCGCTTCTCGGCAAGCGACGTGGTCTTCGTGCCCTCGCTCTTCCTCAGCGCCAGCACCTTCGCGGCGCTCTACGGGGCCGTGCGCCCGCCAAAGGGGCGCGCGTGGCTGCGGTGGGCGTCGGCGCTGGCCTTCGCCCCGCTGCTCTGGCACACGCTCGCCGCGCGTCCGCTGAACCTGCTCTTCGCGCCGCTCTGCCTGGGCGCGGTGGCGCTCGCGGTGCGCGAGCCAGACGGTCGCGCCCGCGATGCTGCGGCCGACCCGAGGGCCGACGCCGCCACGCGCGCCGTCGTCGCGTGGCTGGTGGCTGTCGTCGCCGTCGCCGCGTCGGTGCGCGCGTGGCTGCTGGGGTCCGACCAGGGCGACGCGGTGGCCGCCGGCCTCTCGTTGGAGACGCTGACCTCGGCGGTGGCCCTGCTGGCGCGGCCGAGCCACAACCCCCTCCTGGCCTGGCGCTGGACGCCGCCCATGTGGACGCCGCTGATGCTCTGGGGAGCGCTCACGCTCTGGCGTCAGGACCGCGATCGGGCGGTGTTCCTGGGGTGCTGGCTCTTCGGCTTCGTTGTGGCCCACGGCGCCGTGGTGCCCGAGAACCCGGACATGAACGCGCGCTATCAGCTGCACGCCCTGGCGCCCATGGCGCTCCTGGCGGCGGCTGGGCTGCAGGCCATGTGGCGCGCCCTCGCCGCTGAGCCGGCCCCGGAGCTCCCCCGCCGCCCCCGACGGTGGGCCCTCGTCGCCGGCGTGGTCGTCGTCGGCGTGCTGGCCTCGGCGCCGCTGCAGCACCGCGACGCCATCGCCGACACCCGCGGCTTCCTCCAGCGCGAGCGCGCGCTCGCCAACCGGCTGCGCGCCGTGGTGCCGCCGCGCTGCGTGGTGCTCGAGCGGCTGCGCCCGGCCTCGGGAGAGCGCGAGCCCCGGGCCCTCCGCGTCGCGCGGCACGTTGGCTCCGGTGGACCGACCTGGACCTCCATGACGCTGTCGTCGCCCGCTCCCGCCGGGGACGACCCGACGCGCGCTCCGGGCGAATCGACGTGGAACCCGGCGGTGGACGCGGTGCTCGCAGATCCCGGCCGCTGCGTCGCCTTCTTGGAGAACATCGCCTGCCACGGCGCGCGGGTGGGCCCCGGGCGCGACCCGCTGTGCGCCCGCCTGTTGCGCAGCGCGCCGTGGCGGCAGGTCGCCGAGCTGCGGACGCCCATGCTGGCCTGGGACAGCAACCATGCGGGCCACCTCCGCGCCGACGGCGAGCACGTCGTGCTGCGCATCTGGCTGCGGGTGCCACCTCGAGACGCACCGCCCGCCGCGGCCACCGCCACGCCCTCCGCCGCGCCCACCCGCTCACCGCAGAGATGACAGCCCCCCTGAGGTCCCGGCAGAATAGGCCACGGCCCCCCCACCCTGGAGCGTCCCCATGTCCATCGTCCGTCCTTCGAGCCTGGCCTTCATCATCGCCCTCGGGTCGCTGACAGCGGCCGGGTGCGGCAGCTCGGCTGCGGGCAGCGGCACCGCCACGGACACCGCGGCTGGCGGGGCTGCCGACAC
>JAUIAC010000211.1 GCA_030425545.1 bacterium | reverse complement strand
TTTGAGGACGTGTTCGCCGAGCTCCCGCCGCACCTGCGCACGCAGCTCGAAGACGCGCGGACGGCGGAGGCGGCGGGCTAGCCCGCGATGCCGCGCCGACGCCCACCGGCGCTGGGTTCGGGCCTTCAGCGCGCGGCCCTGCTCCTGGCCCTCGCGCTCGCCGCTGCGCTGCCACCGACCCACGCGTCGGCGCACGACGGCGACATCCGCTGGCGGACCCTGACCACGCCGCACTTTCGCGTGCACTTCCCGGCGCGCCTGCACGCGCTCGGACGCCGCACCGCGGCCGTGGCAGAAGACGCCTACCAGACCCTGTCGAGGCGCTTCGACTACCGCCCCGCCCGCCGGGTCGAGCTGACGATCGACGACTACGTCGACAGCGCAAACGGCTTCGCGACGCCCTTTCCTTTCGATCACATCCACGTACGCGCCTGGCCGCCGGACCCGGGGTCCGACCTGGCCGACAACGGCGACTGGCTGCGGGGCCTGGTGTTCCACGAGCTCGCCCACGTGATGCAGCTCAGCCAGGTGTCCGGGCTGTCGACGGTGATCAACACCGTGCTCGGGCGCACCTGGCTGCCCAACCAGTTCCTCCCCCGCTTCTGGGTCGAGGGCATGGCCACCTACGTGGAGACCCGATTTCCCGGGCGGGACCTCGCTGTGCGCGGCGCCACGACGCGGTCGACCGTCGCCGGGCGGGCGGCGAGCCCGGTCTACCTCGCGCGGCTCCGGGCGGCGCTGCGCGACGGCACCTTGCCCGAGCTCCGCCAGATCACGGGCGACCCGCTGCGTTGGCCGCGGGCGCGCGCCTGGTACCTCTACGGAGCGTGGCTGCTCGACTATCAAGCGGTGACCTACGGGCACGACCGGCTGCGACGCTTCGTCACCGGCTACGGCGACCGCGCGGTGCCCTACGGCATCAACCTGCTCTACCGCGAGATCTACGGCCGCTCCGCGCTGGCCATGTGGCGGGAGGCCAAGCGCGCCCTGGCCCGCCGCGTCGCCCAGGAGCGCGCGCTGCGCAGGCAAGGGCGGGTCACGCCGCGAGCCGCGTCTCCGCTGACCCGGCTCGCCCGGCAGCTGACCCAGACCGACGCGCCGTCCCTGGCGCCGCCCCGCCAGGTGACCCTGACCCGCGACGGCGAGTGGCGGGGCCGCGTCCGCTGGGGGCCCGCAGGGCAACACGTCGTGGTGGCTCGAGCGCCGGCCGACCGGCTCGCCCGCATCGAGCGCGTCCAGGTCGCCACCGGGCGCCGCGCCACGCTGCACGTCTGCGAGGTCGACTGTGACGATCCGGTGATCACGCCCGACGGTGCTTGGCTCTTGTGGGTCGCCACGCGCCCGGTGCGCAGGCTCTACCGGCGACGGGAGGTCTTCGCGGCGCGCCTGCCGGCCGGTGGCCCGGGTGAGCAGACCGCCCGCGCGACGGGGGTCCGCAGGCTCACGGTGGGCGCGCGGGCGCGGGACCTCGCGGTGTCGCCGGACGGTCGCTGGGTGGGCTGGGTCGCGGTGGGCGACGACGGCCGCACGGAGGTGCGGCGGGCGGCGCTGCAGCCCTGGCTTCGCGCGTCGGGGGGCGACCCACGGCCGGCGCGCGCCAGCGAACGGGTCGCTCGGGCCCGAGACCACGGCGAGGTGCTGGGCGACGTGGCCTTCGACGATCGCGGCGGCGTGTGGTGGACCGCGGGGCAGGGCGGGCGCCGACAGGTGCGCTACCGGCCCGCGCGGGCGGCGCGCGACGTGGGCGGCCCTGAGCGCCCGCCGGCGCTGGGCGCAGCGCGTGCCTTGCGCGCGCTGCCGGTGGCCGGGTGGCGTGGCGCGGGCGGCGCGCTGGCTCGCGCGACCTGGGTCAGTGACCTGGTGTGGCTGCGGGTCGGGGGCCGCCCGACGCTCTCGGCGGTGCTGTCCCTGGGGGGCTTTCGCGACGCGGCCACGCTGGACCTGAGCGCGGCGCGTCCGCGCTGGCGCCTCCGCAGCCTCACCGACACCGGGGTGACCTCGGCCGCGTGCAGCCCGCGTGGCGACGTGGCCGTGGTGCTCGAGGGGGGCCGCGGTCAGGACGTGGCGCTGCTGCCCGGCGTCGCTCCGAGCGGTCACGCCGGTCCGACCCGCGCCGTGCCCCCTCCGACCGTGGCTCTGACCCCGACGCGCGCCCCGGACAGCGCCTGGCAGCGGTGGGCGAGCCTGCGTTACCGCCCCCTGCCGGTCGCCGCGGCCGCGACCGACTACACCGCGCGCTCGTCGGCCTGGCCGCGCAGCTGGACGCCCTCCGTCGAGGTGCGCAGCGACGGCGCCTGGACCCCGGAGGCCGTGATCCTGGGCCTGCAGCTCGACGGGCGCGACGCCCTGGAGACCACGTCGTGGGAGCTGCAGCTGGTCAGCGACCTCGCGTTCCAGACGCCGAGCGCGGTCGCCACCCTGAGCTGGTCGCGCTTCGAGCCGCTGTGGACCTTCTCCGCGGCGTGGTTCCGCGGCGCGGCCTGGGCGACCAGCGGCTACGCCGCGTGGGTGCTGCCCACCGAGCACTGGGTGGGCCGCGTGGGCGGCGCCTGGTCCTACCCTTTTGCCCGCGGGGGGCTGGCGCTGTCGTGGGGTTGGCGCGTCGGCCACATCCGCCTCCAGGGCGCCCACGCACGCTGGTTGGCCCGCGCGCTGCAGCCTGACCCCTTTGGCCCGGCGCCCTACCGCCCCTTCGTCGGCACCACGAGCACGGTCACGGCGGGGCTCGGCTACAACCGCACCGAGCGCTACCCCAACTCCGCTGTGGTCGAGCGCCGCCGCGCGCTCTCCGTGAACGTCTCCCTCGACGACCGCCGCATCGGCAGCGCGGTGCAGCGGTCGCAGGTTGATCTCATCGGCCGCTACACCGCCCGCCTGGGGGCGCACCGAGCCTTGGAGCTGCGCACGCGCCTGGGGTGGGCGCCGACGTACAACCGGCGGGCGCCGCCCTTCCGTCTCAGCGGGCTGCCCACAGCCGACCTGTCGACGGTGCTCTTCGGCGGACCCGTGGGTGATCTCGGGGTGGTCCGCGGGGTGCTCGATCCGCGCGTGGGCAACCGCGTCATCGCCGGCCGCGCCATGGCCTGGGGCTCCGTCGCCCTCCATCTGCCCCTGCCAGCGGTCGGCTCCAGCCTCGAGCTGCTGCCCCTCTTTCTGGGGCGCACCTGGCTGACGCTCTTCTCCGATGCGGCGCGGATCTGGGCCGGCGACGAGGCGCTGCTGCGCCACCGGGGGACTCAGGGCGGCTGGGCGGTCTCGGCTGGCCTGGAGCTCGCCGTACAACTGGAGACCGGCTACGTGGGTCAGGGCTCCCTGCGCGTCGGCGTGGCCCGCGCGCTCGGCGATGTGGCCTCGACCCAGTGGTACCTTCGCCTCGCCCCCTGACCGGGATCTCCAGGACGGACCCATGCCTGCTCCGCTCTCCATAGCTGCACCCCTTCGGCGCCGGGTGACACGCCCTGCGCCGGGCCTGATCGTGCTCCTCACGCTGCTTGGCGCGCTTCCTCGGTGTAGCGACGCGCCTCCGCCGGTGGGTCCACAGGGCGTGCTCCTCGTCACCGTCGCCAACGCTGACCCGCTCACCGACAAGCTGACGGTCGAGGCCCGCGACTACCTCGCCCGCCTCTCCGGTCACCCGGTGGCGCTCTGGCGACCGGCGGCCCGTGTCAGCGCTGCGCGGCTGCAGCGGGAGGCGGCCGATCGCCAGGCCGCGCTGGTCGTCGCCCTCGACGCGCTGCCAGCCAAGGACGCGGCCACGCTGCCCGGGGCTGATCCTTGCACCCTCACCGGCGACACCTATCAGCTCGTCGCCTGGGACGCCGGGACCCACGCCAACCGCCACGGCTCCACCGGCGCCACCGTGATCGCCGTCCACTCGAGCAGCAAGCTCAGCCGCGCCTACGCGCTCTACGAGGTGCTTCGCCGGCTGGGCGCGCGCTTCTACCACCCGGAGCAGGAGCACATCCCCCAGAACGCGGTGGCGGATCTGCGGGCTCGCGCCAAGACCGCGACGGCGATCGCCCGCGTGGTCGACGGTGCGCCGAGCACCTGCTACGCGCCCGACTTCACCGAGCGCGCGTTCACCTACCACGGCGCACACCCCCTCGAGGTCCGCGAGGCGCTGAGCGACAGCGCGCACGACTTCGGCGAGGCCGAGCGGCTCAACCTCTGGGCGGTGAAGAACCGCGCCGACGGCTTCATCGGCGCCAAGTCCGGCGTCGCACCCAAGGAGCGCTACACCCAGCGGGTCGCGGAGCTGACCGCCCTGCGGGAGCTCTACGGCTTCCCGCAGACCTCCGGCATCACGCTGCACAACGAGCAGCAGGGCGCCAGCGCCGCCATCGATCCCTCGCTGCCGACGCCGGTCAAGGCGCAGATCGAGGCGGTCGTCACCCAGCGTCTGTCGTCGCAGCCGGTCGGCACCTTTCGCAGCTTTGGCATCCACTTCGGCAAGACCGAGTTCACCCTGACCCCCGACAAGGAGACCGTGCAGTGGATGAACTGGGCCGGCGCCAAGGCCCTCGCGCTGGACCCCGACATCCGGGTCGAGATCAACAACCACACGACCGGCGGCCAGCCCGTGCCCCACTTTGGCGACCTCGGCTGCCCCAGCGGCACCAACTTCGAGAGCAAGGCCGACTACTACGACCTCGCCTGGCACACCGATCCCCGCTTCGGCGTGAAGGTGCACACGGTCATGTTCTACCCGCTCGAGGGGCCGGCCCACGTCTACGACCAGGTCTCGTTTGCCCACAAGCTCTGTCTGATGCAGCAGGCCAGCGCCGCCGGCCGCCCGCTCACCTGGTTCCCCGAGGGCAGCTGGTGGCTGAGCTTCGACAACCCGATCCCGGTGTACCTGCCCCTGTACATCGCCACCCGTCACCGCGACATCGAGCTGGTGCGTCCGCTCCTGGCGACGCGCGGGACCGGCACGCTGCGCGGGCATCGCATGTTCGACAGCGGTCACGAGTGGGGCTACTGGCAGCAGGACTACACGGTCGGCCTGTGGCACTGGAACGCCGACGTCTCCCTCGACGCGGCCGTCGGCGAGCTGATGGACCCGCTGTGCGCGCCGAGCGACTGGCAGCAGGGGTGCGCAGCCAAGGCCGAGGCGGTGGCCGTGCTCCAAGACGTGATGACCCTGCAGCAGAGCCAGTTCATCGACGCCAAGGACTGGCAGGGGCTGCCCGGGGGCCGCTACGCCTACTTCGCCGGCGAAGATCCGGCGGACGAGATCGCCGCGGTCACCGGCTTTGAGTTCCGCCCGGTGCGGGTCGCCTTCACCGTGGTCAACGGCTGGGACCTGGACCAGATCAAGCACTTCCGCGCGACCGACCTGAAGGCCTTCGCGGACATCGAGGCGGCCCACGGTCAGCACGTCTCCCGCCTCGCCGCCCTCCGCTCGCAGGTCCCTGACAGCGCGCTGCCTTGGCTCGAGGAGACCCTCGACGGGGTACACGTCAACCAGCTGCGCGCGGCCCAGGCGCACCGGCTCTACGACGCTGTGCTCACGTTTCGCGAGCTGACGTTGAAGAAGGCCAACGCCACCGACCCGAGCCAGATCGCCGACCCCAAGGCCGAGGCTGAGCTGCGCTTCGCCGCCGCGACCCAGGTGCTGGCGGAGGCCGAGCAGGTGATTCGCAAGCGCGAGCAGGCCTATCGCTACCCGGCGGCGCAGACCCACGGCGGCGGGCTCACGCCGGAGACCGCGGCGCCCAACGGCACCACCTACCCCTGGCGGGTCCACACCAAGACCCACCTGCTCACCTATTGGCACAACCGGCACACCCAGGTGCGCGACCTGCTCGACGGCAAGAGCGGCAAGGGCGCGGAGAGCCTGGATATTCAGCCTGCGTTCGACCAGCCCGGCACAGAGGCGACGCTCACGTGGCCGGCGCTCCCCGGGCTGACCGCGGAGGTGGACCTGGGCGACGGCACCCAGGCGACCACGGCGACCGCGGCGCACGCCTGGCCGGGCGACGGGGCGTGGCGCGTCACCGGCAAGATGACCACAGAGGGGCGAGACGTGCCGCTGGCGGGCTGGGTGGTGCGCGCCAAGGTGCGCTCGGAGTCGCCGGCCAAGGGCTTCGTCCTCACCTCGCCCAAGTCGCCGCTGGCGCAGAGCGTGCTCGGTCAGCTGTGGCCCGCGTTTCGCTGGGCCTTCGTGTTCCCCGCCGACGACGACAGCGCGCTCGGGGCGCTGGCGCTGGCGCCCGACCTGGGCGGCGAGGGCAAGGTCTGGTTCGGCGACGTGACCGTGGCGCCGCTGGCCGAGGCGGTGAGCGACACCTTCGCCACCGCGCCGGTGGACACGACCCTGCCGGTCCCGGATCCGGCCACGGGCCAGGAGGCGCTGCGGCTGCGGTTGGCGCAGGTGGTGTTCACCGGAACGCGAGCGCCGGACGGCGCGCTGCTGAGCGCGTCGCTGACCGGCGGCATCGTGCTGCAGGACCTGGTGAAGGCGCTGATCGACCTCGCGGGCTTTGACCAGGCGGGGGCGCTGAAGACGCTGGCCGGCGTGCTCGGCTTCGACGCTGCAAAGCCGCCGGAGACGGTCCCGGTGGCGGGCACGATCAGCTTCGCGGCGCCCTGATCGCCCCAGCAGAGCGCGGATGGAGCACACGCCTCCCAGGGCTGGACCACGCGTGCTCCGCTCTCGCCGCCCCAGCGCACCTGTGGCCCGATCCGACCGCGGGTCTTAGGCGCCGCGACTCAAAGAAAAGCCCGCAAAAACAGGTGGCCAGCGAGAATTGCGTCGCCTCGAAGCGAGGGCCACTCCCGGTGGCACGACCTGTGCGTTCTCCAGGGGTGGGCAGGAGGAGTGACCACATGCAGCAGCGCAACCAGCGAAAGACAGCACTGGCCCTGACCCTCGCGGGCCTCAGCCTCGCCCTCCTGGGCGGGTGCGGGTCTCAATTCGCCGCCCCTGGACGCGGCGATCTCGCCTTCGCGGCCTCCCGTGTGCAGGCGGAGCAGATCGAGCTCACAGGGAGCGGCCTGGTCGAAGGGGGCTGGCAGGCCGACCTGCGCCTCGGCCTCACCGATCGCGACGCCTTGGAGGTCAGCGCCTTCGGTCGCGGCGGCGCTGGCGAGAAGCATGGCTTCGTGCTCGGTGGGCTCGCGTTTCGGCGCTGGGTCCTGCGCGGCGACGACCCGGTGCACCTGAGCTTCGGCGCGGGCCTCGGCGGCGGCGTGGGGGGCTGGAACAACCACATGGACGAGGCGCTGGCCAACTACACACCCGCGGGCGCCGCCTGGCTCGACGTCGGGCTCGCCGTGCCGCTGCGGAGCTGGCTCACCGCCTATGGCATGGGCCGTGTGCAGGGCGCGGCCGCGTTCAGCGCCGAGCCGGACAAGGCGCCGCCGACCACCCTGTGGCTGCAGACCGGCGTCGGCCTGCGCGCGGACCTGGGGCCCGCCTTCGTCACGCTCGACTATCACCTCACGCGCTATGACAACGCCCTCGACGCCGACTGGTTCGCAGGGCCCGGCTTCGCCATCGGCTGGCGCATGTAGCGGCAGGCGCTGTCGAAGCGGGAGGGGGCCGTCCCTCCGGAGAGGCGCAGTCTGCTAGGTGCCGAAGTGGAAGCTGAGCCCCACGTCGCCCTGGAGGGCTGGCTGCCACGCGAGCGTCCCCTGCGCCGTGACGCTGTCGACGGTGCGGTCGCGCCCTCGGTAGGCGAAGGCCCGGGTCTGGGCGAAGAGGCTGACCCAGCTGCCGAGCGCCCAGTCCACCGCCGCGCTCGCGTGCGTCCCGAGGAGCATGGCGTCGTCGCGCGGGCCGCCGGGGAAGCGCGGGTCGACCTTGCTCAACATCGCGCAGAAGCCTCCGCCGAGCTTGAGCCGGAGGTGGTCGGTGAGCCGAAAGGGCGTGTAGATCGCGAAGCCGCCGACGTCGTCCTCGCGCTTGGCGTCCGGCCAGTCGATCTGGGCCCGCGTCCCGAAGACCTCGACGCCGAGGGTCCCGGGGAAGAGCTCCCAGCGCAGCACGCCGCCGGTGCCCAGCCCGTTGTAGCTGCCGCCCCAGGCGGTGCCGTACACCCCTGCCGACCAGCTGCGGTCCAGCGCCGATCCGGCGTCGGTCGTCACCCTGGTCGACGCTTCGACCGGGCCGCTCCAAGCGAGCGTCGCAGCGCAGCACAGCAGCGCGGCGACGGTCGTGAGCGTGCGCCTGCCGACCGGGGCTGGCTGGGGGGGGATACGTGTGTCCATGGGTCGTCCTCCTGGGCTGTCTGTGCAGCCGCGCCAGAGGTCAAACACCGGCGAGCCGCGGAGGTGTCACCTCGTCGTGCGGTCGCGCCTCGCAGCGAGGGCTGGTGGACGCCGTCGCGCAGCCCGCGCTAGGTTTCACGCGCCGCTGGAGCGGCGTTGGGAGGCGAGCCATGATGACGTTGATCTGCACCCGAACTTGAAGCGCGTGTCGCAAGGCGGTCGCCTTGCTCAAGGAGCGTGACATCGACTTCACCTACCGCGAGTACACCCAAGACCCGCTCAGCCGAGCTGAGATCGAGGCGGCCCTGCGCGCCATGGGCCTGGGGGTGCAGGACGTGCTGCGCAAGCGAGACGCGAGCAAGCACGGCTTCAGCGGGCAGGAGAGCGACGACGTGCTCCTCGACGCCATGGCGGAGCACCCGCGCATGCTGCAGCGCCCCATCGGCCTGCTGAACGGCCGCGGCGCGCTGGGACGACCGCCCGAGAACCTGCTCACCCTCGTGGAGGGGTAGATGGCCCGCCCCGAGCTGCCCGCGCCCGGCACCGACCTCTCCGTGCTCGCGCTCGCCCGGTTGCTGCGGCGCCGCGGGGAGACGCGCCAGGCCGCCGAGCTGCTCGACACCACGCTCTCGCAGGGCGCGCTGCAGGCCCCTGCGACGACGACCCTCTCGGCTCAGGTGGGGTGGCTGAACCTGGAGCGGGGCGACCTGTACCAGGACCAGGGCGCCCTGCAGGACGCCGACCGGCACGCCCTGGCGGCGGTGGCGCACTTCGAGCGCGCCGGGCACCGAGGTGGGCAGGCGGCGGCGGCGCTCCAGCTGGGCGATCTGGCCTGGCAGGCGGGCAACGCCGAGGTCGCCACGGCGTGGTGGCGTCGCTGTCACGCCCTGGCGGACAACGTTGGCAACCCGATGCTCAGCGCCCGAGCGCTCGCGTCGTTGGCGCTGCTGGAGCTGTCGCGGGCGGCGCCCGAGGCGGCGGAGGCCTTGCTGGCGGCGGCGGAGCAGCGCGCTCAGCTCGACCTCGACGAGACCCTGGACGGCGAGGTGCTCTCCGCGGAGACGCGGGCCCTCCGCGACGAGGCGGCGCGCGAGCAGCGCGTGGTCGCGGCCACGGTGGCCCTGGTGCGCGCGCGGCAGGCGGTGCGCTCGGGCAACTGGGCGGAGACGCGGCTGCTGATCGCGAGCGCCGCCGAGGTCGCAGAAGCCGAGGCCGCGTGGGGGCTCTACGTGGACGCGCTCCGCCTCGACGCGGTCGTCGCGCGTCGCCAGGGCGACCCGCGCAGCGCGGTGGAGGCCCTGGCCATGGCGGCGCGCGCGGCGCGCGAGGGCGGCCTGCAGCGCCTGGCGGCGGTGGTGGACAGCGAGCGGGTGCTGGCCTTGGCCGACAACGAGCAGTGGGCGGAGGCCTTCTCGCTCCAGGCGGAGACGCCGCCCGACGCCATCGCCGAGCAGCCCGCCGTCCACGCGGCCCGGCTCGAGGCCTTCGCCGTGCTTTCGCTGCGCGCCGGCAACACCATCGCCGCCGAAGCGTCGGCGCGTGAGGCGGAGTCGCTCCGGACCCAGGTGACCGACACAGCCGGGGCCGCTCGCGCGGCGGCGCTGGTGGCCGACACGGCCCTCC
>JAUIAC010000931.1 GCA_030425545.1 bacterium | reverse complement strand
GCAAGGAGCGCCGCCTTCTCGAGGCGCGGGTCTGCTTCGACGCCAGCTTCGCGCCGGTCGACTGCCCGAAGAAGGTCGGTGACGACTGCCCGGCGACCATGGTGGTGCAGCACGCGCGCTGAGGGGGTTGGGGCGCCCTTGGCCGCCGCCTCCTGAGCGCGACAAGAACTGTCGCACCCCCCTGGCAGGTTCCTCTCACACATCGCAGCAGCCTGTCGCTGACCGCGCCCTCGCGAGGGGCTCGTCCTCGCTGCGCGGCCTGCCCGTCCGCTGCGGACCTGTGAAGGAGCCTGCCATGAACGACGTCGACCCAGAGTTCGCCGCCTCGAGCGCCTCGCGCCGCGCCCCCAGTCGGCCGCGTCCGCCCCGTGACCAGGGCACCACCCGCAACCCCGTCGTGTCGCGCATGTCCGCGGCGACGTCCGCGGCGTGGTGCGACGCCGTGTCAACCCAGGTGGCCCAGGCCCGCGACCGCTTTCACACCCTCGTGCGCGGCGCGCTGACCCACGGCTACAAGCGCCCGCCCATCTACCTGGTGGACGACTGGCTCGTCGACGTGCTCGGCGCCTTCGTCTCCGGTGGCACCGCTCCGGTCGGCCCCGGCGGGCGGTCGGGTCGCGGCTCGTCGAAGGAGCCGGACCCCTGGCTGCATGCGCTGATGCGGCTCTTCGGCCATCTGCAGCCGGTGGTCGACGCCCTCTCCCGCGCGTGGCTGCTCGAGCTCCGCAAGGACGCCGCCGCCATCGAGGAGGCCGCCGTTGGGCTGGCCGTGGCCACGGTGCGCGACGATGGGGTCGACGAGGCCTTTTCTGCGCTGCGCGAGGCGCTCGCCGTGGCCCGAGACGTCCCCGAGACCGCGCTGCGCGCCCTCGAGCGCGAGTCGGAGGTGGCGCCACGGCTGCGGCGTCAGGTGGTGAGCGCGCTCCGCCAGCGCGTCGACGCGGCGACGCACGCGGCCGAGCGCCTCGCTCGCCTGCGCCCACGCCGGGCGGTGCAGCAGGTTGGCGTGGTGCCCGGTCACCCGGGCGGCCTGCTCGGCGAGGGGCTCGAGGCCCTGAACATCGAGGCGCCCGCCGTCATCTTGGCGCCGCGGCGCATCGAGCGGTGGTCGCGCACGCTCGCCCAAGAGGTGCCCTCGCTGCACGAGGCCATCGTGCGCGAGGAGCGCCAAGCCGGCCGGCGAGAGCGCGAGCCCTCGCTGTGGCGGCAGCCCGCGCAGCTGTCCCTGGCCTTTCGCCTCGCGCTCACCAACGTGACCGCTCACGAGCTGACCCACGTGCTCGTGCGCCTGCCGAGCGTGAGCGGCCGTGCCGTGACGCGAGAGGCGGACGAAGCCCGCGACGCGCTCTATCGGCATGACCCGGGCGTGGAGGAGGGCGCGGCGAACTTCCTCGGCGGGCTGGCGACGCTGCACGAGGTCGGCGAGCTGCTCGACGCGCACGCCGGGTACCCCGTCGAAGGCCGCGCTGGCCGCGCCCGCCGCGGCGCGGACTGGCAGCGGCTGTGGCACCAGCACCAGGACCTGGTTGAGGCCACGGTAGGGGACTACCA
>JAUIAC010000930.1 GCA_030425545.1 bacterium | reverse complement strand
CTCTTGCCCCGCTTTCCCGGCGTCTTTGCGCGGTCGAGCAGCACCTTGGCGCCGCGCACACAGGCGACACCGTCGCGCTTGCCACAGGCGAACTGAAAGAGCTTCAGCGCCTCGGACAGGTCGACGCCCATGCCGCCGTTGCCGTCGACCAGCATCACCCCCAGCAGCTTGCAGCTGGCGATGTCCCCCCGCTTGCACTGCCGCCGGTACCAGGTGTAGGCGCGCTTGCCGAGCCAGTGCATCAGCTTCTGCGCGTCCTTGCCCTGCAGCGGCTCGCGCGGCGGCATGCTGTGAAGCTCCATGACCTTGTAGTGCACCGGCGCCGCGTGGATCGGGTAGAGCGCGCCGCGCTTGCTGTTGTTGTGGCACTTGCGGCACTGGGGGATCGACTTGCCGTAGTGCGAGGGCTTCACCTCGGGGCCCCACTTGGTGGCCCGGTGCGCCAAGATCTGCCGGTTCAGCTGCTTCAGCCGCGCCCAGTTCACCTCCGGGTCGCCCTTGCGGGCCATGATCTTGCGCAGCCCGCTGGGGTGGCAGCCGTAGCAATGGTCGTTGCCGGTCGCCACGAGGCCCTTCTGGTCGCCGTCGACGTAGCGCGCGTTCTTACGCGGGTTGGCCGCCGTGCCGCGGACGCCGAAGAAGTAGGTGCGCCCCGACGCCCGGTCGATGCTGATGACGGCGAGGAAGCCCTTGGCGTCTTGCAGCCACCACTGCTCGTAGTTGCCGACCGCGTCGACCCACACCTTGCGGGGCACCCAGCGCGTCTTGCCGGGCATCGCCTCGTAGGAGCGGAAACGCACGGCGTCGGGCTTGTGGGCGGTCATGCGCACGTCGACCGGGCCGAAGGGCATGGCGAAGCGGCGGTCGTCGCCGAGCAGGGCGGGAAAGAGGCGGATCGTCCGGGCCGCCCGGGGGATGGAACGCAGGTAGGTCGCGTCGTCGACGCTCCAGCCCATGCGGTAGGTCTTCTTGGCGCCCTTGGCCGGCACCTCCACCGGCAGCACGATCAGGTCGCCCTTGGCCCCGGCCGCGTGGGCGTCCGGCGCGAGCAGCCCCGCGAAGACGAGCGCGACAGAGGCGACGAGCAGGGCGCGCAGGCGCCCGGCGACAACCGTGCGGACAAGACGGACAGAGCGGGCCGAAATCAAAAGGTGCATGGCGAGATCCAACGCGAGGGTCGACCCCAGCCTAGCGTGTCACGGCGGCGAGCGCTCCTGAGTCTCCGGCATCGCCTCCAGGTGGAGCGCCGTTGGGGTCAGCGCTACGGGCTAGAACCACGCCGGCTGCATGTCGTCGTACGAGGGCTCGCCGCTCTCGCAGAGCGCGAGCAGATGCCGCACCTTGGGCAGCTCGGTGGCGAAGTAGTAGCGCGCCGCCTGCAGCTTGCCCCGGTGTAGATCGCCGCCGCGGCCCTCGTTCAGCGCGCGCTGCGCCGCGGTGGCCATGTCGAGCCAAAGCCAGGCGATGATCACGGTGGAGAAGGCCTCCAGGTAGTCCGCGCTGTGCAAGAGCAGGCCGGCCACGTCGCCGGACTGGGCCTTGGCGCCCAAGATC
>JAUIAC010000210.1 GCA_030425545.1 bacterium | reverse complement strand
GGCGCGGGCGACGTGATGCGCTTTCCGACCGCCGAGCTGCGCGTGGGTCAGGCGCCCAAGGCCATCGCCTTCTCCGCCGACGGGCGGCGCGCCTTCGTGCTCAACCAGCACGGCTTCAGCGTGAGCGAGGTGGACATCAGCCCGCTCGTGGACCTCGCGGTGGACCAGTACAAGAAGGGCGTCATGCCCCCGCAGACCCCGGTGCTCACGCTGGACCCGGTGCGCACGGTGGCCTTCGCCAAGGACCCCAACCCGGCGCTGCTGCAGAAGGGGCGCCGCCTCTTCACCTTCACCGGCAACGACAAGGTCTCGCAGAGCCAGCGCTTCGCCTGTGCGTCCTGCCACCTCGAGGGCACCGAAGACAAGCTGACCTGGTTCATCACCGACGGGCCGCGTCAGACGCCCTCGCTGGCTGGCCGGCTGCAGGGCACGGGCCCCTTCAACTGGTTGGGCACCGAGGACCACCTGCAGGACAACATGGGTGAGACCATCAAGCGCATGGGCGGCGAGGGGCTCAGCAAGAGCGAGCTGGTCGCGCTCGAGCAGTTCATGATCCACGGGCTGGTCCCGCCGCCGAACCCCAACGTGCACGCTGAGCTGACCGAGGCGCAGGCCCGCGGCAAGAAGCTCTTCGACGATCCCGAGACGGGGTGCGCGGGCTGCCACGTCGCCGGCACGGGCACCGACGGGCTGAACTGGGACGTGGGCACCGTGAGCAAGGAAGAGAAGACCCTGGAGCAGATGCGCGCCGCGATGGAGAACCGCAAGCCGCGGACCATTCGCTTCAACACGCCGAGCCTCCGCGGGCTGTGGGCGACGGCGCCCTACCTGCACGACGGCAGCGCCAAGACCCTGCGCGTCGTGCTGGATCGCACGGCGACGACCATGGGCAAGACCAAGCACCTGAGCAGCAAGCAGAAGGACGACCTGGTCGCCTACCTGAAGACGCTCTAGTTGACCGTGGCCGCAAGAACGGAGAAGAGGCGCAGTCTGCTAGAGTCTGGCCATGAGCTCCTCCGACCCCAGCGATAGGCCGGCGCCGCTGGCAGCAGCGGCGCGCGAGGCGGTGGACGCCGCTGGCGCTCCTGTGTCTGGCGCCCCTGAGTCCGGCGCTCCTGAGTCCGGCGCTCCTGAGTCTGGCGCTCCTGAGTCCGGCGCCCCTGAGTCCGGCGCTCCTGAGTCTGGCGCTCCTGAGTCCGGCGCGACCGCTCCAGGGGGCCTCCCGCCAAAGGACGCGACGGTGACAGAGCGGGCGACGCAGCCGCTGCCCGCCCGCGTGCTGAGCGCGCTGGCGTCGGGCCACCCGAACGCGCACGCCGAGCTCCCGCACCGCAACCGCGTGGGCCGCGAGCTCCGAGCGCGCATCGCGGCCTTCGAGGGCGGGCCCGACGCGGAGCCCCTCTTCCCGGCGGCGGCCCGCTTCCTGCGCAGCCTGCAGGTGCTCTGCGAGGCGCCGCAGGGCCTGCACCTTGGGGGACGCAAGCACGCGCACGTCTACTTCAACGGCGCTTTTGTGCTCTACCTGCGGCTCGAAGGGCTCACGGCGGGGCGGCCGGCGCTGGTGCTGTCCAAGCAGCCGCACGGCCAGCTCAAGCACGGCACCGTCGACGCCTCGGACCTGCTCTTTCGCCGCCGGATCGCCGAGGTCATCGGCACCCTGGGGCTCGAGCGGCACCCGCAGCTGATGGCGACCCGCGAGGGCTATCGTGCGTTGCCCGGTGTGCCGGTCGCCTTCTTCCAGCTGCTCATCGCGCAGCTGATCGACATCGTGCAGGCCGGCGACGACGCGGGCGCCCAGCCCGAGCTCTTCGCCCGCTCGGTGACCACGCGCCGGCGGCCGCGAAGAGCCGGCGCCGCCCCGCAGACGCCACCTTCGCCACCAGCGACGGTCGCGCTGGCGGAGGACGTGACGCGTTCGCTCGCGACCCTGCGGGACCTGCTCTCCGCCCGCCTCGGGGCGCCGGTGACCATCGACCTCAACGAGACTGGCGCCACGTTGCGGTGGGGCGAGGGCGAGCGCGCGGGCGAGGTGGTCGGCTGGACGCTCGCCGAGGCCGTAGCCGCGCTATAGGAGCGTGATCGAGGGCCCGTGGCCGCGCTGCCGGCCCCTCAGGGCGTCGTCGTGAGCGCGGCGATGGCGGTCGTGGCCGGCTGCCGGCGCTCACTGGGCGTCGCCGCGGGCAACCACAGGGTCACGGTGGTGCCCTGGTTGCGCTGGCTCTTCACCTCGATGCAGCCGCCCGCCCGCTCGGCGAAGGCCCGCACGGCGCAGAGCCCGAGCCCCGCCAGGTCGCCCTGGGTCGAGAAGAAGGGCTCCTGGCAGCGCGCCAGGGTCTCGCGGCTCATGCCTGTGCCGGTGTCGCTGAGCTCGACGCGGAGCCAGTGGCCGGCGCTGAGGCCCAGCACGTTGCGCGCCGTGAGCTTGCTCACCGACGCGCGCAGCCGCAGCTCGCCGCCCGCGGGCATCGCCTGCACGGCGTTGTGTCCCAGGCGGTGCAGCGCGTCGCGCAGCGGCGTGGCGTCCACGCGCAGCGGCCCCAGGTCTTCGGCCAGGTCCAAGCGCACGCTCACGCCAGGCGGCGCCGCCATGCGCAGCTCACGGCCGACGCGCGCCAGCGCGATGTCGGTGGGGCGATCGCCGCTCTCGACCGGCGCGGGCTGGTCCGGGGCCAGGGTGCGCAGGTCGCGGAGCAGGGTCGAGCTGCCGCCCATGCGGTGTTCGTCCACCAGCGTCGACATGTGGGCCGCGATGCGGTGCGCCGCGGCGCGCTCGCCAGCCTGCCGCGTCGCGCGCAGCGCGTCGGCGTGCTGTTGGGCGGCCTGACGCAGCGCTGGCGTACGACGCTGGGCGGCGAACACCGTGACCGTCAGCAGCAGGTCGGTGAGCGCTGCGGGAGACCAGGCCGAGGCCAGGGTCCAGAGCTGGGCTTCGCCAGCCCCGACGAAGAGTCGCACCACCGCCTCGAGGGCCGCGAGGCCGAGCACCACGGAGAGCAGCCTGCTTCGCCCCATAGACACCGCGCGCCCAAGAAGGGCAGCTCGAATGCCGACGTGCGCGAAGAGCAACGCGTTCACAGACTTCTCCTTGGGGGATGGCGCCACCCTAGCGCTTCCTGCCGCCGGCGTCTAACGTTGTTGACGCGCCGCGTCAACGTGCGGCTGCGCGTCATCCCGGTGCGCGTCGGCCACGGTCTTGGACGCACACCTCCGCGTGATGGTTCACGCCGGGTCGCCACGCGGCGCGGCGAAGGGCCTGGGGGGCTCGGTGCCTCGCCGTGGGCCGGCGCTCCCACGCTCCGTGGGCCGCGCTCCGGCCCGCGCGTCGCAGGCTCGATTCCCAGGCGTGATTCCCAGGCGTGATTCCACCGCCTTGCCCGAGGTCGTTCGGCGACCATGGAACCCGGGTCTGCGGCCCGGGTCGGTCGCCCCGCGCGCCTGAGAATCGACGCACACCTCAGCACGCGAATCCGCTATTCTCCGCGCCTTCGCCGTGTCAGGAGACGCCATGGGTCCCGTTCGAGTGCTTCACCATTCCTCGCATTTTCCAGGCTCAACGCCGCGTCCAGGGCTGATCGCGGGGCCGGCTGTGCGCCTGTGCGCGTGGACGCTGGCGCTCGCGTTCCTCAGCGCCGGCTGCGCCCGCTCTCCGGAGCCCTTCGGCCGCAACACCAGCGGCGAGGGCCACGGCGGCAACGGCAAGGCGGCCGACTACAACAAGACGCTCGACGGCTTCACCTTTCCGGACGTGGTCACGGCCACGCCAGACGGCGGCCGCGCGCTGGACACCGGCGCGCCCTCGGACGGCGCCGCCGTGGACACCGGCGGCGCACCCGACACCGGCGCGGTCGACACCGGCGCGCCGGACGGCACCGTCGCCGACACGGGCAAGACCGACACCGCGGGCTCCGACACTGGCAGCACGAGCGCAGACACCACCCCCTCGTGGCCCTCCGGCTCGCTCAAGGTCATGTCGGCCTTCAGCCCCGACGGCAAGGGCGTGCGGGTGCGCTTCAACAAGCCGCCGGACGCCGCGGACGCCTCGTGCAGCAGCGCCGTGGCGTGCAAGCAGCGCTTCCTCATCCAGGCCAGCAACAACGACACCGTGCCCGTGTTGGCCGCCAAGCCGGCGACGGACCCGCGCTTCGTGTCGCTGACCCTCGACCCGGCCGTGAAGATCAACCCGCAGCTCACCTACATCGCGCTGGTCAAGAACCTGAAGGCGCTCGACGGCGAGAACCTCGACAGCGTCCAGCGCAAGGCCGTGATCAAGCGCACGGTCTACCTGCACCTGATGTTCCACCAGCACCAGCCGACCTACGAGGACCCCATCGCCGGCCAGCTCACCAGCCCCTGGGTGCGCAAGCACGCGACCAAGGACTACTACGACATGGTCAGCGTGCTCGAGCCCTACCCGGACGTGCACCTGACGATGAACCTGACCGCGGTGCTCATCAAGCAGCTCAAGGACTACTACGTCGACCGCATGAAGCCCTACGTCGACACCAAGAAGAACACGGTGGACGCCAAGGCCTTCCTCGCGAAGTGGAAGGGGCGCACGGACCCGTGGATCGACCTGCTGCTCGAGCCCTCGCCGACGGCCAAGAACGCCACGGAGAAGCAGCTCGGCCTGCTCTACGCTGACCCGTGGAGCTGCGTGTCGACCTCGCCAGTGCTGATGAAGCGCTTCCCCGACTACGAGAAGCTGCGGGAGAAGAACCCGGCCACGCTGACCCAGCAGGACTTCCTCGGCCTCAAGTTCTGGTTCGAGATCGCGTGGATGGACCCCGACTTCCTCAACGGCCCGGTGAAGCTGGCCAACGGCGACACCATCGACCTCACCGACATCATCCAGAACAACGGCAACGGCACCTACTCGCTCAAGGTGCCGCTCACCGAGCAGCTGGCGAACCGCATCGTGGCGGAGGAATACAAGATCATGGCGGCCACGCTGCCGATCCATAAGCAGATGGCCTACGAGCCCGACAAGGGCGCCAAGGGGCTGCCGACCGGGCAGGTGGAGCTGACGACGACGCCCTTCTACCACCCGATTCTGCCCTTGATTCAGGACACCGACCTCATGGGGCCCGGCCAGCCATTCGACCCCAAGCCGGCGCAGAAGTTCAGCTATCCCGCCGACGCCAACGCGCAGGTGGCCAAGGCCGTGGCCTACTTCGAGGAGATCTTCGGCTTCAAGCCCAAGGGCATGTGGCCGGGCGAGGGCTCGGTGTCGGAGTCGGTGGTCAAGCACTTCGTCAACAACGGCCTGGTGTGGCTGGCGACCGACCAGCAGGTCATGGAGAAGAGCGGCCAGTACCCGGGAGGCTCCCCTGTGGCGCCCTACCTGGTGGACGTGGACACCGTCAGCGGCGCGGGCGGCGACACCAGCGACGTGCTCGGCGTGTATTTCCGCAACACCAACCAGAGCAACGACATCGGCTTCAAGTACCAGGGCATGACCGGCGACGAGTCGAGCGACGACCTGATCAAGAACGTCACGGCGCAGGCCCCGACCTTCGGCGCGCCCGATCGCGTGCTGACGCTGATCCTCGACGGCGAGAACGCCTGGGAGACCTTCAGCAAGGAGCACGACGGCAAGGGCTTCTTCCACAAGCTCTACCAGAAGCTCACGGCGCTGCAGCAGTCCGGTGAGGTGATCACGGTCACGGGCAGCGAGTACATCCTGGGCAACCCCAAGCGGAACGTGCCGGCGCACCCGGTGCAGGCCATGCCGGAGCTGGAGCCCCTCTTCCCGGGCAGCTGGATCGGCGGCAACTTCAACATCTGGATCGGCGAGTCCGAGGAGAACGCCGGCTGGGGCTACCTGCTGCAGGCGCGCCAGGACCTCGCGAAATCGGGCTTGCCGCAGCCGGACCCCTACAAGTCGAAGCCCAAGGTGACCGGCACGCTCGACTACGAGATCTGGATGGCGTGGGAGGAGATGTACGGCGCCGAGGGCAGCGACTGGTTCTGGTGGTACGGCGCCGACATGACCAGCCCGAGCAACGACGACAGCCCCTTCGACACCGCCTTCCGCACCCACCTCGCGGGCATGTACACGCACATGAACAAGGCGCTGAAGATGCAGGGCAAGCCAGAGATTCAGATCCCCGACTTCAAGCCCATCATCCAGGCGGCTGAGCAGCTGCCGCAGGCGCCGCTGAGCCCGGAGCCGACCCTGGACGGCAAATTCACGCCCAACGAGAGCGAGTGGACGCAGGACGGTGGCTTCTTCTTCGACAGCGACACCAACGACGCGCAGGCCAACCCCGACGACTGGATCGCGGCGACGTACTACGGCACCAGCCCCAAGGGCTTGTGGTTCGCGGTGCAGCACAACTTCGACCTGAGCCTGGCGAGCGGCGAGCTGCTCATCTACCTGAGCCACAAGCACATCGTCGACGAGAAGACCGGGCAGGTGACCGAAGATCCGGCGGTGAAGACCATGCGCTACGGCGGCGACGCGGGCCTCGGCGGCAAGGGGGCGGCGCGCGAGCTGCGGGTGCAGATCTCCGGCGGCAAGAGCAGCTTCGAGTGGCGCAAGTCCGACGGCAAGTCGGCCTGGTCGCAGGTGAGCAAGAGCGCGTTCACCGGCAGCGTGGTCGGCCCGGTGAAGGGCGGCAAGCTCATCGAGGTGCTGATCCCGTGGAAGGACCTGGGCCTGGTGGACGGCGACCCGATGCAGGTGCGCATGGTCTACTACAACGGCAGCAAGGCCGCGGATCTGGCGCCGAACCTGGCCGGCAAGCAGCTGGTGGAAGACCCGACCAACGCGGTGTTCGTCACCTTCGAGTGCGACGCGTCGGAGAAGACGGGCATCAAGGTCGACACCTTCGGCTGGATCGAGAACCTGCCGCCGCCCAAGGGCAAGGGCATCGTGTACATCGCCGGCGCGCACCCCAAGCTGGGCATGAAGACCAAGTGGGTGCCGAACAAGATCGCCCTGCGTGACGACGGCAAGGAGGGCGACAAGAAGGCCGGCGACGGCGTGTGGACCCGCGTGTTCGCGTTCTCCCGCGGCGAGAAGATCAAGTACAAGTACACGATTGGGCTGCCGAAAGACGAAGGCAAGTGGGGCGGCACCGAGGAGTTCCCGCTCACCGAGCGCGGCCTCGACATCACCAAGGATCCGAAAAAGACCAAGATGACGGTGTCGGACGTCTTTGCAGACAGGCCGCAGCCCAGCGGCACCCAGGCGTCCAAGACCAAGGTCGTTACAGACTAAGAGCCTGTAGCGCATTCCGCCTCGGCGGCTTCATCGCGCTGACACATCGCCCTGCGACTCCGCCAAGTGCTTGAATTGGCTACGGCCAGTCCTGCGCACTCGGGAAGCCACAGGGCTTGGTCATCGCGCGAAGCCCCTCGAGGCTCCAATGCGCTACACACTCTTGGCCAGCGCCGCGACGCAGCGGGGCTCGAGCTCGAACCTGACGCGGGACCCGCCGCGCGAGGAGCCCCCATGGCCATGCAGCGGACCGCACCGATCCCCCACACCGCCTCAGCGCAGCGGCCACGGCGCGCGGGCCAGGGCAGGGCGCCGCTCGCAGCGCTGGTGGCCCTGACGCTGGTCACGCTGACGCTGGTCACCGCGCTCGGCCTGCCCGAGGCCCACGCCAAGTGTGGCGACGGGACGTCGGTGTGGACGGCCACGGGCGCCGGCAGCGAGCCGGTGCCGCGCAACGTGGCGCTGTGGGTGGGCGTCGGCGGCGCGCTCACCGTGGAGGTCGCCAAGGCGCTGCAGGGCGCGCGGTGGGTGGCGGGCCGCAAGTCGACCCCCGTGGCGGTGCGGCCGGGGCCGAGCAACGCCGTGTCGTCGGGTGTCGACCTGTGGGTGCTGACGCCCCAGCGGCCGCTCAAGGCCAAGACGCGCTACACCCTGGCGCTCGACAAGGCGCGGGTGGCCAAGGTGCGGGCTGGCATCTCCGGCGAGCGCTACCAGACCCACTTCACCAAGGTCATGGCGACGCTGCAGGGCGTCACGGTGACCACCAGCAAGGCGGCACTGCGCAAGTCGAGCGCGGCCGCGCCCGTGGTGACCCAGGCCACGTTCAGCTCGCGCGCCCTGGGCTGCGGGCCCTCGCGCCACCTCAGCCTGGAGACCGCCCAGAAGCGGGCGCCAGAGCAGCGCTACCGGGTGACGTTGGTGCATGTGAAGACGGGCAAGCGCCACCAGGTGCTGAGCCGCGGGCTCTCGGTGGGGCACGGCATGTGTCGCGGGCTCTTTCGTGGCTGGGAGCCGGGGGTCAACCGGGTGACGCTGCAGCTGGTGGACGCGGCCGGGAACGTGGGGCCGGCGTCCAAGGCGGTCGAGGTCGACGTGAACATCACCAGCCGGAACTCGAAGCGCTGAGCGGAGGCCTGGGGCATCGACGGCTTGGCGATGCCTCACCGGGCGCGACGGTTGCGCCCTGATCGGAGGTTGGCGTTCGTCACCGGTGGTGCGCCATGGCGCCCGCCGAGGACCCTCGAAGCGCCCGACGGCGACCAGCGGCGGCGACTAGCGGCGGCGAGCAGCGACGGCGTTCAGCGGCGACTTTCAGCGGCGTTCAGCGGCGGCCCACGGCGCCCGGCCCGGCCTCGTCGCTGGCGAGCGGTCGCTCAGTGCTGCGACATGCACCGCAGCCCGTCGGCCTTGTCGTGGGCACAGTAGCCGACCTGCCCGCTGCTGTGGCGGCAGCGCTGCCCTGGCTTGGCGCACCGCTCGGCGACAGGCGCGCGGGCGTCTGAGGCGCGCTGGCACGACGACAGCGCCGCGACGGCCAGCAACGCAAGCGTCGCCCACACCGCAGGGCGTAGCAGCGCTCCGTGGGGCCGTCTCGGCGAGCGCTCGTCGTCCGTGCGGGTGCCCCCCTGGGGCGCTGGGCTGGCTCGCTTCGTGTCCGTGATCACTGCCCGCTCCCTCGTCAAGCGTCCCGACTCGCAGCGTACGCGCTCCACCCGCCGCCGTGCACGGCGACCCCACCGTCGGGGTCGAAGACGAGCAGCTGCGACGCGATCTTGTCGACGAAGAAGCGGTCGTGGCTCACCGCGATGACCGCGCCGGGGAACTTCACGAGCGCCCGCTCCATGATCTGGGCGCTGCGCATGTCGAGGTGGTTGGTCGGCTCGTCCAGGATCACCACCGCGGGCCCCGAGGTGAGGCACCAGGCCAGCGCCAGGCGCGCCCGCTGCCCCCCGGAGAGGGTGCCCACACGCAGCTGCAGCTCTGACTCGGAGAAGCCCAGCATGCGGAGAAAGCGCAGCACGCTCTTCTGCGTGGGCATCTCGTGCGACGACAGGAACTGCTGCGGTGCCGCCATGGCGCAGTGGAAGAGCCGCTCGCTGGGGTCGAGCTCAGCGAGCACCTGCACGAAGTTCGAGAAGCGCACACCAGACCGCCAGCGCACCTCCCCGACGTCCGGCTCGAGCTCGCCCATGAGGACCTGCAGCAAGGTGGACTTGCCGCAGCCGTTGGGGCCCAGGATGACCAGCCGGTCGCCGCGCTTGACCCGAAACGAGAGCCCGGAGAAGAGGGTGCGGCCCTCGCGCGACAGGCCCAGGTCGACGAACTCCGCCAGCTCGGTCGGGATGTGCAGCTTGCCGTACGCGGCGCTGACCACGGTGTCCACGGTCGGCGTCTCGCCGCCCTTCTTGATCTGCGCCCGCTTGCGGTCGAGGCCCTTGCCGCCGCTCTGCACCCGCTTGCGGGACTTGATGGTCGACGACTCGAAGAGCAGCAGCTCCTCCTCGTGCCGGAACTCCTTGCTGAGGGACTTGGCCGCCTTGGCCTTCTCCCACACGTACGCGGCGTAGTTGCCCGAGTACTCGTGCAGCCGGTAGTTCTGGATCTCCACCATGCGGCTCACGATGCTGTCGAGGAAGTGGCGGTCGTGCGACACGGCGATGAC
>JAUIAC010000209.1 GCA_030425545.1 bacterium | reverse complement strand
TTCGACCGCGCCGCCCAGCGGGTGGTGCTGCAGGGCATCCGCGACGCCCTGCCGCGGACGGTGCGCGGGCTCGAGGACGAGCTGCGTCGTCTGGGTCCACAAGCCACGCTCGCCGAGTTCATCCGCGAGGTGGGGCTGGAGCTCGAGGACCTCTACCGCTCCAAGCGCTCGTTCACCGAGCTGCGCCGCCGCGTTGGCTTCGCGCCACCGCCAGAGCGCGACGACCGCAAGCTGCTGGCGCGGCTCCAGACCCTGCTGCACATCGACGACCGCGAACGGGTGTCGACCTACCTGCGCTGGCTCGCCGCCGACACGCCGCCCGACGTCGCCACGGTCAGCGAGCGCGAGCGTCGCCGGCTGACCATGCTGCACTTCTGCCTGCGCGGACAGGACAAGGCGTGGCGAGACCTCGGCGCCTCGGTCCGCGACCTCTGGCGCCACCGCGCGGTGCGGGAGGAGGTCTGCGCGCTGCTGGAGCTGCTGAGCCAGCGCGCCACGACGGTGACCCACCCTCTGGGACTGCTCGCGCCGGTGCCGCTGCGCGCCCACGCCCGCTACACCCGCGACGAGCTCCGCGCGGCGCTGGGCGACCTGGAGGCGACGCGGCCGAGCAGCCACCAGACCGGGGTGCACTGGAGCAAGCGGAACCGGACGGACGTGTTCTTCGTGACGCTGAACAAGAGCGCGTCGCACTTCTCGCCCTCGACGAGCTACCGCGACTATCCGATCTCGGCGGACCTCTTTCACTGGGAGTCGCAGAGCGTGACCACGCCGGAGTCGCCCACCGGGCAGCGGTACGTGCGGCAGGGCGAGGGCGCGACCCAGGTGCTGCTGTGCGTGCGGGAGACGGGCAAGGACAGCCGCGGGGTAGCGGCGCCTTTTCTGTGTCTCGGGCTGGCGGACTACGTGTCGCACCGCGGCAGCCGGCCGATCGCGATCACCTGGCGGCTGCGGCGGGCGATGCCGGCGGCGTTCTTTGAGCGGGCGAAGGCTGTGGCGGGGTAGGGGTAGCGCGCACGAAGCCAAGGAAGGGAGACGACTCCTCTCATTGGCCAAGCCGAACTCTACCCACACACGTCAGCGGCGACGCCAAATCGGGTGTGCGCTCGGTTGAATTATCCGCGATCTGTGTCGTACAACATCAACCTGAATTCAAACACACCCGTCGTCAACGCGACAAAGGAGTCCACACCATAGCGTCAAGCGGTTGGTGCAAACCTGTCAGTTGCGCCGCTTCTTGAAGCCGGCGATCGGCTTGCATAGCGTCGAGCTCCGTGCAAGGCGATCCATCGTTCAGCCACGTCAAAACTCCGAGTCGAGGACCGAGGCCGTACATGTAGCCAGGAGTCTCGTGCCCTTGGCGAAGGGGCCGGGAGCGTCGTACAGCGCCCAGACGCCCTCGCCAAGCGCCGCTAGCGCACCACGGAGCCGCTTGGAATCCTCCTCGCGGGTCGCATTGGGCCAAGCTTCCATCTCAAACCACCGCAGCCAGTCCAGCGCCGAATGCTCCATGCACAGCTCAAACACAAGCCGCGCACCCGCCCTGTGCCAATGCCGCGGCAGCCACCTACGGATGGTCTTGACGTGTGATGAATTCTCGGCCGCGAGGCTGCCGACACCTTTGGCGAGCTCTCGCAGCGTCTCCTGAGCCGTGGTGTGAGGCGACGCTAGGTGCTGTAGGAGCCACCGGCAGTGATCGCTGGGCTGCTGGTCACGGTGAACTTCGATGGTCGCGGCCACAACGCGTGTACGGTAGTTCGCCTCCTCGTTGCGGAAGATCGCTTCACGTTCAGAGAGCGGCAAATCAACGACGTACAATTTGACGAGATCGAGCTCGCGACCGAGTGAATACGAACTCGAACTCGCCTGTACAAAGGGCGCCAGTTTCTCACGTGGCAGAAGGCCCGCGGCGTGGGCTACCCGGCCGACTGCGCGCCAGACCTCCTCAAGCTGTGCAGCAGGGATGTCGACGGCTCCACTCGCCTCCACGAACGCGGAGAGTATCTGAGCGTGCAGCTCCTCCAGCTGCCGCCACTCGAGCGCGAGGGCTTCGCGGTTGCGCCAGATGTTGGTGAGGTCGCGGAGCAACGTTGGCCACAGTGGGTCAGGCCACCCCTCGTCCCGACCACAGGGCCTACGAAGATACGACGCGTCCGCCCCGTACAGTGCCTCGACGACATGTGTGTTGTGACAGCTCGCGACAACGTCGAGGCTCGTCTCCAGGGCGGTCTGTGGGCGAGTACCAAACCGGCGCCACTCCGGACTCTTCATCCCACGCTCCACCACCTCGGCGTACCGGCGCAACCGGAGAAAGGGTTCAGGCTGCGATGGCAGGGTGAGCTCAACAGCGTGGAATCGAGGAACAGGCTGCCTGCGCTCTGCTTGCCACGCCAGCCCTTCACGCACGCGCGCTGCATCAATATCGCCGAGGACTGCGCCGACGCGCTGTTCCCAACCAGGCTCGACCCGAAGGTCATCGGGAACGTCAGACATCGCGTGACCCGCGGACACGACACGCACCACTCGCCGGCAGAGCCAGCGACGCAGTTGAGGCGCCCCCTGCCCCCACCGCCAGACACGCTCTCGGAAGGCGGGGTCCTCCATGACAAGCCTGTCCGCGACTTTGCGGACCGTGCTCGTTCGCTTCCAGTCGAGGCTCCCCAACGTGGTACTGGCCCCCGTATCGGCCGCCGCCAGGGCCTCCACGGAGTCGCGGTCTGGCTTCGTGAGGAGCCATCGAAGGCGCTCCTCCCACAGCTCGTCTGGCTCGCAGATGAGACCCAACTCGCCCCGAGGCGGCAAACCATCAAGCGCGTGGTAGAGCGCGATAAGCGTCTCGTCACGAAGACCCGCCAGCTTCTCGCTCACGCGGACGCGCCGACGCGCGATCACGGTGGCGCGGAGCTCCGGTCGCTTGTCGGCGGCCTCCACTTCGAGGGCCCAGACATGTCGAGTGACCTCGTCCGGGCCTAAGCCCAACTCCCACTCAAAGTGGCTCGTACTCCCAGGCTCCAGCTTCGCCTGCTCGGCGGCGGCGAGATCCCTCATCGCCGTAGTGACCTCGTAGTTGAGGTAGGTTTTGAGCTCTCGCCACGCGTCGTCTGCCAGGGGCTTGGCACGGACCGACAAGCGGCCATGTTCTACGCACCGTGCGTCCCGGACCAGCCAGTGTTGGAGATGCGGGGAGACGCAGGCCCAGACCGATCTCAGGTGAAGCGGCGCAGTGAGCAAGTCGTGGCGCGCCGGGTCGAAGTCGCCGATGCGCGCGCATGCCAACAATGCCCGGTGGCGCAGCTCAAAGAGAGCGCGCAGTCGCCCTGCGCCAGCCTTTGCAGGGCGCTGCAGGTCTCTGATTCCGGCCCTTGTCGGCTGCTGGGATGCCCCGGCCGCGACAAACCGAAGGTGTCCGCACTCAAGTCGTGCTGGGAGTTCTACTAAGAAACGGAGCCCGGCCCGCTCCTGCCGGTGCCCAAGGAGCGCCCAAGCGATCTCTGTCGTGCTGTCACTCAGGTCGGCTGGCGACTTCGCGGCCAGCGCGAGCTTGCGCAAGCCCGTGCGTGCGTCCTCGGCAGCTTGCGGCGTTTGCTTGTGCAACGACAGCATCTCAGCACGAACTGGGTCATCCTGACCAAAACTCCGACCAAGACCCAACGGATAGAGCGTGAGCGCTACAAGTCCGACAGCGGTGGCAGCACCGAAGCGTTGATCGAGCAGATCGGACAGCAACCCCAGCGTGGTCAGATCCGTCTCCCCTTCGGACACAAGACGTTGCCACGCCCTCGTGATCAGCGCGTTGAGGTCCTCATCCCCGAGCTCCAACTCCATCACCGCTGGGAGGAAGGAGAGAAGGTCATCAGGCCGACGACCCGTGGCTCCGTGGCGCCACCAAAAACACTCGTCAAGCCGTGAGGGGAGCCCACAGATCGCTCGGACGGAATGTGGGTCTCCTAGCTGTGCTCGATGCCGCACGAGACCCGCGTGAAAGATAGAGCTCTCGATGAGCTCGAAGTCGTCGACCTTGACCCACATGCGCTCATGCACGACATAGGGCAGGTACCTGGCAAGAGCGTCGTCGAGCACTGGCTCCACCTCGCAATCCGTTCCGGAGATGAGCATGGTGTCCCGCATGCAGTCGACGAAATGAGCGGCCGATTGCGCGACCTCATCTGGGACCAAGGCACGCAGATTCACGGCAGGCTGCAGCCCCAAGTCCGGCAGTACGCTCGCGAGATCACGCGTCAACGCTGGGAGGTCGAGAGGTGGTAGCAGCGCGTCAACGCGGTGAGAGGCCATAAGATCTGGTCCTAGCGGAATGCCGACACCGTGAAGCGCCAGCCACACAGCGGTCGCCCAGGCTTCGATGAGGACGTCTCTCTCTCTTTCCTGCAGGTCAGCGCCGAGTTGAGCGATGCCCAGCTGCCGCCAGACTCGAAGCGCGACGAGACACGAGCCAAGCCGGACCTGCGGAGCAACCCCTGAGGCGCACTTGACGCGCCGAACTGCGGCGTCGCCCATAACGTCTGCCATCACGAGCAGTTCTCGCCCAGCGCGGTCCAACGCCAAAGACTGTTCCAGCGAGAGGTCCTCGTCGGGTGAAGGCAAGAGCTGGGTGCTGCCAGGGCGCGACAGAGCGCGAGCCAAGGCCAGCCCAACCAGCTCTAGCCCACGCGGCGTGAGCGCGAGCGCGTCAGTTTCCGAGAGAGAGCCCCTTGCTTGCAGCGTTGGACATGCCAACACCTCCAGCCGTACGAGTTCATGGACCACGCGCTTTGTGTTTGCTGGCCGCTCCAAGTCCGAGAGCAACTTCATCCGGCAACTGGGTGAACCGTCCAGGGCTGCGATGACCGTAGCGGCATCGAGCACCTCCACGGCCTGACTGAGTTGGGCCTCTCTATGGTGCAGCCATACGACCAGGTCGCGGTACCTGGCAGGCGCTTCTAGTGTAGACAGGTCTTTGATCCACCATCTCCCCAGCTCGGCGAGGAATCCGGCAGGATCTGGGAGGACCCGCTCATCGGCAGCCTCACGCAGGCGTGCGACGGAGGCATCCACGTAGTCTCGAAGGAGCCCCCTGGGTGACAGGTCAACGGGCCTGCCAACCAGCGCACTGTTCACGAACTCCTTCAAAATCAAGGGGCGACGCATGAACTCCGGCAGCGCGCTGGGCGCCGAACGCCAGGACGTGAGCAGGTTCTCTTCGAGCATCGCCCGATGGGACGGCGCTAGGTCGCTGACCCACCGCTCCACATCGTCGGGCTCCCACGGCGTCGTCTGAATCGCCACGACCAAGGAGCTGCCCGCGTGTCGTTCTGCGTGCTCTCGCTCCAGTCGCGACAGCTCCGTGTCGCTAACGACGACAGTCCGCCACGAGGGCTGGGCATCGCGAATCTGGGCGGCCAGCGTCTTGCGGCCGGAGTCGGGCGACCCCGTCACGTAGACTGTGACGTCGATCGCCGCCTTCGACTCGTCGGGGTCAACAACTGGGTGTGCCTCAGGTTCGCGGGCAGAGTCGTCGCTCGCCATCCATGCGTCCAACGCAGCCTCGACCTCGCGCTGCCACTCATCCACGCGCCCTCGCCGCCAACGTGCGCCCGCACGTCCAGGGTAGCCGCCCTCCGACGCCGGCCGACGTCGCTCTTGCTGCACGGAGTCAAGCGCCCAACACAAGCTCACGAGATCACGATTGAGCCACCGCTGTACCGTAGCAACCCAATTCTTTGCGTCCGACGCGGACCTCATCGACAGGAAGCGCACGGGCGGACAGGACAGCGCGGGCAGCGATGGCGCGTCTTTCGCCGCCCCACGGCTCTGCGCTTGCGCCCGCTTCAAGAGCCGCTGGAAGTCCTCCGGCTCGCGGTCCAACACCATCGCGAACACGGTGCGCCACTGGTCTGACTGGAGCGTCCGCCGGACGTCGGCTGGATCCCCACGCTTGAATTTTGACCAGTATTGCTCGGTCTTGCGGACCTCCTTGTCGTACGCGCTCGTGGCGCCTTCAGCCGCCAGTGCCGCGCTCTCAAAACCCTGGTCGGGCGGGACGAGGCTACTGGGGACCGAGCCATGGCGCTCTTCGGCGTACCGCCGCCGTGCGCGCATCAAGAGCTGGCGAACTGGCGCGCCTTCTGGCGGCGTCGCTGCACGCTCCCATGCTTCGAGTTGGTCACGCCACCGCCGCGTCGCCTCGCAGTCCATGGCGTAGCAACAGATCCCGTGTTCCGCGTTTTTTTTCGTCTGTGTCATTGGGTCCTCCTCGCACGAACTATCCTGAGAATCAACCATAGGCACTACAAGACGAACCTTGATTCAACACGAATCAAGGCGAGGCGCGCGAAGAACTTGTGCCCTCACTAGGGTCCTCGCCACGCGAGATCGACTTGCGCAGCCGAAGGAGGACGACATGGAGAACAGCAAACGCTCCAAGCACGCACGTGAGCGGCAGCAGCAACGCAGCTTCTCTGACGTAGCGGTCGCTGTGGTCGAGAGCTACGGACGTCTTGTCAGACAGCGTGGCCAGCGATGGGCCCTGTTTGTGGGGAGGAAGGAGGTCAAGCAGGCAAGAGCGAAAGGGCTTCGGCTGGACGCCTATGAGAACCACGCCGTGGTCTTCGCCGCAGATGGGACGATCGTGACAGTCATCAAGAGCCCCGATCTAAGCCGCTTGGCCCGACGAAAAGAGGCCACGTGGCGGCGGCGGCAGCGGCAGCGAGCAGGCCGCTAGCGCGGTTGGTGCCGGGTCACATGGAACACACCTCAGGCAGCCCCGGCGGCGGGAGTGTCGAGATCGATGTGACCTGAGCGAGAGAACACGAGAGGGCTGAGCCCGTGAGCATGGGCGCCACGTGTGGACCGGCCTCAAATAGACGGGAGAAAGTTTTGAGATACTTCGGAAATTTCGAATGCCTAACGCGCAACGGCACGCCCCGGCGCGTGTACCTTGACGAGTTTGACGCCCTGGCAGCAGCCGATGAACAGCGCGTACGATTCGGTCGTGATGTCGTGCCCTACGAGTGCGGCGCGTGCAGGAACTGGCATCTGACTCCGGCGGAGCGACACACCCCGAATCACGCGTGCGCCCGGTGCGGCAAACAGGCCTACCACAGCGAAGAGGGTGCTCGAAGGCGGGCAGCGATCATCCTCAAAGAGAAGGGCACATGCCTTCGCGTCTATGCGTGTGACTATGGAGAAGGTTGGCACCTGACCAGCTCGCTCTGAGACGAAGGACCGCGCTCACGCCGCCATCCAGTCGTGCTGGGAGTTTCAAGCGCAGTGGCGCCGTCGATAGCGCAGCGGCTCGAGCCGACCGACCTGGCCATCGACCCTGTGGCTGGAGCAAGCACGGGGATCGAAGAACCCAGCGGAGACCGAGCCCTACTCCGTCGTGCGGATGCGCGCTGGACTTGTCGTAACCAAGGGCCTGTGGGACGTCCTGGGAGTTGGCTCGCTCGTACCCTGGTCTGGCCAACCCGCCGAGCTCGACACAGCACCCGTGGACGATCGACCGGAGGTGGTGGTGGTGGACTCGGTGATCCACTCTGGCCGAAGCGTTGGCGAGTGACTCGCGCTCATCGCGCCGCGAAGTTCAGCGTCGGTCTCGGTCGTATCGATGGTGGCCAACGAAGTGAGCTCACCGGGGATTGCAGACCAATGATATATATAGATTTTTGACGCCAGTCCTGCTACGAATCCTTAGTTGCATCTGCAACGGCTGGGGCCTAGTCGCTGCCGCCGTTGGCGATGCCGCCGTGGACACCGCTGTCGCCTTCAGAACCGTCCTCGGCGGCGTCTTTCCTGGTATCGGGCTTCCCTGCCCCAAATTCCGACAAGAGTTGTCGCACCCGCGCCATCCCCGGCAGGTCGGGCCGCTCCTTAGCCACCTTCCGGAGTTCCACCAACGCGTTCCGCAACGGCTCCAACTCCCTACCAAGCGCACCTTCCTGCCGCGCCGACAACACATGCGCAGGCCCCGTGGTCTCGCACGCCACGAAGTCGAGCAAGATCTCCAGATCCCGCGCCGCCACCTTCATCTCGCCCGGCAAGTTGATCCAACCCAGCTCGCCCCGCCAGAGGTGCTCGAGCGGCGTCGCGTCGCCCAGCCAGGTGGTGTAGCCAAGGCGTGGGTCTTCCCCCGCGGCCGAACGACGCGGCCCCGCAGCAGCATCGCGAGCAGGCGCGTCAATCGCCCGCTGCACCGCGTCGACGATGCGCACGAAGTTGTCGTCGACCAGCCCAAAGCCCACAAAGAGCATCTGCCGCGTGATCAGCAACGCCTGCACGATGCCGGCCAGCGCCTCGTGCCGCGCGGCGTAGCGCAGGTAGCTGCGCCGCGACAAGACGATGTCGCCGGGCCGCGACACACACCCATGCAGCTTGAGGACCCAGCGCTCCTGCTCGCGGCTCGCCTGGTGGGGCAAGGCGGCCAGCTCAGCCCGCATGCCCTTGGCAGCCCGCTCGAGCAGCTGGTCGTAGTTGGTGGTGACAAACTCGCGCACCGGCAGGTTCGCCAACAAGCCGTGGGTCAGCGCGTGGCGGTCGTGCACGCGGATCAGCGTGGCGACCCGCTCGCCCAGCGCCGAGCCGCTGCCGGCGAAGTGGCGCTCGAGCAGCTGAGCTTGGTCCAAGAGGTCGAGCGTTAAGAAGCCCGCGGGGCGGTGCTCTTCACCCACCTGCGCCCAGAGCTGAGCGAGGAGCGCGCCCCAGCTCGGCAGGCCGGCGCCCATGCTCACGCCGGCGCCGACGAAGACCACGAGCTTGCCGTCGCTGGCCAGCGTGGCGAGCCGCTTGGCATGGGTGCGCTGCGATGCGTCGAGCGCGGGCCAGCTGCATGGGAGCTCCGCGCGGCGAACGGCCTGGAGCGCGGCGTAGGTGTCGGTGTCCCAGGCGACGATGGCGACGTCGACCTTCAGCGTCCCGTCTGCGAGGGCCGCTGTGAGCTGGGTGATGAGGGCCTTGCAGACCTCGCCTGTTTTCTGCTCCGCGCCGCCTGCACCCGTGCCAACGACGGGCAGCGCGAGGAGCGGGCGGTCGCGGTCGCGGAGGGGGCACGGTGACGGGGCGCTGGCTGCGGCGGGATGGCCATCGGCGCTTCGGTGAGGGTCGAGAGAGTACGCTGGAGGCGGGCTGAGCTGGGGTGTGTCGTTCGCCGGCGCAAGCGCCTGCATCGCGGCCTCGCCAGCGGCGTTCACGAAGGCGACGGCGCCCTGTGCGTACCACTCGTCGGACTCATCAACCGCGCCGGTGAGGGTCGCCCAGATCGCAGGCGCCGGCAGGTCATGGGATCGGGTGTCTGGGAGCTGGACGGCGCGGTTTTTTGCTGTTGGGCGATGGACTTTGAGCCGGTGCTCCTCGTCGAGGAGATCGCTTGGCAACGCGCATCGCCACGTCTCCATGACGTGCCCGTTCGCGTCGCACGGCAGCAGCCACGCGTGACATGCGAGGGCCTTGAGGTCGCCGTGGAGGCAGAAGAGGTGGTTTGGCCGATTCGACATCGCGGCTCCTTTGAGCGGGCGGGCGGTTGGGCCGTTCGTGGTGGCCGGTTCCGGGTGCGGCTGAGGTGCTTGTTCGGCGAACGGTAGCCGCATCGAGCGCTTGACGCTACGCGCTACATCCGCCAACGATAGCTGCACAAACCACACGCACGCATCGCGACCACGCAATGGCGGTCCTGCGGTCTATGGAGGCACCATGACCACCTCTCAGAGCAGCGCTGCACGCTGGGTCGCCAGCCTGACGCTTGTACTTGCAGCTTGCTCCACTGGAAGTGGCGCCGGCGGGGGCGGGGTGGGCGTAGGCTGGCCGCTCGCCGACGGCGCCAACACCAACCTGGGAGACGGCGGCGCGGATCGCGTCGTTGATTTCCTCAACCGTGGTGTTGCGCGAAGCGGTGAAGGTCAAATCGA
>JAUIAC010000929.1 GCA_030425545.1 bacterium | reverse complement strand
CCCCCCGCCCCCCTGGCGACATGACCGCGGCACACCGCCCGTGACCTGGAGCCCGATTGCAGCCCACCACCCTCGAGATGGTCGCCGCCGTGCTCTTTGGCGCCGCGGTGATTCACACCTTCTCCGTCAAGCGCATCGAGGTGGCCGCCCACGCCTTGCCGGAGGGCAGCATCGGCCGCAACGTGCTCGAGCTGCTCGGCGAGGTCGAGGTGGTGTTCGGGCTCTGGGCCGGCATCCTGGTCACGGCCGCGGCGGTGCTCGTCAACCCGGGCTTCGCCATCGACTACCTCGAGGGCAAGGCCAAGGGCTACGGCGTCAACTTCACCGAGCCAGCCTTCGTCTTTGCCATCATGACCATGGCCGCGACGCGACCCATCATCGGCCTGGCCACCGGCATGATCAGCAAGGTCGCGCAGACCCTGCCGCTGCCACGCGCGGTGGCCTTCTTCGGCGTCACGCTAGTCCTCGGCCCGCTGCTCGGCGGCCTGATCACCGGCCCCGCCGCCATGACGGTAACAGCGCTGATCCTCAAGCGGCGCTACTTCGACCACGGCATGAGCGAGCGCTTCAAGTACGCGACCATCGGCACGCTCTTCGTCAACGTCTCCATCGGCGGCACGCTCACCAACTTCGCCGCCCCGCCCGTGCTCATGGTGGCCCGCAAGTGGGACTGGGACATCAGCTTCATGCTGCTCAACTTCGGCTGGAAGGCCGCGCTCGCGGTGATGATCAACGCCGTCACCCTCACGCTGGTGTTCCGCAAGGAGATCGCGTCCATGGTCGGCGCCGGAGAGTCCGAGACCGACAGCGACCCCCGGCCCCTGCCCGCGTGGCTGATCCTGGCGCACATGCTGCTGATGGCTGGCGTCGTGTACCACAGCCACCACATGGTCGTGTTCCTGGGCTTTTTCCTCTTCTTCCTGGGTGTGGTCGACGTGACCCAGGAGTTCCAGGAGGAGCTGGCGCTGCGCGAGGCCTTGCTGGTCGCCTTCTTCCTCGGGGGCCTCGTGGTGCTGGGTTCCATGCAGGGGTGGTGGCTCGGCCCGCTGATCCGCCGGCTCGACTCGGCGGCGCTCTTCTTCGGCGCGGCGGGCCTCACCGCGGTCACCGACAACGCTGCGCTGACCTACCTGGGCTCGCTGGTGGAGGGCATCTCCGACGCCGACAAGTACGCGCTCGTGGCCGGCGCTGTGGCGGGCGGCGGCCTCACGGTGATCGCCAACGCGCCCAACCCGGCGGGCTACGGCATCCTCAAGCACAACTTCGGGGAGAACGGCATCAGCCCGCTCTCGCTGCTGCTGGCCGCCGCGCCGCCCACGGCTGTGGTGCTCGCCGCGTTCTGGCTGCTGTAGACGCCCGCGGGACGTCGCTGCCGGCGACCCCTATCGCCACATGCGCACACCCACCATAGGCCCGCCGAGGTCGACGTCGCCCACCCAGGTCTGGTCGTAGCCGACGTAGAGCTCGAGCGCGCCGACCATGAGCCCCAGCGCGCCGTTGGCCTGCACGAAGCCAGCCTGCCCCACCGTGCCGACGTCGATGGCCGCGTGGACCACGAGCGG
>JAUIAC010000928.1 GCA_030425545.1 bacterium | reverse complement strand
TGGACGTCGTCGTCATCGGCGCTGGCACCGCGGGGCTCAACGCCCGCCGCGCCGCCGAGGTCGCCGGCAAGTCGGCGCTGATGATCGACCCTGGCCCCTACGGCACCACCTGCGCCCGCGTCGGCTGTATGCCGTCGAAGCTGCTGATCGCGGCTGCTGAGGCGGCGCACCACAGCCGTGACGCGGGTCGCTTTGGCGTGCGCACGCGGGACGTCACCGTCGACGGCGCGGCGGTCATGGCGCGGGTCCGCAGCGAGCGCGACCGCTTCGCCGGCTTCGTTCAGGCCGCGACCGAGGAGCACGCCGCGGGCGACCGGCTGCTCAAGGGTCGCGCGCGCTTCACCGGTCCAAATCAGCTGCAGGTGACCCTCAACGCCGGCGGCGTCGCCGAGGTGCGCTTCGGAGCGGCCGTTGTGGCGACCGGGTCGGCGCCCTGGGTCCCGCCACCGCTCCGTGACCTGGGCGACGCGCTGGTCGACAACGGCGGGGTGTTCGACTGGACCGACCTCCCAGGCAAGGTGCTGGTCGTCGGCGCTGGGGTCATCGGCATGGAGCTCGGCCAGGCGCTGCATCGGCTCGGCGTCGAGACGACCATCGTGGGCGTCGGGGGCGGGCTGGCGGGGCTGCACGACCCTGTGGTGCGGGCCGCAGCCCGGGCCGCTTTCGACCGGGAGCTCGACCTGCACCTGGACTCGCCGGTCACCGCTGCCGAGCGGCACCCCGACGGCGGCGCGGTCGCCCACTTCGTCGACCGCGACGGCGTAGCGCGCGCTGAGCGCTATGACGTGGTGTTGAGCGCCGCCGGCCGGCGGCCGGTGTTGAGCGGGCTGGACCTGGAAGCGGCGGGCGTGTCGCTGTCACCGCGCGGCATCCCGGAGGCCCTCGACCCGAGCACGTTGCAGCTCGGCGAGCTCCCCATCTTCCTCGCAGGCGACGTCAACAACCTGCACCCCCTGCTTCACGAGGCTGCAGACGACGGACGCGCCGCGGGCCACAACGCCGCCCACTTTCCCACGGTCCACGCGCAGCCGCGGCGAACCCCCATGGGCGTGGTGTTCACCGACCCCAACATCGGGTTTGTGGGCACACGGGTGCGCAGCCTCGACGAGGGCGACGTGTGCATGGGCGAGGTCAGCTACGACGATCAGGGGCGCGCCCGCGTCATGGGCCAGAACCGCGGGCACCTGCGGCTGTGGGCCAAGCGAGCATGCGGCACCCTGGTCGCGGCCGAGTTCGCGGGGCCTCGCATGGAGCACCTGGCTCACCTGCTGGCGTGGGCCGTTCAGCAGCGGCTGACCGTCGCGAACGCCCTGGCCATGCCCTTCTACCACCCCGTCATCGAAGAGGGGCTCCGCACCGCGCTGCGCGACCTGGAGAAGCGGCTCCGCTTCGCGCCGCCCGCGGGGCAGCCCTGCGACTGCGTGACGCCGGGCGACTAGCCGGCGGCCTCAGCCGTGGACGAGCGGGTCCGCGGCGCCGGTCTCGTCGGAGAAGATGCCCAGCGCCCGCGCGAGGTCGATGCGGCTCGCCACCTGAAGCCGGGCGTAGGTCGCCCGCAGGTG
>JAUIAC010000208.1 GCA_030425545.1 bacterium | reverse complement strand
GGGGCGTCGTGTCCGGCGCGCTCGCGCCCGTGAGCTCCGGGTCGGCTCAGTCGATCTCGAGCCCGTCGATGCCGCCGGCGTGCCCGGTGCCGCCACCGCCGAAGGCCGTCGGTGGCCCCCCGCGGCCGCCACCACGCCCTCCGCTGAAGCCGACGCCGGCCTGCTGATTGTCCGCGCCGGAGCTCGCGACCTGCCGGTCGTCGATGAGCAGCTCGCGCGCCTGCACGAAGCGGCCCGTGTTCTGGACCGCCGCGGCGTTGGGCGCGAAGGCCACCAGCCATGAGCCGTCGCTGTTGCGGCAGCCGATCGGCACGCGCCCCAGCTTCCGCATCCAGTCCCAGTCATGCTTCATGGCCCAGGTGCGGGCGGTCTCGTACTCGGCCCAGACCTTGCCATTGCGGTAGCCGCAGTGGGGGCAGAAGTCGATGGGATCGTTGTCGAGCACGTAGAAGCTGCACATGCAGTCGTAGCACATGGCGTCCGAGCACTCGACCACCTCGTCGTCGTCGTCGACCCACTTGCCGGCGCCTTCGTAGTGCAGGGTGACGGTCTTGGTCTTGCCGATGGCGACGGTCTCGATGCCGCGGAGGAAAGCCATGGGAGCTCCGGTGCGCTCGGGGCGCGAGGGGGGACGGGCGCGGGCAGCGCGCCGGGGTCAGAACATCGCCTCGGCCTTGCGGGCGAGGAACTCTGCGCGGGCCTTCACCTGGCGCAGCATGGTCGGGATGGTGAAGTCGACCAGGCGTCGGACCACGGCGTCGGGGACCGCGTCGACGAACGAGAAGCGCACCCGGTAGATGAGCCCGCTGCTCCGTCCGCCCAGCTTTGGAGCGACGGTCCAGGAGCCCTCGTGCGTGGCCAGGTAGTCGGCGCCGTCGGTGAGGCGCCACTGCACGAAGGTGGGTGGGTCGCCCTCGAGGTCGAAGCCGAGGTGGACCGCGCGCACGATGCGGACGTGCTGCCGGACCTGAAGCAGGTGCGCGGTCGCGCCCTGCGCCACGTCTGCGTCGATGACGTCGGTCAGGAAGGCGGGGTAGCGCGCGACGTCCCAGAGCGTGTTGTAGACCACGCCAGGGGGGGCGTGGATCTCGATCTCAGCGCGGGTCTCGGTTGCGGCGGCTTCCACGGGGGCGAGGGTGCCGTCTGGGGGGGAGCGGACGCAAGCGGCCCGCTCGGCGCGCGCGGCCGCGCTTGCCCAGGCGGCGGCAAAAAGCGAGGCTCACGGCGACAGCAGTCCAAGCACATCGGTTCGTCCGTCCGGGCATGGAGCGCCCGGCGTCGCGCCGTGTCACGAGGAGGGCGCGATGGCAGACGAGCGAGACGGCGCGACGAGCGACGCGGGCGCAGGCCCCCCTGACACCTTCGCCGCGCCGGCGGGGCAGGGCGACTGGGTGGTGCTGACCCGGGTGACCGACATCGCTGCGGCGAGCGTGCTGCGCGCGCTGCTGTCCGACGCCGGCATCGACTGCCAGGTGCCCGACGAGCACACGGCGGGCGTCGCCTGGCACCTGAGCGGCGCCATCGGCGGGGTGGCCGTGCTGGTACGGGAGGCCGACTTCGACGCCGCCACGCCCTTGGTGAGCGACGACATCGCGCTGGACCCCGACGCGATCCCTGAGGAGCTGCGCGAGGACGCGCCGAGCGCCAACGCCGCCGAGGCGGAGGACGCGGCGCGGCGCGACGCGCAGGAGGCCGCCGCCCGGCGCGCGACGAAGGTCGCGGTGGTGGCGACGCTCTTCTGCGTCCTGCTGCCCTACGCCGCGAACGTGTGCCTGTCGGCCATGAACGCCCCCGACCTGCCGGACAAGGTGCGTCGCAACCTGACGCTGGCCTTCGCGGTGACCGTGGGTCAGCTGATGATGTGGGGGGTGATCTGCCTCCTGACCCTCCAGAGCGCGCTGTCGACGGGGTGAGCTGGGCCGACGGCGTCCCCGTCCGGGGTGGTCGCGGGTCGGCTCCTCGGCCGGCGGGCTGGCCCGGGCCCGCCGCGGCGTGACACCCTGCGCGGCGCGGCGCCATGGCCTCTCGGCGCCGGCGAAGGAGCCCCATGCAGCCCTGGACGCTGGAAGACACCGCCGACGTACCCGACGGCAGCGACCGGCTCGAGCTGCGCCGCCGTGGGCAGGAGTGGTCGATTCGGCTGCGCGCGGGCGGCGAGCTGATGAACAGCCGGGCCTTTGGCTCGGAGCAGGCCCTCGCCGAGCTGGGGTGCGCGACCGTGCCGGCGCGCGGCCGTGTGCTCGTGGGGGGGCTCGGGCTGGGACACACGCTGGCGGCGACGCTGGCGGTCACGAGCCCGGCCACGGCGGTGGTGGTCGCGGAGCTGGTGCCGGCGGTGGTGCGCTGGAACCGCGGGCCCCTGGGTCACCTGGCGGGCCACCCGCTGGACGACGCGCGGACGACCGTGGTCACCGGCGACGTCGCCGACCAGATCCGCGGGCGGGCCGACGCATGGGACGCGGTCCTGTTGGACGTCGACAACGGCCCGGACGGCCTGACCCGCGCCGAGAACGACTGGCTCTACAGCGCGTCCGGACTGGCGGCCCTGCGCGACGCCTTGCGGCCCGGCGGCACCTTGGCGGTGTGGTCGGCGCACCGGAGCCCGCGCTTCGTGCAGCGGCTGCGCGCCACGGGGCTGCGCGTGGACGAGCGCGGGGTGCGTGCGCGCGCCGGCAAGCGGGGCGCGCGGCACACCGTCTGGCTCGCACACAAGGGTGCGGTCACGGCAGGCTGACCTGCCGCGCGCTGACCCAGGGCGCGCGTGCCATCGGCGTCCCCGGCGAGGCCCGCCGCCGCCACAACGCGCCCCCGCACCGCGCGGCTGTCGTGCGCCCGGCGTCTGCACCCCTGCAACTCTGCGGCCCCTTTCCAGGGCCCGGGGATTGCCCTACCTTCCGCTTCGCCTGCTTGGGAGTTCGTGAGGGCTTGTCGGCAAGTGATGAATATTGCATGTGGATCGTGCGGGCCTTCAACGCGTTCGCCCCCACAGCACCTTGCCCAGAGTCGCTCGTGCCCAGTCTCAGCCCCCCCCTTCATGCTCGCCAGCGCCCTCTGCCGTCCGTCGGCTGCGTCCGCTCTGCGGTGACCGCGCCCTGGGGCGTTGGGGTGCAGGCCGCGATCCTGGCCGCTGCGCTGCTCTCCGCCGCGCTGCTGGTGCCGGGGTTGGGCTTCGCTCAGGTCGGCGGCACCGGCCCCGCCGGCGTCAGCGCCGGCAAGGGCACGCGCTTCGCCGGCTCCATGGTCAGCTACCGCAACATCGTCGGCGCCGTGGGGCTCGACAAGTCTGCCGAGCCGACGTGGAACCCCTACTACGCCATGGCGCTCATGCTCGCCCCGCGCGCCCGGCTCAACGGCCGCTTCAGCGTCAGCGGCATGATCATCGGCACCCAGGAGCTGACCCGCAGCGACTGGACCACCGACGCCGGCGAGATGACCCTCTCCGACACGTTCATCACGGTCAACGCGGCCCTCACCCGTCTGGGTCCCGTCGGGCTCGCCGCCAGCGCCCAGCTGCGCCTGCCCACCAGCAAGGCCAGCCAGGCGCGCACCATGCGCGGCGCCGCGCTCGCGGGCCTGACGGCGAGCTACGGCGGCAGCTTCAGCATCGGCGGCTGGAAGAACCGCGTCTCCCTGGCGCTCATCGGCCGCTTCGGTGGCTTCTGGCACAAGTACACCACCGCCGGCCTCGAGACCCCCTGGCTCGACGGCTGCGCTGACCTCGTCGGCGGCTGCGGGCGCTTCGCCCACTCCGGCGTGCGCAACGCCGAGACCCGGACCCAGGGCATCGGCGCACTCTCGTGGATGCCCTGGTCGCGCCTCAGCATCTCGGCCCAGTTCGGCGTCTTCTACGACCGGCTCTACGACCTCGCCCCGGCGGAGACGCGGGACGGCCTGAGCGTGGCGGCCGACGCCAGCGACCCCGACGCGCGGGCCATCGTGTTCTACGTCTTGAGCGCGAACTTCGTGGTCAACAAGTCGCTCTCCATCGCCGCCGGAACGGAGACCGCGCACCTGCAGCAGGCGCCGGACTCCACCCATCGGCGCCCCTTCTTCAACCGCAACACGACCCTCTTTGTCGCGCTGCGCCTCTTCCCAGACGCCATCGTGGCGAGCCTGCGGGGCGGCAGCTGAGCGCGACCTCGCCCTCCCGCGAGCCGCAACCCCGCCCCGGTGCGCTGCCGACCCGCAGCCACACGCCGCCGGGACACCTGCAAGACCTGACCGACGCCACGCGCGTCGCGCCCCTGGAGCCTGACCATGACGCGCATCCACGCTGGATCCGACCCGAAGACGCCCCTACGCCGCGCCGCGCTGCTGGTGGCACTGACCCTCGGCGTGGTCGGGACCCTGGCCGGCTGCGCCGAGGAGCGGCCCGCCATCGACCGCGTGCAGCCCTACGCGCTGGAGAAGTCGAAGTTCACGGGCGAGTGGTACTACCAGCGCACCGTCATCGACGTGCCGGCGGCCAACGGCTTCACCTTCGTCGGTAACACCGACCACAGCGGCCTGCAGAAGGTCCGCTTCGACATCCAGGAGAAGTTCCTCTTCGTCCGTCGCAACGTCGAGCTCATCAAGGGCGCCGACGACAAGGCCGCCACGGGCGAGGACTACCAGGGCGAAGTGGTCGCCGCCTTCCCCATCGTCAAGCACTTCGACATCCGCCGCGCGTACAACCCGACGACGGGCGAAGAGCTCAACGTCATGGAGGAGAACGCCATCGACCGGCCCTGGCACGAGCGCGACTACATCCGCGTCGACTGGTCGAAGAACAACGTCACCAACTACCAGCTCGACTTCGAGTCCAAGAGCATCGAACCCGTGCCCTACTTCCCGCAGCAGACCGGCGACACGCCCAACCCGGACGCGCCGCACTTCGAGTGGGACGGCAACGGCCGCGACGGCGTGCCTTACTTCGACATCACGTCCAGGATCTTCGCCAAGGCCGGCACCATCGAGTACCCGGGCTACGGCACCATCCCGCTCTGCTGGCTGATGGGGGAGGAGACCAGCGAGTGCGGCGCGGGCGAGTACGGCATCCGCCACTCGTTCAAGAAGATCGACCCGAATCACCAGTACATCCCGCAGCCCTACAAGGGCGCTGAGACCGACATGTTCGGCTTCTTCACGTCGGACCGCATGGTCTACGACGGCAAGCTGGGCATCAAGCAGCAGAACAAGGAGCGCTACCTGCAGCGCCACAACATCTGGCAGAACTGGACCGACGCCGACGGCGCTGTGATCCCGGCCGCCAAGCGCACGCCGCGTCCGGTCGTCTACCACGTCAACACCGAGTTCCCGGACGAGTTCCGGCCCGTGGCGCGCAAGGTCGCCGCCCAGTGGAACGGCGTGTTCAAGGACGTGGTCAAGGCCACCGGCAACCCCTACGACGGGGACATGTTCATCCTGTGTGAGAACAACCCGGTGAAGGAGGGCGACCCGGCCCAGTGCGGCGCGGCGGGGGACTCCCCGCGGCTCGGTGACATCCGCTACTCGTTCGTGGCCTGGATCCCCAAGTACATGAAGTACGGCCTGCTCGGCCTCGGCCCGTCCAACAACGACCCCGAGACCGGCGAGATCATCAGCGGCATGGCCTACATGTACCACCACAACAACACCGCGGCGTGGCGCACGGTGGAGATGATCGAGCTGCTCAACGGCACCCGCGCGGCCGACGAGTTCGTCAAGGGTCTCGACCTCACCGAGTGGGTGGACCGGGTCAACAAGGGCAAGAGCCGCTTCCAGGCGCGGGGGCTCGAAGAGGCCACGACCATGGTCGACCGCATCGCCAACAGCGTGTTCAGCGACTACTGGGCGGGACGGCGCAGCAAGATCACGGCCGCCGACGAGGCCTTTCAGCATCAGCACGGCCACCACGCTTGGGCTCACAGCAAGCTGCAGGCCACCTACGACGCGGGCCACCTCAACGGGCTGGGGAACAGCGCGCAGGCACGCCTCGACCGCATCAAGGGCACCGGCATCGAGAAGCAGCTGATGCACCCGGAGCTGAAGATGGCCGCTGGCTTCGCGCCGGACGCCAAGGTCGACGACGCGCTGCTCAACGCGGCGAGCCCGGTCCGCGGCGGGCTGACCGCCAAGATCCGCGATCGCGCGCGCATCCGTCAGGAGATCGCCGCGAGCCGCAACATGTACCTGCCCGAGATGCTGGACGACGCGCTGATGGGCCTGGCCAAGGAGGTCAAGGGCAAGACCAGCGACGAGATCTACGCCATCGTCCGCGAGTCGGTGGTGACCGCGGTCTTCGCCCACGAGATCGGCCACAGCCTGGGCCTCATGCACAACTTCGGCGGCTCCGACGACGCCGTGAACTACTTCGACGGCTACTGGAAGCTGCGGGACGACGGCAAGGTCGGCCCGCGCCTGCTCGACCCGATCACCGACAAGGAGGTCGAGGGCAAGATCTACAACTACGCCTACTCGTCGGTCATGGACTACGCCGGCCGCCTCACCATCGACGGGCTCGGCCTCGGCAAGTACGACCGCGCCGCCATGCTCTTCGGCTACGCGGGCAAGGTCGAGGTGTTCAAGGACGCCGGCAAGAGCCCCAGCATCTGGAAGAAGTGGTTCGACGGCCGCTCGGAGATCCTCGAGTTCTTCGCCCTGGGCCCGCGCGTGACGCACTACACGTCCATCTACAACGACATGGGTCCGAAGATGTACGAGGCGTCCAACCGCATGATCGTCGACGTGTCGACCCTCAACCAGAGCCTCAGCGCGGCGTCGGTCGACGGCAAGACCTACCAGCGCGTGCCCTACGTGTACTGCACCCACGGCCGCAGCGACCTCTCGGACTCGTGCCTGACCCGGGACTTCGGCGCCGACAGCCAGGAGCGCATGAAGCACTTCTTGGACGAGTGGGACACCTGGTACATCACGCGGGCCTTCGTGCGCGGCAACCTCGGCGTGAGCAACCACAGCTACGCGGGGCGCTACTACGGCCGCATCTACCACCGCATCAAGCAGTGGCACGACATCTACGGCCTCTACGCCGCCTTTCTGCCGCAGTTCTACGCGCCCAACATCCTGCAGGGCTTCTTTACCGACCCGGTCAACGGCTGGGGTGGCAACACGTGGGCGGTGCAGAACGCCTTCCAGTACCTGGTCGAGACCATCCTCATGCCCGACGTGGGCGCCTACAACAGCGTCACGCAGGCCGACGGCACCAAGCTCCTGCAGACCGGCGGCGGCGGCAACCTGAACCTCGGCATCGCCGACGCGCGCTACTACTCGACCAACTGGTCCTTTGGCGCCCAGGGCGGCCGGGAGTGCGGCTACTTCTGGTACGAGTGCCTCGAGCGCATCGGCTTCTACGTCGACAAGGTCATGGCCATGATGGCGATCACCGACAGCCGCACCAACTTCGTCGCGCGGGCCAACCCCATCGACATCCGCGAGTGGCACGTCAGCTACTACAACACCTTCAGCGCGTCGATTCGCGCCATCAACGCGGCGATGCAGTCCGGCGACTGGAGCCGCGTGGGGCCCTACCGCGACGGCAGCGGCAAGATCCGCTTCCCGACCTACAGCGGCAAGCTCGACACGGTGCACGCCAACGCCATCGACCCCGCGGCCGACTTCACCGTGCAGCTCTACTTCTCGCTGCTGGGCCAGGCGAACTTCATGACCAACTACGACCGCGACTTCATCGAGGAGGCGCAGGTGTGGGTCGAGGGCACGTGGAAGAGCCCGGAGCTGCCGGCGGAGGCCACGGTGTCCTTCGTCGACGCGCAGTCGGGCCTGGTCTACGGCGCGCTGAACAAGCAGGGCGGCGCCGGCGCGGCGATGATCGCCCACGCCAACAAGCTCCGCGCGCGCTCGAACCACTGCGACGGCAGCCAGGCGACCCCGCACACCGCGGACGACTGCGTGTCCGGGCTGAACAAGCAGCAGCGCGGCGCTGCGGACGCGGACTTGAAGAAGTACGTGCAGCTGCTCAAGTCTGTCGCCGACATGAGCTTCGCCATGACCTATGGCCACCCGCTGAACCCCTGAGCGTCCGCCGCTGGACGCGAACGCGGTCCGCAGCGACGAGAGGGAGTCCGCGATGACATCGAGCAGCTGGCGCAGCCTGACCGCTGCGTTGACCCTGGGCGCGACCCTGACCCTGGGCTGCGCCGGGACCGCGGCGCTCAAGCGCAAGACCGGGCCGGCCTACGAGGCAGAGACGCAGTCGTGGATCGAGGCGGTGCGGCGCCTGGGTGGACCCGGGATGTGGCTGGTCGTGCGCGGCTACCACCGCGGCGACGACGTCGTGGCGGTGGCGTCCAACTCGCCGCTCTCCCACGCCGCGATCATCGGCGCGGCCACCGGCGAGGTCATCGAGGCGGTGGGCGAGGGTGTGCGCTCGACCACGCTGTCGAAGCTGCTCCACGAGTCGCACCGGGTGCAGATCGTGAAGCCGCGGGGTTGGACGCCGGCGCTCGGCGCCACGGCCGTGACCCGGGCTCGGACCCAGCTCGGCAAGGGCTACGACTTCCTCGGGGTCATCGGCGCTCCAGACAAGAAGCGCTGGTACTGCAGCGAGCTCGCGGCGTGGTCCATGGGCGTGCCGGTCGACAAGCGCGGCGCGTGGCACGTGATCCACCCCAAGGACCTGCACAAGCAGGGCACGCTGCTCTTCGACTCCGGCGCGCGCGACGGCAAGCCCGACGCGGCCCTCGCGCGTTGAGCGCGGACCGCGCGAAGATCTGACGCGTTGAGCGCGGACCGCGCGAGGATCTGACGCGTTGAGCGCGGGTCGCTGACGCGCGGCGCTCAGCTCCGCACCAGCGCCCCGATGCGATCTGGCAAGGGCGACACGAAGCGGATGCGCTCGCGTCGCTCGAAGAGGGTGCGCTCCAGCCGCCGGGCGCGCTCCTGCAGGTCTTCGGGTGGCCGCCCGCAGGTGTCGGGGCCGAGGCGCCGCAGCAGCACGTGGAGCGCCCGCCCGGTGGCCGTCCGCGTCGGCAGCGCGCACGCGTGCAGCACCGTGGTGAAGGGCGAGGGCCCCCACGCCATCTCCGCCAGCCAGGCCGAGAGCTCGGCCCGCGAGCGCACGCCGAGGTCGTCGGCGCATGCAGGGCAGGGCAGCAGCGACTCGAGCCCGCGGTGGGCCCGCTGGTCGGCGACGTGCCGCGCCTCATGGACGGCGACGCCGCGCGCGAGCCACACCACCAGCCGGTCCAGCGCCCCTTGGAGCCCTCCGGCGCGCCGCAGCGTGCGGCTCGCCGCCTCGGCCGCCGCGACCTCGCCGGGGGTGATCGCCGCGCACTCGAACTGCGACTCCTTGGCGGCCACCTCGCGCAGCCACCGCAGGGTGTCGGGCTCCAGCCCCTCGGGCTGACGCATGCGAAGCACCAGCCGCGCGCCGCAGCGCCGCCTGCGCCGCACGTGGTCGCGCAGCTGCACCAGGGTCTGCCGCGCGCGCGCTGTGGACGAGAGGGCACGCCACTCCGAGGCGGTCAGCGCGCCGCGGACCTCGCCGCGGACCAGCGCGGCCAGGGTGGGAGAGCGCTCCCGTGGCGGCTCTTCCTCCGCCACGGGCGGCGCGGCGGGCGGCGCGTCTGCGGCGGCGAGCGTGGTCTCGGTCACCCCAAGGGCCGGCCACACCACGTCCTGGGCGTGGTCGCGGATGCGGTGCAGCAAGATCGCCGCGTGGTCGCGCTCCGGGCTCGCGTGGCCCAGCGCCAGCTCGAGCACGTTGAGCCGGTCCGCCCGCGAGAGCAGCCGGGTCACCACCCGCTCCTCGCCCACGCGCAGCACCGCCGTCCCGCGGATGCGGTAGGTCTTGACGTAGAACTGCGCCGTGCCCCGGCCCACCAGCATGTTGCCCTCGAGCCACCACGGAGCGGCGCCGTTGCGGAGCAGCTCGTTCCACGCGGCGACCACGTCCAGCAGGGCGTCGTGGCG
>JAUIAC010000927.1 GCA_030425545.1 bacterium | reverse complement strand
AGGCTGGCCACCGGCGCGTCGGTCGACATCGCCGTCAGGCCCAGCGGAGCGGGCTCGGTGCTCTCGGGCTCGGTCAGGGCGAGCACGGGCACGGCGTTCTTCACCGCGAAGGCGATCTGCGCGCAGAGCAGCGGGTCGCTGGCCGCGGCGTCGTTCCACAGCACGATCACCAGGTCTGACTCGCTCATGCGGCGGGCGAGCACGCGGCGACCCTCCGTGGTGGCGGTCAGGTCACCGGCGCGGGCGATCTGGACGTCGGGCAGCAGGAGCTGATCAGCGAGCGTGACAGCGGCCTCTGTGTCTTCGGGGCGGTGAATCAGAACGAGTTCGCGCTTCATGGGAACCTCCTCGGTCTCCCTGACAGAACGCGTGGCCCGGACCACTCTGACAGGCGCCCGCCGCGCCGCGCCCGCGCTGCGGCGGTGAACGCACCCCTGCGAGGGCCGCGGGTGTGCATTTGGCTCCGCCTTGGGCACGGTGGCTGCACGGCGCGGCGTCTCCACGGCGCGGCGTCTCCACGGCGCGGCGTCTCCACGGCGCGGCGTCTCCACGGCGCGGCGCCTCCACGGCGCGGCGCCTCCACGGCGCAGTGTCTCCAGGGTGCGGCGGAACCCCCACGCAGCGGCTGCACAGCGTGGGGGCTGCACAGCGTGGGGGCGATCTGGCGCGTCGCCCCGAGGGAGCGAGCTGCATGTGTACGGTGGTGCTCTGGCCTGACGATCGCGGTGGGTTCTGGCTGGCGGGCAACCGCGACGAGGCGCGCTGGCGTGTGCGGGCGGAGCCGCCGGCGGTGCGCGCGCTCGACGCCGGCCTGCGCGCGCTGGCGCCCCGCGATCCCGAGGGCGGCGGCACCTGGACCGGGGTCAACGACCACGGCGTGGCGCTGAGCCTGCTCAACCACTACCAGGCCGATCGCCAGGCGCCCTCGCCGGCCGCCCCCTTGAGCCGCGGCCAGGTGGTGCAGGGGCTGCTCGACGCCCGCGATCTGGGCGAGATCGCGGGCCGGGTGGGCGCGCTGCCCACCGCGCGGCTGCGGCCCTTCGTGTTGCTCGCCGCGGCGCCGTCGTGGGGCGCTCCACGACAGCCGCACAGCGCCTCCGCGCCGAGCGTAGCGCCGGCCGCGGCCCTCGAGGTGGTGTGGGACGGCTACGGCCTCCACGTGCAGCCGGTGGCCCTGCCGCTCATGCGCACCTCCGCTGGCTTCGACATCGCCCGCGCGCGCCGGCACCGGGGCGCGCTCTGGGAGGGCGTGGTGACGCGGCTGGGCCCCGACCCGAGCGACGCCGCTGTGGAGGCCGAGCTCCTCGGCTTTCTGCGAGGGCACGCCCCCGAGAAGGGCCGCGTCTCGGTGTGCAAGCACGGCACCGTCGCCGGCACCGTGAGCCTGACCCTGCTGCGCGTGACCGAGGCGCAGGTCAGCGTGCGCTACGCCCCCGGGCCGCCCTGCGTGACCGACCTGGGCGCGTCGATGGCGCTCGACGCGAGCCGTGGGTAGCCTCGGGCCATGAAGCCGTCTCTGCGCCTGTCGCTGCACCTGTCCTTGCCCGCCGTTCGCGCTCGTCG
>JAUIAC010000207.1 GCA_030425545.1 bacterium | reverse complement strand
ACGTCGTCGCCGCAGACGACCCCCAGTGGCTCGGGCAGCGCGTGGTCGGCGGCATCAACGCGGCGTGTGGCCGGTGTGCCACCTGCGCGGCGGGCATGGGCAGCCACTGCCCCCATCGCACCGTGCTGGGCATCGACGGGCGTGACGGCGCCTTCAGCGAGCGCTTTCGGCTGCCCGTGGCGAACTTGTTGCGGGTCCCGGCCCACGTGGCGGACGACGCGGCGGTGTTCGTGGAGCCGCTGGCCGCCGCCTGTGAGATCACGCAGCAGGTCCACGTGCGGCCCGGCGACCGCGCGGTGGTGCTGGGCGCAGGGCGGCTCGGAAACCTGTGCGCGCAGGTGCTCGCGCTCACCGGCGCCCGCGTGGACGTGGTCAACCGCAGCGCGGGGCGGCTCGAGCTGCTGCCGGACGGCATCGGGCGCGTGCTGCTGGGCGACGCCGCGACGTTGGCCGGAGCCGACGTCGTGGTGGACTGCACCGGCAGCGCGGCCGGCCTCTCCCTCGCCACGAGCCTGGTGCGTCCGCGCGGCGCGGTGGTGATGAAGACCACGGTGCACGCCCCCGAGGCGGTCACCCCGATCCCCTGGGTGATCAACGAGATCCGCCTCGTCGGTTCACGTTGCGGGCCCTTTGCGCCTGCGCTGCGACTCCTCGCGGCCGGACTGGTCGACCCGACCCCTCTGATCACCGGGCGCTTCTCGCTGGACGAGGGGGTCGCCGCGCTCGACGCCGCCGCTTCGGCGACGCACACCAAGGTGCTGCTGACCCCGTGACCCCCGCGCACACGACGGGTACGCCGGGCTTGACGCGGCCACGGCAGCTGGAGGCCATCGCAAAGTGCGGCCTGAGTCCGTGCGGTCTCTGTTCACGTGCCCCTTTGGTCGCTAGGCTGCTGCGCGGCCACCGCTGACCGGTGCGCTACACACCGCTGACCGGTGCGCCACACACCGCTGACATCCTGGAGCATCGACCACCATGACGACCTCTGACGCCTCGACCTCCACCTCTGTCCGCACGCTGCTCAGCGGCGCCGTCGCGGTCGGCGCGACCGTCACCGTCAAGGGGTGGGTCCGGACGCGCCGCGACTCCAAGGCCGGTCTCTCGTTCATCCACGTCAGCGACGGCAGCTGCTTCAAGCCGATTCAGGTGGTCGCCGGCGAGGCGCTACCCAACTACACCAGCGAGGTGACACGGCTCACCACCGGGTGTGCTGTGGAGGTCACCGGCGAGGTGGTGGCGTCCAAGGGCAAGGGGCAGGCCTTCGAGATCGTCCCGACCACCCTCACGGTCCACGGCTGGGTCGACGACCCCGAGACCTACCCGATGCAGCCCAAGCGCCACTCCATGGAGCACCTGCGGGAGAACGCGCACCTGCGGCCCCGCACCAACCTCGTGGGCGCCATCGCGCGGGTGCGGGACTGCCTGGCGCAGGCCACCCACCGCTTCTTCTCGGAGCAGGGGTTCTACTGGGTGCACACGCCCATCATCACCGCGAACGACTGCGAGGGCGCGGGCGAGATGTTCCGGGTGTCCACGCTCGACCTGGCCAACGTGCCCCGCTCCGAGGGCGGCGCGGTGGACTACAGCAAGGACTTCTTCGGCAAGGAGGCGCACCTGACCGTGTCAGGCCAGCTCAACGTCGAGAGCTACTGCCTGGCCCTGAGCAAGGTCTACACCTTCGGCCCGACCTTCCGAGCGGAGAACAGCCACACGCGCCGGCACCTGGCGGAGTTCTGGATGATCGAGCCGGAGCTCGCCTTCGCCGACCTGCAAGCCGACGCGGACCTCGCCGAGGCCTACCTCAAGGCGCTGTTTCGCGCGGCCTTGGACGAGCGCGCCGACGACATGGCCTTCTTCAACAAGTTCGTGAACAAGGGCGTCGCAGACCGGCTCGACGCGCTGACACAGTCCCCGTTCGAGCGCATGACCTACAGCGACGCGGTGCGCACGCTCGAGAAGGCGGCCAAGGGCAAGGCGAACTTCGAGTTTCCGGTGGCGTGGGGCGTCGACCTGCAGTCGGAGCACGAGCGTTGGCTGAGCGAGAAGATCGTCGGCGGGCCCGTGATCGTCACGGACTACCCCAAGGACATCAAAGCCTTCTACATGCGCATGAACGACGACGGTCGCACCGTGGCGGCCATGGACGTGGTCGTGCCGGGCATCGGCGAGATCATCGGTGGCAGCCAGCGTGAGGAGCGCCTGGACGTGCTCGACCAGCGCCTGGCGGAGATGAACCTGCCGAAGGACGACTACTGGTGGTACCGAGACCTGCGTCGCTACGGCACGGTGCCACACGCCGGCTTCGGGCTCGGCTTCGAGCGGGCGGTGCAGTACGTGTCAGGGGTGGACAACATCCGAGAGGTCATCCCCTTCCCCCGCTCGGCCAAGAGCGCTGAGTTCTAGCTCCTCCGCGTGCGCAGATCTCGGCCGGTCAGAAGGTGACCTGCAGCGCCGCCGACGGGGCGATGGTCCAGCCGCTCAGGTCGACCTGCTCGCCCAGGATCATGGGCTGAAAGTGGGCATAGGCGAACGAGAACTCGATCAGAAAGAAGACGTAGCGATAGCCGACGCGAAAGCCGAACTGGGCGCCGGTCTGCTGCATCGTCGCGTCCACCGCCAGCGCGCTCGCGTCGACGCCGATGTCAGCGGCCTGGTTGACCAGCTCGCTGCCGATGGAGATGGCGGAGCGGGACCAGGCCAGCGCCACCCACAGGCTGAACCAGTGGCCTACGTCGCGGCTCGCGATGATCGACGCGGTGAAGTCCCGGCGGCTGAAGTCGAGGATCTGGAGCGACTGGGCCACGTCGACGGCCTTCTCCCAGATGCTGGGGGCCGGGTTGCTGTGGGTGGCCACAGCGAGGGAGAGCGCCAGGTCCACCCCGTGACGCTTGGCGTGCAGCCCCTGCCACTTGACGTCGAGCTGGCGCCGCGGACCCGAGAGCCGGAGCCCGAGGTCCACGTCCCACCCGACGCCGCCGCGCACGCTCAACTCGGAGTTGGGCACGGGCATGAAGAGCAGCACCGCAGCCGCGATCTGGGTCAGGCCGCGAGCGTCGGACTCCGTGAGCTCGCCGCTCTCCGACTGCTCCACGCGCTTCGAGATCTCGGCCTCGGCGTCGATGACCGAGCGCGCCGCGCGGCCCGAGACGGGCCACGTGACACCGGCGTTGACCTCGAACTGGCCGCGGTCGAGCGCCTTGCCGCGCTGCAGCTGAGTCAGCCCTGAGGTGCAGCCCGCGGCCAGGACGACAACCACGACGCCCCAGCTCAGGGCGCACGCCAGACGGGGCACGCCAGCAGGAGCGGAGGGCACGAGCACCCGGCGATGTGGTGGACGAGCGAGCATGACCCAAAGGGTTCCACGTGGCCGCCCATTCGTCACCAGCGACCCGGTCGGAGGTCGACCTGGTCGAGGGAGGGCGGCGGGCTCAGGGGGCGGCGGCGGCACCGGGGGTCGCGTCGGGGGCGGTGGTGCTCGCGTCGCCAGGATCGATGACCGGCGCGTCGGAGCCGGCGTGGGTCTCGGCGAAGAAGGCGGCGATGGACGCCCACAGCGCCTCGAAGTCGGCGCGTCGAAAGCCGGTGCCAGCCGCCAGCCAGTCCATGTGCGGCGGGTCATGCTTGGGGTCGTCGAAGTGGCCGACGGTGTCGAGGTGATCGCCGTAGGCCGTGTGGAGCAGCTTGCCCCAGGGTTGCGAGAGGGTCGGCACCACCCCGTCGCTGTCGCGCCAGGTCGGCAAGGCGCCGAAGCCCTGCTGCAGCTTCTCGCGGTGCGCCAGAGACAGGGGCGGGATCCGCGACGACGGCGTGCGACTGGCGATGAGCCACACGAAGCTGAAGAGCGCGTGACTCGCCTGCGCATAGGGGTCGAGCCCAGCCCGCAAGGTCGTCCGCATGCCCGGGGGGCTCGCGCGCGTGACCACGCTGCCGTAGGCGACGCCGTCGCGGTCACCCGTGCTGGTGTTGAAGAGGTCGAGCGCCTCCGGCGCCAGCTGCGGCATCAGCCGCTGATCGAGCGACACCTCCTGCACCATGGCCTCCAGAGCCTGACGGCGGTCTTCGGAGAGGTCCCCGAGCAAGCCCTGGTAGAGCTCGTCGAGCAGGGAGCGGTCGAGCCCGACGGCGTCGTCGAGGCGCGTCACCAGCGCGCCGATGCGTACCACCATGGACACGGGGAGCCGCCCGAAGCGCAGGGTGTACAGGGTGATCAGCGAGAGGATGCGCAGCAGGCGCTGGCCGACGATGCTGGTGAAGAAGGCGGCGACCGGGGTGCCGTAGTGCGGTGTGGACACCGTGACGATGCCGCGAACCCGGCGCGCGACAGCCTCCGCGTCGCGCGGCGAGTCGAGCGCCACGCCCGGGCTGACGAGGAGTCGCGCGTCCAGACCACCGGTCGAGTGGCCGACGATGTAGATGGGCTCGTCTTCGCCAGCGTGATGCGCGATGGCCTCGAGCAACCGCGTGGTGCGCTGCTTGAGCCCCGCCGTGGGCAGCGTGGGCACCGTGACCACGCGCGCGTCGATGCCGTGGCCGGCGAGCTGGGTCGCGAGGAGGGTCTCGACATGCCGGAAGTACCGTACCTCACCGAGGTTGGTGAAGCCGAAGAAGCCCGGGACCAGGAAGACGTGCGGTGTGGCGCTCATGCGGGCTCGTTGGCGTAGCGACGAAGCGCGCCTCGGACCGTGCCGAGAGCTGCGGGTGCGGCGACTGCCGCGGGGACGCTGGGGTGGGACCAGGGTCGGAACGCGCCCCGGTCGGCGCAGGGTGACGGTCCACCTCGGGTTCGTCAAAGAAGCGTTGGCCCCGCCACCCTGTGCATGCGGCGGGCGGTCGCCTCTCGGGCGTGAGACGCGTGTCGCGACAAGGTCGCGCGCAACGGCGCCGTGACCGGTCCGTGAGGCACAAACACCCCCCTGCCGAGGGGCGTCTGTGAAAAAGCGTGGCTTGCGACGCCGGACACCGCTAGCTTCCGCCCGCGCACGCGTGGACCGCGGGCGCGAGGAGGCTCCATGGCGTCGCTTCGAACCCCAAGCACCGAGGCTCTGGCCCCCATCGGCTCGCGTGACGGCGAGCGTGACTGGCAGACGGACGGGGCAGACCGCTACCCACGGCGCGCCAGGCCGCTCGCGACCTGGGCGTGCACCGCCCTGCTCGTGGCGCTCAGCGGCTGCGGCGCAGGCGACGGTGACGTGCCGCAGCAGGTCGCGGTGTCGTGTGGCCACGTCTCGGACTGCCCCGCGGGCCAGACTTGCGGGCCCAACGGCTACTGCATCAGCGGCAGCGGCGGCGGGCTGCCGGACGGCGGCGGCGTGAGCGACGGTGGCTTCAGCTTTGGCGACGCCGGCGGCGACACGGGAGCTGGCCGCGGGGGCGACGCGGGCACCCGAGGGGGATCCGATACAGGCGCGCAGCGCGGCGGCGACACCGGGGCGGGGCGAGGCTTGGACGCCGGCGCGGCGACCTCGTGCGTGGACCGCTGCGGCCTGCTGACGGGCGGCTGCGCGTGCAACGGCGGCTGCGCCGCGGCCGGCAACTGCTGCGACGACTACGAGGCCGTGTGCGGGGGCGGCGGCACGCGCGGCTCGTGCACCAGCGACGCCCAGTGCGACGACGGCTTGCCGTGCACCCTGGACACCTGCAGCGCGGGCAAGTGCGCCCACACGCCCGGCGCCAACCAGTGCCTCATCGACGGCAAGTGCGTCGCCGCTGGGACCGCCGGCCCCGGGATGTGCCTCGTGTGCGCGCCGCTGGCCAAGGCCACGGGCTGGTCGATGGACGTGGGCGGCAGCTGTGACGACGGCAAGGCCTGCACCAGCAACGACGCCTGCACCGCCCAGGGGAGCTGCGCCGGCACGCCGACCCCAGGCTGCTGCGTGAGCGACGCGGAGTGTGCGTCCACCCTGCCCTGCAGCGTCGGCACCTGCGACGCGGGCACGAACACGTGCACCTACACGGCCAAGCCCGGCTGCTGCAGCAAGGACTCGGACTGCACGGGCAACGCGCAGCCGTGCCAGGTCCTGTACTGCAATGCTGCCTTGGGCGCCTGCGACGTGAAGACGGCGACCGACGGCGCCGCGTGCACCGACGGCGACGGCTGCACTGTCGGCGACGCCTGCACGGCTGGCTTCTGCGTCGGCAAGGCCAACAGCTGTGACGACAACAACCCCTGCACCGCGGACAGCTGCCAGGGCGGCAAGTGTGTCAACGCCGTCCAGGGCAGCTGCTGTCAGTCTGGGGCCTGCTGCGACATCCCGCTCGGCAAGGTGAAGGCCAAGGGCACCGCGTGCGGCGGACAGACCGGCACGCAAAAGCGCTGCATGGGGTCCAGCATCGAGTCGCGCGACGCCACGGGCGGCTGCAACGGCAGCGCCACGACCTGCTCGACCCAGGCGGGCGACCAGGTGTGGTCAACGTGGAAGGTGATCCAGACGTGCGCGGCGAACCAGAAGTGTGTGGAGACCGTGCCCGGGCAGCCGACGTGCCAGACCGTGACCGTGGGCAAGGCCGACCTGGTGCCGCTGGGCTTCAAGGCGACCACCTCGGCCATCGCCGCCGGCGCGACGGTGGTGGTGACAGGGAGCGTCAAGAACCAGGGACAGACCAACGCCGGGCTCTTCTCGCTCGAATGGCGGCTGAGCACCGACAGCAGCATCACCGCCACCGACACGCTGCTCAAGACGCTGACCAAGGGGAGCCTGGCGGCGGGCAGCACCACCAGCGCGTCGACGTCGTTCACCCTGCCCGCCACGACTCAGCCGGGCACGTACTACCTCGGCCTGTGGGTCGACCGGTCGAACAAGGTCGCGGAGACCTCGACCTCGAACAACATCGCGACCTACAAGGTCGTGGTCACCTCGTCGTCCAAGGCGGACCTGCTGCCACAGAGCTTCAGCACCAAGACCACGGCAGCGCCGGGCCAGACGCTGACCACCTACGGCTCGGTGAAAAACCAGGGCGGCGGCGCGGCGGGCGCGTTCGCGATCGAGTGGCGGCTCAGCACCAACAGCGCCATCACGAGCGGTGACACCCTGCTCAAGGTGGTGAAGAAGACCGGCCTCGCCAAGGGCGCCGTCACCAGCGCGCTCACCAGCGTCACGCTGCCCAAGACCCTGGCGCCCGGGACCTACTACCTCGCCATCTGGGTCGATCGGACCAACCAGGTGTCGGAGACCACGACGTCGAACAACATCGCCACGTGGAAGCTCACCGTGTCCAACGCCGCCAAGCCCGACCTGGTGCCGCAGTCGTTCAAGAGCGCCAAGGCCACCGTCGCGCCCGGTGAGGCCGTGACGGTCTACGGCTCGGTGAAGAACCCCGGCAGCAGCGCGGCGGGCGCGTTCAAGATCGAGTGGCGCCTGAGCACCAACACGACCCTCACCACGACGGACACGCTCCTCAAGACCCTCAGCAAAACCGGGGTCTCAGCGGGCGGGCTCACGTCCGCGCTGACGTCGGTGACGGTCCCCGCCACCACCAAGCCAGGGACCTACTACCTGGGCATCTGGGTCGACCGAGCGAACCAGGTGGCCGAGACCAACGAGAGCAACAACAAGCTGGTCTACAAGATCACGGTTTCGACGGCGAAGAAGGCCGACCTGACCCCCGTGTCGTTCAAGTCCAACACGACCTCGTACGCGGCCGGCTCCCCCGTGACAGTCTACGGCTCGGTGAAGAACCAGGGGCTGGGGCCGGCGGGCGCCTTCGCGCTCGAGTGGCGCCTCAGCACCAACACGGTCCTGTCGACCACCGACCTCCTGCTCAAGACGGTGTCGAAGACGGCCCTGGCGGCCGGGAGCTCCACGTCGGCGGTGACCTCGTTCACGCTGCCCGCCAACACCGCACCCGGGACGTACTACCTGGGCGTCTGGGTCGACCGCGCCAACGCGGTCGCCGAGACCTCGGAGACCAACAACAGGGCCGTCTACAAGATCACCGTCACCAAGCCGCTGCCGAAGCCGGACCTGGTGCCGCTGTCGTTCAAGTCGAGCAAGACCAGCTACACCGCGGGCAGCACCGTGACGGTCTACGGCTCGGTGAAGAACCAGGGCACGGCGAAGTCCGGCGCGTTCAGCGTCGAGTGGCGCTTGAGCACCAACACGACCATCAGCACGGCGGACACGCTCCTCAAGACCCTGGGCAAGCCGGGCGTGTCGGCGGGCAGCTCCACGTCGGCGCTGACCTCGTTCACGCTGCCGGCGTCAACCAAGCCGGGCACCTACTACCTGGGCCTCTGGGTGGATCGAAACAACCAGGTGGCGGAGCTCAACGAGGCGAACAACCGCGCGACCTACAAGATCACGGTCACCGCGCCGGCCAACAAGCCGGACCTCGTGCCGCTCTCGTTCAAGTCGAGCAAGACGGCGTACGCCCCGGGGGACGTGGTCAGCGTGTCAGGCACGGTGAAGAACCAGGGGACGGCGAGCGCGGGCAAGTTCACGCTCGAGTGGCGGCTGAGCACGAACACGGCGATCACGACCGCAGACCCGCTGCTCAAGTCCCTGACGCGGACCGGGCTGTCGGCCGGCGGCAGCACGCTGGCCTACACGTCGTTCACCCTGCCCGCGTCGACCCAGCCGGGGACCTACTACCTCGGCCTCGCGGTCGACCGCACCAACCTGGTGTCGGAGTCGGTGGAGACCAACAACACCGCGGTCTACAAGATCACGGTGGCGGCGCCGACGCTGAAGCCGGACCTCGTGCCCGTGAGCTTCAAGCCCAGCAAGACCACCTACACCGCCGGCCAGACCATGGTCGTGTACGGCTCGGTGAAGAACCAGGGCAAGGCGACCGCCGCGGCGTCGAACATCGAGTGGCGCCTCAGCAGCAACACGACCTTGTCGTCCGGTGACAAGCTGCTCAAGACCCTGGCGAAGGGCAGCCTGGCCGCGGGGACCAGCAGCAGCGCGTTGACCTCGTTCACGTTGCCCGCCTCGACGCCGGCCGGCACCTGGTACGTCTTCGTCAAGGTGGACGCTGGCAACACGGTCGCGGAGGCGTCGGAGTCCAACAACACGGCCTACGCCAAGATCACGGTCTCGGCGTCGACCGCGAAGCCCGACCTGCAGGTCAGCAGCTTCAAGATCAACTCGACGTCCACCGGGCCGGGCAAGGTGCTCTCGGTCACAGCGGCGGTGAAGAACGCGGGCCAGGGGCCTGCTGGCGCGTTCAACGTCACGTATCGGCTGAGCACCAACACCACCATCTCGGCGAGCGACACCCTGGTGCGCACCTACCAGCGCACGTCGCTGACCGCGGGCAGCACGACCAGCGTGAGCACCAGCTTCGTGGTGCCGTCTCACCTCGCTGCGGGCACGTACTACGTCGGCGTCACGGTCGACGAGGCGAACCAGGTGAGTGAGGTGAGCGAGAGCAACAACATCGCCAGCGCCAAGGTCTCGCTGGTCGGCGCGTCCACCGCCAAGGCGGACCTGGCGCCCTACAAGTTCAAGGCGACGTCGGCCACGGCCAGCGCGGGTGGGCTCCTCGGCGTGTCGGGCTACGTCAAGAACCAGGGCACGCTGACGGCGCCGAGCTACAAGATCGAGTTCCGGCTGTCGACCAACACCGCCATCAGCACCAGCGACACGCTGCTGAAGACGGTGCTCAAGGGCTCGCTCTCCAAGGGCGGGCTGAGCTCACTCAGCACGTCGGTGAAGCTGCCCTCCGGCCTGAAGCCGGGGACCTACTACCTCGGCCTCCGCATCGACACGGGCTACGCCGTTTCGGAGTCGAACGAGGCCAACAACATCGGGGTCTACGCCGTCACGGTGAATTGAGGGCGCCGTTGGCCGCCCCGCCCCAGCTAGGAGCCTGTAGCGCATTCCGCCTCGGCGGCTTCATCGCGCTGACACGTCGCCCTGCGACTCCGCCAAGTGCTTGAATTGGCTACGGCCAGTCCTACGCACTTGGGAAGC
>JAUIAC010000926.1 GCA_030425545.1 bacterium | reverse complement strand
TCGGGCCCACCTCCCACTGCAGCGTGCCGGCCAGCAGGGCCGAGGGGTCGCGCAGGTTCGCCATGGCCGTGCCCGCCAGGGTCCACCGGTCGGCCAGCTGCCAGCTCGCCATGGCCGCGCCGTAGAGGCGGCCGACCACGTAGGCGGTGCCGCGCTGCATCGCCGGTGCGGCGAACGCGGCGATGTAGCCGCCCGGGGCCGCCGCGCCGGGGCCGTTCCAGTGTACCTCCAGCCCCAGCGTCAGCTCGGTGCCGATGCGGTCCACACCCAGGGTCGCGCGGGCGGCGTCCAGCCCGTCGGGCGTGCCGGCCGCGACGTCGTCGAGCGACCAGGGCGCCGCCGCCTCCAGCCGCACCTTCCACACGTCGTGCAGCCACGTGACCCCGCCCGCCGCCCACAGGTCGCGCCAGAGCTTGGCCACCGCCACGTAGGCCTCCACCTTCGCGCCGCCGTAGGCCGCCCGCACGCCGCCCGACAGGTCCGCCCACGAGCCGCGGTCGGCGACCACCACGTCCACCTCCACGTCGTCGTGCGGGTAGAGCAGGGCGCGCACCGCGTCGAGCCCACGCTTCTCGACGCGGTCGAGCTCGAAGGGGCTCTGCTGCACCCACACGTCCGCCACCGGGATGACGCTGGTGAAGCCCCAGGTGATCGCCTGACGCCCGATCTTCAGGTCCGCCACCGGCGTCTGCACCGAGAGCTTCAGCCGGTCGAGGTCATGCTGCACGAAGAGCCCGTCGGCCTTGGCGAGCTGCTGGTCGAGGTCCAGCCAGCGCTTGGGCGCCGCGCTCGCGCCCACGCCGATGAGCGAGCCCGTGCCGCCGGCCTGGGCGGGCGCGCTGACGCTCCACAGCAGCCGGTTGTGCACGTCGACGCGCACCGACTCGCCGAGCTGCAGCCCCCACCGCACCCGCAGCGTGCCGCCGTGAAAGGCGCTGTCTTCCGGCAGCAGCCCGCCAGTGTCGTAGGTCAGGTGGTTCAGGCCGGTCGCCTGCTGCAGGTAGCCCGACACCACCAGCCGCTTGCCGCCGTGGTCGAAGAGCTCCGCCGCCCGCGATGTGCCGGGCGCGAGCCACGCCGCGGCCATCGCCCACAGCAGCGCCGCGCGCAGCGCCGAGCGGCCCCCTCTCACGCCTCCACCTGCCCGCTGCGCAGCCGGATCACCCGCCGACACCGCTCGATGACCTGCGGGTCGTGGGTCGAGAACACGAAGGTCACGCCCAACTCGCCGTTGAGCTCCAGCATCATGTCCAGCAGGGCCGCGCTGGTCTCCGCGTCGAGGTTCGCCGTGGGCTCGTCGGCGAGCACCAGCCGCGGCTTGGCGGCCAGGGCCCGCACCACCGCCACGCGCTGCTGCTGCCCGCCGCTCAGCTCGTGGGGGCGCCGCTCGGCCATGTCGCCCAGGCCGACGCGCTCCAGCAGCGGCATCACCGTGCGCGTCCGCTCCGCCGGCGCGACGCCCCGCAGCTGCAAGATGAACTCCGCGTTCTCCCGCGCCGAGAGCACCGGGATCAGGTTGTAGGCCTGGAACACGAAGCCGATGTGCTCGAGCCGGTACGTCGCTG
>JAUIAC010000925.1 GCA_030425545.1 bacterium | reverse complement strand
CGCCGCCGCAAAGCAGTCGATGTTCGGCTCGATGATAGGTTATCAGTACTCGTACGGGAGCCACGTGTACGGTAAGAATCTGCCCGCGCTCACCGCGCAGCTCAGCGGCGGTACCAGTAGGACGTGGACCGCTTACTACGACGCTGGTGACCTGGTGAACCTCGACGTGTCGGTGACCTGCGGGGCCTGCTGGTCCTACAACGCCGGCTACGGGCTGGTCTCGGCGGAAGACTACAGCGCCTACATGAACGGCACGGGCGGCAAGCCCCTCGCTGAAGACCAGACGCTGGGCTCGTTCAAGAAGACCGTGGTCATCCCGAAGAGCGGCTACTACATGCACGTGGCCTGGAACCCCTCGTCCAACAGCTCGTCGCGCTCGTTCACCATCTCCCGGGAGATGAGCGTCTACGAGGGTGCGGCCGACCAGCTCTCCGCCATCTACGACGCGCTTGTGGCCTACAACCTGGTGTATGTCAGCGTCTCGGGGAGCTACTTCGGCGGTGCGCAGAACATCAAGACCGTCAGCGAGACGCTCCTCAGCGGCAGCGCCAACTGCATCGATGGAGCCATCGTGTTCGGGGCGGCGCTGGAGGCGCTCGGCATGAAGGCGGCGATCTTGCTGCCCAAGGGCCATGCCTTCATCGCCGTGAAGTGCACGAGCGGAGGCAGTGGGTGCTTTGTCCCCCTCGAGACCACGGCCATGGGCAGTCAGGTCAGCGCTGAGAAGGCGATCGCCATCGGCTTCGGCGAGCTCGGCAGCGTCCTCGACGTCATCGACATCGCAAAGCTACGCAAGGCCGGTTGGCTGCCAGCGCCACTCTGACCCCAGCGCGCGGTTCAAGGGCGCGACCAAGGCACAGACGCGCCCGCCTGCCAGCTCCAGCCGAAGGGGCGAGAGCGCTCGTCGCACAGGAGCGGGAGCACCGACGACAGCTTCTGCAGGTCGCGCTGCACGGTGCGCACGTCGACCCGCCAGCCGCGGCCAACGAGCTCGCTGCACAGCTGCGGTGCGCTCACCTTGCGAGGCGCCACCGGGATGAGCGTCAACATGTGCCATTGCCGGAGCAGGGGGTCGGCCACGTAGGAGGTCCTGGGTCACGAGGTGAAGGGTAGAAGTTGTCGCCCTCCTTGGTCTGACGCGCGCCCTGCCACGCCCCCACCCTGGCTGACACGCGGCTCCCTGAGTTCGCCGGCCTTCACCCCGACTCCCCCAGACCTTCTGCGTCCCACGCGGCCAGCGCGTCGCTCACCTGCTGCAGCCGCTCGGCGACCAGCTCCTCGGGCAGGCGCTCGGCATCCGGACCGACAAAGAGCAGGACCAGGGCGAGCTGATCGAGCACCTTGGCGGCGGCGCCGCCCTGCGGCAGCACCTCCTTGAACGCAAACGCCATCGCCTCCGACAGCGCTGGCGCGGTGTCTCGCCCCAGCTTGGCCGCCATGGTCGCGACGAGGGCCTCTGCCATGAGCCTCAGCGCCTCCTCGCCGCACTGGGCCGCCACCAGCGCCTCCGCCGCGCGGAGCTTGTGCGCGGCCCGCGCGCGGAGCGCGGCGCCTGGCGCGGGTGCTGG
>JAUIAC010000924.1 GCA_030425545.1 bacterium | reverse complement strand
CGCGGGTCGGCTCGCCCTCGGCCGCCAGCACGGCCAAGGTCGCGCGGGCCACCTCCGCCGCCTCCTCCGCCCGGCCTGCGCGCTGCAGGGTCATGGCCCGCAGGCTCAGCGCGTAGACGCCGACGCCGGACGTCGGCCCCGCTGCGTCGACCGCCCGGGTCAGCGCGTCGAGCGCCGCGTCGAAGGCGCCCCGGTCTTTCTCGCCGTTGCCCAGGGCCACCAGCGCGCGCGCGAGGTCCTGTGGCCGATCGAGCGCGCGGGCCAGGGTCTCGGCCTCCGCGACGCACTGGCGCAGCGCGTCGTGCTCGCCCAGCCGGAGCGCCACCTCGGCCTTGCCGACCAGGGCGTCCAGCCGACCCCCCGCGGCCGCCGGCGCCTGCTCCTCGAGATCCCGCGCGACCTCCGCGGCGGCGCTGTAGGCGTCGAACGCGTCGCGGTTGGCGAAGGCACGGACCGCGTCACGCGCCGACTGCAGCAGGTAGGGCACCGCGTCGTCGCGGTCGCCAGCCACCAGAAAGTGTCCCGCCAGCAGGCCGCCGAAGCCCGCCGGGCGCGGCCCCTGCCACTCCAGGAGCCAGCTCGCGGCCCGCCGATGGAGCGACCGTCGTACGGGCGGCGGCGCGGCGTCGGCGACGATCTCGGCCAGCTGGAGGTCCGGGATGCGCAGCTCGCGCTCTCCCTCGAAGGCCGGGTGGGGCACCTCCACCAGGAAGCCCGAGGCGACCGCGCCGTCGAGCTCTCGGTTGGACAGCGGTCGTTCGAGCATCGCGGCGAGCAGCCCTGCCGGCGCGTCGTGGCCGGCGACCGCCACCGCCTGCAGCAGCCCGCGCTCCGCAGGAGGCAGCCGCCCCACGCGACGCAGCACCATGTCCACCAGCGACCGGTCCAACGAGACCTGCTCCGCTGCGCGCCGAGCGTCGAACCGGTACCCGTCTGCGCTGCGCACGACGACCCGGTCCTCGATCAGCGCGTCGACGGCCTCCTGCACCCGCACCGGCACCCCGGAGGCGAAGTCGTGCAGGCCGGCCTCCAGCGCGGCGGGCAGGCTCAGGCCGTCGAGCAGGTGGGCGATCAGGGCGCGGCTCTCGTCCGCCTCCAGCGCGGCGAGCTCCAGCGTCGTCGACGCGGCGGCGGGCAGCTCCAGCGCGTCCAGCAGCTCCGCGGCGCGCTCGGGTCGGAGGGTCAACAGCAGCAAGATCGGCAGGTCAGCGCAGGTGTCGCACAGGTGCCGCAGCAGCGCGCGCGTCGGCCCGCTGGCCCACTGCAGGTCCTCGATGGCCAGCAGCACGGGCCGCTCCAGGGCGATGGCGCGGAGCCAGGCGCCGTAGGCGTCGAAGGCGGCGCGCTGCTCGGCGTCTCCGGTCGGCCGTGTGGGCGTGTCGTCCTCACCGGAGAGCCCCATCAACCGCGTGAGCGAGGCCACGCGGCGGGTGGTCTGCAGGCCCCCCGAGGCGATGCCCGGGAGCTGCGCGAGGGCCTCGGCCGGGTTGCGTGCGGCGGGGTCCAGCTGGCCGCGCAGCACGTGGACGAAGGGCTCGTAGGGCATCGGCACGGTGGTGCAGCGCGTG
>JAUIAC010000923.1 GCA_030425545.1 bacterium | reverse complement strand
AGCCCGCCGGGGCCGATGTTGCTGCCGGTGTCGAGGTTGGCGGGGGCGTCGCTGCCGCCGTCCGCCGCGCTGGCGTCGCCGTCGTCCGGGCCAGGAGAGCAGGCCACGGCCACGGCCAGAGAGAGCGTGAGCAGGGCTCGGTGGAGGGCCGAACGCGCTGCGCGGGCCGAGCTCGCGCGCTGGAGATTGGGTCGATTCATCGCCGCCTTCGTCGCGGCGGTCGGCGTTACCGCCGCCACCAGTCGTGTCCCCCACTCTCGCGGGCCATCCTACGTTCTCGCGCGCCGCGGCTCAAACGCGCGCGGCATTTCCTGAGACGCTGGATGCACCTAGCAGACTGCGGCGAACTTGATTGTCGCCGCAATCTGCTAGCTTTTCTGTCTCTTGGGGGGGCTACGAGCGCCCCCAGCCACGGCAAGCCGTGGCTTCCCCTTCCCAGCAGACTGACAGGCGTAGCCGCAAGAACGGAGAAAAGGCGCAGTCTGCTAGGCCCCCAAAGGGCGCGCTGCGGCGCCGCCACGTGCCCGACGCCGCGGCGCGACGCAGCGGGGCGACGCAGCGGCGCGCCGCGGCCGTGTGGCTTCAGGGCTCGGCGGGCTCGGCGTGCACGGGCGCGATGGCCAGAGGGGCGCCCCGCGGCAGGTGCGCCAGCACGGTGGCCCGGTCGAGCCACGGGCCGGCGGCCCGCAGCAGCGAGCGCACCGCGTCGGGCTGGGCGACGCCGATGGCGCGGCGCAGCTGCAGAGACAGGGTCGGTCGCGGCAGGAAGACCACGCGCACGTCGCGGTCGTCGGCGACATCGGCCTGGGCCCGGACCCCCGCGATCGCGGCGAGCAGCCCCCCGTTGTAGTCCACCAGCTTGTGGGTCTTGGCCTCGTCCCCGAGCCAGAGCCGCCCCTCGGCCAGCGTGAGCAGCTTGGCGCGGGGGATCTTGCGCCGCAGGGTGACCCGGGACAGGAACAGGTCGTAGTAGCGGCCGAGCACCCGGCGGAGCAGGGCCTGCTCGTCGCGCGTCCACGGGCGCCGCAGCGAGGTCACGCCGTCGTGCGGGCCGATCCCGACGTGGCTGTTGCCAACGCCGAGGCGGGCCAGCAGCCCGCTGATGTCGGGCTTGGCGACCCAGATGCCGATCGAGCCGGTGATGGTCGCGCGTGTGGCGAAGATCTTGTCGGCACCGAGCGCGGTCCAGTAGCCGCCGCTGGCCGCCATGCTGGCCATCGACGCCGCCGTGGGCTTGTCGCGCGAGAAGCGGAGCAGCGCCTGGTACATCGCGTCGCTGCCCCATACCGCGCCACCGCCGGAGTCGATGCGCGCCACCACGCCACGCACGTCGTCGCGCCGGTGCAGTCGGTCCAGCGTGCGGGCGATGGCAGCGCCGCCGACGCGTTTGCCCTCGACGCCGGCGCCGGAGCGGCCGTCGACGATGGTGCCGGTCACGGCGACGACCGCGATCTTGTCCTGTCGGCCCCACCGCGTGCGGCGCATGCGCAGCGGCGTGAAGCGCGCCAGACGAGCGCCGCGGGCCAGCAGCCCCCAGTCGCGGAGCTGCTTCTCAAAGGCCTTGGGTTC
>JAUIAC010000206.1 GCA_030425545.1 bacterium | reverse complement strand
GCGAGCAGGCGGGTCATCGCGGCGCGGCTCCAGGTGGCGAGGGGGCGGGCCGGCGCGGCGGCCGGCGGCGGGGGAAGTCCCGCGGGCGCGCGACCTTAGCAGACGCGCGGGGCGGGGCAAGGTGGTGTGGGGTCTGACCCGGGTTGGCGGCCGGCCGCCCGCTACTCCCGCAGGTTCACGAAGCGATCGTCGCGCTGCGCGCTGAGCTGGTCGACGCGGGCGCCCTCGAGTCGGCCGGTGGCGTCGAGGGGCACGGCGGGCCGGCGCGCGCGCTGGGCGCTTGGGGCTGGGTTCGCCTTCCACCGCAGCAGCTGCGCGCGCACCGCTGTGGCCCGCTCGCCGACCGCCGCGTCGGGGTCGTAGCCCGCGGGCTGCCAGCCCTCGTAGCGGGCCAGGCTCGCTCGGGCGGTGCCGCGCACGGCGCCGTAGGGGTCCATGAGCGCCAGGGTCAGAAAGGGCACCTGCCAGCCGCGCCCCGACGCGGCCAGGGCCGGCTCCCAGCCCATGTGCCAGGCCGCCAGCGCGCGCACGCCCGCCTCGCCGGAGAGCAGCCAGCGCACGCCAGCGGCGACCTGCGCGGCGGCCACGGACACGCCGCCCTGGCCACGTCCCCACAGGCGCTGGGTCTCCATCACCGCCCACGACTCGGTGCGGTCGAGGTGGCACAGGTTGCAGGCGTTGGGCTTGCCGATGCGGTGCGCGGCGGCCGGGTCGGGGACGGTGACCTCGTGGTCGCGGGTGGCCTTGAGCAGGCTCCAGGCGGTGTTGGGGTTGTGGCAGTTCAGGCAGCGGCTGCCCTCGGAGTCCGCCGCGTGGTGGGTGTGGGTGGTGAGCTTGGCGGCGAGCGCGGTGTGACAGCCGGTGCACGCCTTGTCGGCGCGCATGTCGGGCTTGAGCTGGTCGTCGCGCCAGGGGGCGCCGGTGCGCTTGGGGTGCATCACGTGGCAGCTGACGCAGCTCATGTCGCCGGCCTTGGCGCAGGGGGACCGCTTCATGGCGCTCCACTCGCGGCCGGCCACGCGGAGGCCGCCGTCGCGCCAGAAGGCGCCGTCGATCATGCGGCCGTCTGCGCCGGTGAAGCCGCTGTAGTCGCCGCTGAGGGTGTGGTCGCCGAGCTTGTCGCCGGGGCGAAACGAGGCCCCGCGGCGCTGCACCAGGTCGTGCTTGGTGCCGTCGACGATCGACATGCCGTGACACTGGCCACAGACCTCGCTGCTGCGCTTGGGGTCCATGTCTTCGGGGTGGGCCATGGGGTCCCGGGCCTCGACGCCGAGGTGGCGCAGGTAGCGGGCGACCGGCGAGCGGTGGGTGTCCGCGTGCTGGCGACCCGGCCCGTGGCACGACTCGCAGGCGATGCCGAGGTCGCTCACGTGGGAGTCGCCGTAGCGCTGCCGCGGGGCGGTGGTGTGGCACTGGATGCAGGACATGTTCCACAGCCCCACCGGCGGCAGCTTGGGCAGCTGGCCCGGCTTGGGCGGCGGCTCGATGAAGAGGGAGTTGTAGGGCACCCAGCGGCGCTCGCGCTCGAACCACACCAGCGGGATCATGGTCAGCTTGCGCGCCTCGCCCGAGGCCACCCAGTAGACCTGCTGGTGGTGCTTGCCGGTGAGCAGGACCACCTTGCGCTTGAGCCGCGGCGCCTGGGACGGGGGACCCGCGAAGGCGGGGTCGGGGCCCTCGGCGTACCAGCCGTCGCGCTCCGCGATCATGCGCCACACGCGGCCCTTGGCGCGGCGCGGCTCACCGTCGAAGTCGCCGATGACCGTGGCCGCCGTAGGCCGCTGGGTCATGGTGCGGTGGAAGGAGTCGTGCCAGCTGGTCCATGCGTGCTGGTGACAGCTGCGGCAGGCCTCGGCGCCGATGTAGTCGCCCTCGGAGCCGTGACCCGTGACGCTGCCGGCGGCGGCCGCGTCGCGTCGGTCGTCGTGACCAGCCCGCTTGGCCCCCGGGTCGCCTTGGGGCCCGAGGGGGCGCTTGTGGTCGCCGGTGCGGTCGAGCCCAGGCGTCGTCGCCACGGTGACCGGGGTCGGCGCGCCGCGGACCACGGCGGGCACGTGCGCCGGCTGGCGCGCCAGCGACTCAGCCGGGTCCACGGGCTGGGCGCGCTGCCACGCGGCGCCCAGCGCCACGGCCGACGCGAGGCCGAGCGCGAGCGCGCCGGGCCAGCGCCGCCCCTGCGTGAGCAGGAGCCACAAGGCGCCGCCCGCGCCGAGGACCGCCGCGGCGGCCTGCACGGCGGGCGCGTTCAACACGGCGGCGAGGTCGGGCACGGCGGGGCTCCGGGGCGCTGGAGGACCCCTGCAGCGTCGGCAACCTTCGGCGCGAAGTCGAGCCCGCCGCTGCGGCGACGCCATAGAGCTGCCGTGGAGCTGCCGCGGAGCTGCCTGAGAACATGGGCTAAAAGCGGCGGCGCCCGCCCCGCTGACGTCGCCCGGAGGGGGCGCGGTGTCAGCGAGGCGGGCGACCGTCAGAGACCCGCTCGACTGGAGAGGGGCAGGGACATGTCGAGCGAGCCGGGGGTTGCCTGCGGGGGCAGGCCGCGGCTGGACCGTCCAGCGCGCGTTGGGGGGCAGCGACCGGGCTGTGAGCCCGCGCTGCGGTGAGGGGTCAGAGGGTCTTGAGGTAGGCGACCAGGTCGTCGAGCTGCGCCTCGGTGAGGTGGTCGGTGCGGCCCATGGTGGTGGCGGTCATCTTGAGCGCCTCCTTGAGCGTCGCCGCGCGGCCGTTGTGGAAGTAGGGCGCCGTGTGCCACACGCCGCGCAGGCTCGGGGTGTCGTAGGGCAGGGGCATGCCCTTCCACTGCACCTTCTTGCCGGTCTCGTTGGCCAGGCGCTGAGCCACCGCGATGCGCTCGGAGCTGGTCGACACGCCGACGTCGAAGCTCAGGCCGACGGTGCCGGTGCCGCCGGTGTGGCACGTGGCGCAGGCGGTCTTGGGGTCGTTGAAGAGCACCTTGCCGCGCTGCTCGGCCTCGGTGAGCCCCGAGTCGCGGTGCGAGGGGTTCGGCGGCGGCACCAGCCCCTGGGTGAGGAAGGCCTCGAGCGCCTCGAGGTCACCCTTGGACAGCCCCTTGCCGCCCATGCGCTCGATGGTCTGGTCCATGTTGTTCTGCAGCCCGTGCTCGGTGCCCTTCCAGTTGAAGGGCGCGGTGCCGAGCAGGCGGCCGGCCAGCGCGGGGGTCTGGCGGGGCTCGCCCTGGACGAACCAGATCTTCTTGTCCTCGTCGCCCTCGTAGTGGCAGCTGGCGCAGGCGAAGCGGCTCGCCTCCGAGATGTCGGCGTTGGGCGTGTGGTGGAAGATGCGGCGACCCTTGCGCAGCAACGGCGGCAGCGGGTCGGTGCCGTAGGCGTGCTCGCTGGTGTGCTTGAGCAGCAGCGGCGCCTTGAGGCGGGCGCTCGGCTTGGTGGCGCTCTCACCGTCGGCGACCGCGGTGTCGAGCAGCGGGCTCAGGTCGACGCGGCTGAGGGTGAAGCTGTGGCCGTTGAGCACCCAGGCCGTGTTGCCGTCGTCCGACAGGGCGATGGCGCGGGGGCCCTGGCCGACGTCGATGGCGGCGAGCGGCGCCGAGATGGGGTCGACCACGGCGGTGTTGAGCACCAGCACGTTGTCGGTGCCCGTGGCGACCATGAACACCAGCGAGGCGCGCGGGTGGTGCACGATGTCCACCGGCTGGTCGAAGCGGGCGAGGAAGTCACGCTGGGTCTTGGGGTCGCGCACGGGGCTGCTGACCTGCGAGGGCACCAGCGCCGAGCTCGACACGCGCGGGGTCACGCTGACCTGCATGGGCCGCTGGGGCAGGGGCGAGCAGCCGGGGCCGCCGCCGTAGCCCGACGACACCTTGCCCTGGGTGCTGGGCGCGCCGCGGTTCTGCAGGGTGTGGCTGACCAGGTAGCCGCCGTCGCGCGTCGCGGCCATGGCGACGGAGCGGCTGGCGCGGTCGGTGGCGGGCTCGGTGCTCTGGCCGTTGGGCGAGCCCTTGCTGCCGATGGCGTTCATGGGCATCGCGTTGAACGCGACCTCCGAGGGGTTCTGCGAGCGCAGCTGCCGCAGCTGGGCCTGACCCACGGTGCCGTGGGTGAGCATGATCTCGGTGACGCGGCCCCACTCGTGGCTGACGGCCAGGCGGGCGCCGGACTTGGCGGTCGCCGGCAGCTCGAGCACCCGGCGCGGGCGCGGCGCCACGCTCACGGTGTGCAGCAGCTTGCCGGTCTCGGCGCTCAGGGCGACGACCTTGTCCTCGGCGCTGACGGCCACCCACAGCACCTTCTCGTCGGCGCTGAGCGCGACGCCCACGGGGCCGACGCCCACCTGCCAGGTGGTGGCCTTGGTGGCGCCGGGCGCGACCTTGGCGACAGCGCCGGCGTGCCGCAGCGACACGAAGACCGTGCCGTCCTGGGCCACGGTGAGCAGCTCGGGCCGACCGGCGAGGTCGACGGTGCGGACCACTCCGCCCGTGGCGGCGCTGAGCACCACCAGCTTGTCGTTGTCGCGGTCCACGGCGAACACGGCGTCGCCCTGCACGGCGAGCGCGTGGCCGGCGTGGCGCGCGGGCGTCGGGCGCTGCCCCTCGGCCAGCATCACCGGCGCGGGCAGGGGCTGCTTGCCCATGCCGGGCGGCAGCGCGTCCTTGGGCAGGCCTGGAAACTCGGGCTCTTCGCAGGCGAAGTCGCCGTCGGGCGTGGGCATCGGCATCGGCTCGACGACGCCGGGCGCCTCGGGGAAGCAGGCGGCGGTGGCGCCAACCAGGCTGAGCGCGGTGAGCGCGTGGACGAGGGGGCGGGGTAGATGGGTGCGCTTCATGGCGTCCTCCGCGGCGGGCTGGTGCAGTCGTGCCGACGTGGTCTCTGTAATGAGCAAGCGCTGTGCCACGCTTGTCCGTTTGTCCCCAAAAACTTCATAATGATTTGATATCAGAAAACAATTCTACATTCATCCAGCTTTCGTCACGTGCCGCAGAGTCCGGCGTTGTCGTTGCGTTGTAGAAGATTACATCAGGCGTGTGTTGAATATTGGTACATAATAGCGTGCGCTTGGCATTGACGGGGGCATGCGGCGCACGCACTCTGCGTCCCGATGCAGTCCACCCGCACCAACGCCGTCTTCGCCGCCCTCGCCTTCGCCGCCCTCGCCGTGGGCGCGTTGGGGTGTGAGCCGGTGCGTTCGGAGCCACCCCTCAGCTGCACCTCGTCGTCGCACTGTCCGGCCGATGGCCTGCACACGTGCGACCTGGCCACTCAGACCTGCGTGCTCTGCACCGGGTCGGCTTGCGGTGGGTCGACGGACGCGAGCGCCTCGGATGGGGGCGGCGCAGACGTGAGCAGTGATGATGGCACGGCGACCGACGCTGCTGCGACTGACGCTGGCACCACGGACGCGAGCACGACAGACGCCGGTACGACGGACGCGAGCGCGAACGACGCCGGTACGACAGACGCGAGCGCGAACGACGCCGGTACGACAGACGCGGGCACGAACGACGCCGGTACGACAGACGTGGGCACGACAGACGCTGGGTCGTCGGACGCAGCCGCTCAGGACGCCGGCTCGACGGACGTCGCGGCTTCCGACGCCGCGACGTCAGACGCCGCCATCTCGGACGCAGCGACGAGCGACGTCGTCACGGCGGACGCGACCGACGTCGCCGCGGCGGACGCCGGGCCTGCCTGCAAGCACGCCCTGCAGTGTCCGGGCGCGGCGATGCCGGTGTGGAAGCTGGCCGATTTTCAGCCGAAGAGCAGCAAGTTCAAGCAGAGCTACGGCCTGTCGACCTTTGTCGGCAAGGTCACGTTAGTGGCCTATTTATCGGGCTGGTGAAGCTTCTGCGTTTCCCAGGCTGGGAACCTCGACAAGATGCTGAAGGAGTTGAGCCAGGCTGGGCTCAACGTCAACCTCGTGGTGGTCAACTCCGTCGACGCCAACGAGCCCGCCTACCATCAGAACCTCACCGACGCCGCGGCGATCCCGATGTTTCAGGACGTCAAAGAGGTGAAGGCCTGGGACATGGTCGGCGCCAGCAAGGACGACATGTTCGTCTACGACAGCAAGGGCAAGCTGGCCCACTACCTGGAGTACGGCGGCAGCGTCGACACGAACCTGGGGACCGACAGCGGCTACAAGGCGGTCAAGGCGCTCTTGCAGAGCACGAAGTAGGCCGCGCCCGAAGATCGGCGCTCGTCGACCCTGCGCTTGCCCCCTCGAGCCCGCGCCATCAACCCACCAATTTCGGCTTGTCAGCGCCCTTCGCTTGCTAGCGGCGCGACGAGCCCCCTAGCCTGACGACGCGCAGGCATCGGCCTGGGTGTCGGCCGTGTGGCCGCGCCTGGGCGTACGCCGCGCGGGGAGCTCCGCATGTCTCGGTCGATGGCCTTCTATGGCAAGGGTGGCGTGGGCAAGTCGACGGTGGTGTCGAACCTGACCACGGCGCTCGCGCACCTCGGCCGCACGGTGCTGCAGGTGGGCTGCGACCCCAAGCGGGACTCGAGCCGCAACCTGGTGCGCCACTTTCCGCCCGTGACGCTGATGGACCTGCTCGCGGCGGGCAAGGCCGAGCTGGAGCCCGACGACATCCTCATGGACGGCGGCGAGCGCATCGACTGCATCGAGGTCGGCGGGCCGAAGCCGGGCGTCGGCTGCGCGGGCCGCGGGCTGGGCCGGCTCTTCGAGGAGCTCGAGGAGATGGAGATCTTCGACCGCGACTACGACTACGTCTTCTACGACGTGCTCGGCGACGTGGTGTGCGGCGGCTTCGCGGTGCCCATGCGCTCGGGCTACGCCGAGGAGGTCTACGTGGTGACCTCCGGCGAGTTCATGAGCCTCTACGCGGCCAACAACATCGCGCGCGGCATCCGCAACTACGCCGAGGACGGCGACGTGCGCATGGGCGGGCTGATCGCCAACGTCAAGGACCTGGAGTACGACCGGCCGCTCATCGAGGCCTTCGCCAAGCGCATCGGCACGCACGTGGTGGACTACCTGGAGTGGAACAAGGTGGTCTACGCGGCCGAGCGGCGCCGGACGACGGTGCTGCGTCACGCGCCGAACGATCCCATGGCCGAGCGCTGGCTCGACCTGGCGCGCAAGCTCGAGGCCGACCCGCGGCCGCACATCCCGACGCCCATGGGCGACGCGGAGCTGGATCTGTTCTTGGAGGAGCTCTTCGGCTTCAGCGACGCCCCCGGGCCGGTGGGCTGCGAGGTGACGACGGACGGCCGCTCCCCCGCGGCAGGCGGCAAGGTCGTGACCCTCGGCATCGGCGGGCAGGCCACGGCGGGCTAGCAGCGGTCAGGTGACCTCACACCGGTCACGCCGGGCTGGCGCGCTCGGCCTGACGTACCTGCCCGGTCGGTGCAGCGGGGCGCTGAGTCCCGCTGCGGACAGGGTCGCTCTGAGGAACACTAGGGACCGCGGTCGAGGGCCGCCATGACACGCTCGAGGGTGCGCAGCGCGCCGTTGAGGCCGAGCCAGGGGGCCGGATACAGGAAGTGGCTGCGCTCGCTGGGGAAGCCCACCTCCACCCACGGCAGCGTGGCGCTCGCGACCTGGTCGCGCTCGATGGTCGAGCCCAGCGCGACCTCGGCGTGGCGCAGGTCGGCGCGGGTGCCTGGGGCTGGGCGCGGCACCGGTGGCGCGCCTGGCTGCAGCGCGTCGTCCCGCTCTCGCCCCAGCGCCGCGAGGGCGCCCGGCGTCGGGTCTTCGAGCAGCGCGACGTGATCGTCGAGGGTGTGTCCGTAGTGCGCCTCGAGGGACTGGGCCACCGTCTCGGCGCCGCCCAGCGAGAAGTGACTGACCCCGAGCACCACCGGGGTTGCGCCGACGTCGCGCAGGGTCGCCAGCACCGCCGCCGCCCGCGGCGCCTCGGCGAAGATCGCAAAGCGGCGCCCTCGTAGCTGCCGCCGCGCCAGCTCGAAGAGCGCCTTGGTCCGCGTGGTCTCGTGCTCGATGACCTTGGCCACGCGCGCCTCGTCGACGCCGAGGGCCGCGCCCACCTCGCGCAGCCAGCGCAGCGTGCCCTCGACCCCGGCCGGCGCGTGGGTGCGCACCGGCTTGTGCCCCGCCTTCTTCAGCGCGCGGGCCACGTCGCGGCGCGCCCAGGGCAGCAGCACGTGGTGGCGCGCGTGCACCGCCTCGGCCGCCGCGCTGAAGGGCTCGCCGGCGAACCACACCGCCTTGGCCTTGAAGCCCAGGGCCCACAGCAGGCGCCGCAGCTCGGCGACCGTGGCCGTGTGATCGGGCTCGTAGCGGTCGAAGGGGTAGCCGTAGAGCGCGACCTCGTCGTCGCGCACCTCGCCGCGCTCGCGGGCGCCCGCCCAGTCGAGCCGCTTGATCAGCGCCGCCTGGGTCGCGCTGTAGCCCTGCCACAGGTCGGCCTCGTAGTTGCGCGCGTCGACGTGCACCACGGGCACGCCGGTGGCGGCCTCCATGCGCTGGATCACCGGCTTCATCGACTGCGCCTGCAGGCTGATCGGCGTGCTGCCGTCGATGATGACCACGCCCGACTGTTGCCGCGCCTGCCAGGCGACGATCTCGTCCTCCAGCTGCGCCGTGCTGCCGTTGATCAGGTCTTCGTCGATGAACTGCGAGTAGCGCCGGCGCCGATGCGCCTCCTGCACGCCGTCGTGGTCGACCAGGTGCAGCTGGGTCTTGACCTTGCAGCCCACCGACGCGTGGCACATGCACAGCGCGTCGGCGATGGCCTGGGTCGCCAGGTACACCCCGAAGAAGGGCGTGTGGCTCGACCCGCGGATGACCAGGTCGTCCAGGCTCAGGGTGGCCAGCGTCGGCTTCGGGCGGCCGGTCATGGCGTCCCTCCGGCCAGGCCGAGGTCGGCGGTGGCGATCTGCTGGCCGGGGGGGGCTGGCGGCTGGGGGTTGCCACGCGCGTCGGGGGCTGTGGGCGCAAAATGGCGGTAGAAGCGGTCGCGCAGCGCCAGGGTGACGGCCTCGACGTTGTCCGGCACGGCGCCGTAGCCGAGGCCGAGCGCGTCTTTGTCGAGCAGCGGCAGGTTCACCTGGGTCAGCTGCTTGCGCAGGAAGCGCGCCCCGAAGAAGAGCGACCACACGCCGGGCTCCACCACGTTGGCCAGCCCGCCCGGGTCGGCGAAGAGGTCGAAGCCCGCGTCGACCCCCAGGTCGGCCAACACCTGCGCGGTCCGCTGGCCGTTGGCGTCGTGGGCTGGCCCCTGGATGAAGAGGCGCACGTCGAAGCCCAGCTCGGCGAAGAGCGGCAGCTCGCCCAGCTCTTCCAGGGCGATGCGCCGCAGGTCGAAGCTGCGGATGGAGCCGATGTTGTAGGCCAGCCGCAGCGGCGCCGCAGCGTGGTCCCCCTCGCGAAAGGCCGCCACCGCCGCCACCGCCGGGTCGCGCCAGCGCGCGGTCGCTCGGGCGATGTCGGCTGCGTCACAGCCCAACGCGTCGCCGACGCGGCGCCAGAAGCGGTCGCTGGCGTCGACGCCGAAGGGCAGCGGCACCTCTACGCAGGTCAGCCCCCAGCCGCGGACCTGCTCCTGCAGCTTGAGCAGCATGTTCGGCCCCGGGTGCACCACCGTGCCCACCGTGCGCAGCCGCAGGAAGTCGGCCACCTCGGCCTGCTCGTCGAGCACCACCGCCAGCTCGAAGCCCAGCGCCGTCAGCACCGCCGCCACCTCAGCCCGCTCGTCGGGGCGCAGCGACACCCCCACCAGCGCCACCCGCCGGGCCACCTCGTCTGCGGTCCAGGTCGGGTCTGGCTCGGCGGGCCGGCTCAGCGTGCAGTAGAGCTGATCGACCACCTCGGCGGGGCTCTTGGGCTTGAGCCCGTGGGTGATCTCGGCCACCGCGCGGACGCCGAGCTCGCGCCCCGCCTTGCGCGTCACGTTCTTGATGTTGTCGCCGATCATCACCGTGGGGCAGGTGCTCAGCACCACGATCAGCCCCGGACTCCAGGCCTCGTGGACCAGCTCGATGGCGCGTCGCAGCTTGCGGTTGCCCTGCCCCGTGACCA
>JAUIAC010000205.1 GCA_030425545.1 bacterium | reverse complement strand
CTTGCGCGCAGGGCGCTGAGGCGCGCGTCGTTCCCGTCGCTGACCAGCCTTGAGCGACGACTCACGGCATTCATCGACTACTTCAACAACGTCCTCGCCAAGCCGTTCCGATGGACCTATGCCGGCAAGCCACTTCGGGCGATGTGACCGGATCGCGAATCCTGTCGGGCTCATCTAGCCTGTCGGGCGTGGCAGCGGCGCCCCTGTCACACCGGGGCGGCCTCAGTCGCAGGTGGCCGTGGCGCCGCGCGCATCGACGCGGTGGCGCTTGGCCGCATGAGCACGGTCACCGGGGCGTGGCAGGTCATCGCGGTCGGCGACAGCGCCTCTGCCTCGGCGACTCAGGTGGCGCCCCCCTCCAACGAGACGTGCCAGCTGCCCGCGCCGCTGACGGTCGCGGCCGCGGTCGGCGGGCCGCCGGATGCAGGGGCGTTCGATCTGCGCACCCACGAGGTGATGCTCCGCTGCGCGGCGTGCTCCGGAGGTCCGGTCGCCTCGCCGAGCGACTGCGACGGCCTGGGGCCGCAGGTGCCCGCACACGCTGGCGACCGCCTCCAGCTGTTCGTGCCCGGGGCGACGGCCGAAGCGGATCCGAAGTCCATCGTGCCGTTTCGCGCGCTGCTCCGCCGGCGAGCCCATCTGCCGGGGATGGACCACGCGCTGACGCCGCTTGGCTGGAAGCCGAGCTCCACGACGAGCCTCTTCCTGCCGGACTAGGTACGCGACCTATGAGGCGGCGTGTCGCCCTATCCGCTCGCGTGCGTTCGGCTGGGGCCACCTCCCTCGCAAGACCGGGAAAGTGCGCTCATGCGGTTTACCCTCATCCTTCAGCTCTGAGGGATCCCCTCATCTCGCACAGGTGATGACCAGGGCATGACTTCCTTGCAAGTCAGCAACTTCGGGATCAGTGTCCCGGGCTCCTCATGAGCCCGGAGGCCCCACTTGAAGCTCGTGACCCCGCCGCTGCCTCGCCATCGTCGCCCAGAGGCCGAAGACACTCTCACCTTCGTCAGCGAGCTGCTCGGAGAAGACATGCACGCCAAGCGCGTGTTCAGCCTCGCCAACGCCACGCATGGAGTGGTCGCGAGCGCGTCGCTGGCCGTCTCGATGATTGGCCGGGGTCTCGCGGTGTCGCGTGGCCTCGCCGACAAGCACGCTATCAAGCAGGTCGACCGCCTGCTCAGCAACGACAAGCTCGCCGTGGAAGACGTGTTCCGCCCTTGGGTGGCCCACGCTGTCGGTGGAACCACCCACGTGTTCATCAACCTGGACTGGACCGAGTTCGACGCAGACGACCACAGCATGCTGGTCGCGAGCATGCAGACTCGGCACGGGCGCGCGCTGCCGTTGGTCTGGAAGACAGTGGTGAAGTCCGAGCTCAGCGGCCAGCGCAACGAGCACGAGCACCGGCTGCTTCGCCTACTCGACGCGATGATGCCGGAGGGCGTGACCGGGACCATCGTCGCGGACCGCGGCTTCGGACGCAGCAGCCTGTTCGACATGATCCTCGAGGAGACACGCTTCGAGTGCATCCTGCGCTTCAAGTCGAACGTGACCGTGACCGATTCGTCGTCGAAGCGCACGCAGAAGCCCGCGGGCGAGTGGGTCGGCAAGGGCGGCAGGATGCGCACGCTGCACAGCGCCCGCCTGACGCTGGAGATGCACGAGGTGCCGGTCGTGGTCGTCGTGCAGGACAAGGGCATGAAGGACGTCTGGTGCCTGATGTGCAGCGACGAGACGCTCACGGGCGCCCAGATCAAGCAGGCGTACGGCAAGCGGTTCACTTGCGAGGAGACGTTCCGCGACACCAAGGACCTGCGCTTCGGCATGGGCATGAAGTGGACACGCGCTCAGCGCGCCGACCGCCGCGACCGACTGATGCTGCTTGCCGTGCTCGCGCAGGGGCTGCTGACCCTGCTGGGCATGGCGGGCGAGCACGCTGGCCTCGACCGGCTGCTCAAGACCAACACCTCAAAGAAGCGCACGATGTCTCTGCTCCGGCAGGGCCAGCGATGGTACGAGCTGATGCCGAACATGCCCGAGGCGCGGCTTGCCACCTTGATGGAGTCCTATGCGCAAGTGCTTGGAAGCCATGAGCTTTGGCAACCCTTCCACCTGGCCGCGTGAAATGAGGGGAGATTTCAGCCTTCAGCTCGCTGCCAACAAGTCTTCGACAGAGGCGGATGATGTTGCTACCAGTGTTCTGGGCACTGGATTCTCAGCAGGTGAGAGCCAAACGGAATAGTTCGAGGATGGTGGATGCGAATCTCGATGAGTCGAGCATGGGCCAACCATCAGCTGTTCATTCTGGTTGCGGCCACATCCGTCTGCTGTTGCATACCTTCAACAGCTGTCGCTACACAATATGGGATTCATGTTGATGCCGGCCTCGGAGGAAATATCCCATATGGGGTAGCCGGGCGTGTGTCGGCCAACGTACGGATTGACTCATGGCGATTCTTCGTGGAGACGGCACTCGCAACGGGTCTGATTGGACACGGGGGGGCCGTCCGATACAGAGAGATTGGCGTGACTCACAGGTTGTTTCGGGGGTTGCCAGCCATGGACGTTGGACTGTCGGCTGGTCTCGTAGCCACGGAGGGCTCGGCAGCGATTGGTGATGCTGACAAGATTGGCGATGTTGACAAGCAACAGTGGGTTCCGGTGCTAGCTCCGAGAGTTTGCTACGAGATCGCAAATATCTCCAATCATATCCTTGTGACCGGTTGACTCTCTGCGCCGATTGGACTCGGGCCAATATCAGCCTTGCATGGCATTCGGATGACCTTGCTCTTGACCATCGATGTTGGCATCGGGGGGGCATGGTAGGTTTCTTGCGAGGTCCCGATGCATGTAAGTCGGTCGTCTTCTGAGTGTGGTCACCGTGGATCCCGATTCGGGAATCCGATAGGGCAAGACCACCACGTCGCCGGGCTGCTGGTTCACCTACGGGTCGAAGTTCTCCAAGGCCGAAGTCAGGCCCACGACGCGCACCCCAGCTGACGAGCGACCTCACGGCGCGCAGGCCGGCTTGGCTCCGAGCGGCGAGCCCGCGTTGACCGTACCCGAGGAGGTGTCACCGGAGCCGCCCGCCGAGCCCGAGCCGCTGGCGTGCCCCCACCAGCAGCCGGTGGCCGTGACGCTGCCGCTCCCGGCCTCATCGACGGCCTTGTCGTTGGCCGAGAAGGCGACGTTCTGCAGCGTGGCAGACCCGTCGGTGTAGACCGCGGTGGTGTTGCCCGACAGCGTCGAGCAGGTCACGACGGGGGCGTCGACCGGCTGGAGGAAGCGCAGGCCGATCGCCCGGTTGGTGATGGTGAGCTCCTTGAAGGTGAGGCTCTTGGTCTTGCTCGCCTCGATGCCGAAGCCCGCCTTGCCCGAGGTGCCGCTGACATCGAGCCCCTGCACGTTGGAGCTCTCGACCGACTGGAGCATCAGGATGATGTTGCCGCTGAGACCAAAGCCCTTGGCGCGCTCGAGCACCACGTTCACCCCTGTGCCCGCCGCGCCCCGGATGTCCAGGTTGCTCGCGCTGGTGATGGCCACCTGACACAGGCTCGCGGCGTCGAAGACCACGCCCTTGATGTCCACTCCGCCGGGGAGCTTGTTGGCGATTGGCCCGTCGACCCGCAGGCCGAACGCGCCGTTGGCGCAGCTGCCGGAGCCGCGCACATCTCCTCCGTCGATGGTCAGATCGGTGATGGTGCCGAAGATGAGCCCGAAGCCGCGGTTCTTGGCGATGACGTTGACGGCCTTGACGTCGCTGCTCGCGGTCACCTGGAGGCCCTTGCCGACCCGGCTGTTGGGGCCGGGCCACGACAGGTCGATGTCGGCGATGTCCACGCCGGTGCTCTGGGTGATGACGAGCGGGAAGTTCGAGCCGTCGCCCATGCCCTTGGCCTTGTCGAGCACGACGTTGGCGCCGTTGCCTCCCGTGGCGCGGACCTTGAGGTTGCTAGCGGACTCGATCCGCATCTGGCACTGGCTCGTCTTGCTGGAGGTGTTTCCCGAGATGAGCAGGCCGCCTACGAGCTTGTCAGCCTTCGGCGCGATGATGCGGATGCCGCTGGCTTTGTTGAAGCAGTTGCCAGAGCCGGACACGTCGTTGCCGGTGGCGATGATGTCGGTGCAACCGTTGAAGTGCAGGCTCTCGAGGCGCTCCTTCATCGCGCAGCCGGTGACGGTGACCCCCTTGGTCCCGACCACGTACAGGCCGCCCTTGAGGAACTTGCCGGTCTGCGTCGCGGACATGTCGAGGCCGGCGATGTCGATGTTGGCGCCATACTCGACGCGCAGGTTCGACAGGTCCGAGGTGCCGAAGCCCTTGGAGCGCTCGAGCACCATGTTGCCGCCCTGACCAGCCGCGCCGCGGATGGCGACGCCCCCGTCGGCTGAGTGCAAGCGGACCTGGTAGCTGTTGGCGTTGAAGGTGTTGCCGGAGATGCTCAGGCCGCCGCTGAGCTGGCTGGCCTTGGGGCCGACGATGTCCAGGGCGGCGCTCGTGTTGCTGGAGCCGGAGTCGCGCAGGTCCGAGTTGACGAGCGTGACGTCGGTGCTGGTCTCCATCGCGACACCACGGGCACGGTAGCGGGCCGTGATGCTGGAGACGGTGGCCGTGGTCGTGTCCCGGAGGCGGATGCCCGTCCCCTGTTTCTTGGCCGCGTCCGGGCCGGAGACGTCGACGCCAGCGATGTCGACGCTGGTGCTCTTGTCGATGAACAGCGGTGTCTTGCTGGTCACCCCGAAGCCTTTGGCTCGCTCGAGCACCACGTTCGCGCCGCCTCCCGCCACGGCGCGGATCTTCAGGCCGGTGGTGTTCTGCGCGAACACATGGCACCTGCCCGAGTCGGCGCCGAAGGTCACGCCCGTGATGAGCACGCCGCCCGGCAGCTTGCTGGCTTTGGTGGAGCGCAGCTCGATGGCCGACATGTCCGAGGTGCACCAGCCGGAGTTGGTGACGTCGACGTCCTCGACGATGGTGTCCGTGGTGTCCGTGAGGCGGAAGCCGGAGTAGCGGTTCTTGGCGGTGACGTCCTTGAGCTTCACGTTGGTGCTCTTGGTGACGAAGACCCCCACACCCTGAGGCGAGAGCGCACCGCTGCGGGACACGTCGATGCCCTGAACGTCGACGTTGGTGCTGTTGTTGATCTCCAGCGGGATGTTCCGGGCGGTGCCGAAGCCCTTCGACGCCTCCAGGACCACGTGGGCGCCCTGCTCATCCTTGCCGCGGACCGTGACGTTGCTGAGCTGGTTGAGCCACACGTGCGTATAGCTGACGGTGCCCTCGAAGGTGTTGCCGACGATGCGCAGCCCGCCTGACAGCTTGTCGGCGTTGACCTTGCTGATCCGGATCGCTGCGGCCTGGGATTGGTGGTAGCCCGAGAGCGAGACGTCGTTGTCCTCGATGGTGACGTCCGTGCCGTTGATCACCTCGATGCCAGAGACCCGCTGCTTGGCGCTGCATCCTTTGATCGTGGTCGCACCGGTGCTGCTGATCACGCGGATGCCGATGCCCTTCAAGCTCGCGTTGCTGTCCACGACAAGGTTGGTGACGGAGGGGGCCCCGGCGCCCACCAGGGACACACCGCCTGGCGCGTTAGCGAGGATGAACGCGTGCAGGGTCGTCTGGCCGGTCGCCTCGATGCCCCAGGCGCCCTTGTTGGCGCAATCGATGGTCACGAGCGGCGTGCCCTGGTAACCGGGCTGCTTGCTGCCGTCGATGGTGACGGGCTTGGTGATCTTCGGCAGAGCGCTCTGCAGCGTGATGGTCACGGCGCCGGTGCCCGACTTGAGCTCGATGACATCGTTGGTGTCCGAGGCGTTGGCGTCGAGGATCGCCTGGCGCAGCGAGCCCGGCCCGCTGTCGGCCAGGCTGCTGACCACGTGGGTCTTGTTGGCCGCACACTTGCCAGAGACGCACTTGCCAGAGACACAGTCGTCGCCAAGGACGCAGGCCTTGCCCGTGACGCAGCCGGTCACGCAGGAGCCGCCGCAGTCCACGTCGCTCTCATCACCGTCCTTGGTACCCGAGTCGCAGTGGTCGACGCAGGTGCCGGCGCTCTGACCGGCGGTCGCGCAGGCCTCGCCCTGAGGACAGGTCTTGGGCGTGCCCTTGCAGCTGCCCGAGGCGCAGACGTCGCTGGTGGTGCAGACCTGGCCGTCGTCGCAGGGCTTGGTGTTGTTGGCGAAGCCGCAGCCGGTCTTGCTGTCGCAGCTGTCGTCGGTGCAGGGGTTGGTGTCGTCGCAGGCCTTCTGCTGGCCGGCGCACTTGCCGGCGTCGCAGGTGTCGGTGTCCGTGCAGGCGTCGCCGTCGTCACAGGTGGCGGTGTTGTTGGTCGCGACGCAGCCGGTCTTGCTGTCGCAGCTGTCGTTGGTGCAGGGGTTGCCGTCGTCACAGGCCAGCGCCTGCCCCGCCTTGCACGCGCCGTCGCTGCAGCTGTCTTTGTCGGTGCAGGCGTCGCCGTCGCTGCACGCGCTGGTGTTCTGGGCGTTGCTGCAGCCGCTGCCCTTGGCGCAGCTGTCGTCGGTGCAGCTGTTGCCGTCGTCGCAGCTGACCGCCTGACCGCCCTTGCAGGCGCCGCCGCTGCAGGCCTCGCCAGTGGTGCAGGCGTCGTCATCGTCACACTTGGCCAGGTTGTTCAGGGCCTTGCAGCCCGAGCCGCCCTGGCAGCTGTCGTTGGTGCACGGGTTGCCGTCGTCGCAGTCCTTGGCGGGTCCGCCCTCACACACGCCATCCGCGCACGTGTCGCTCTCGGTGCACGGGTTGCCGTCGTCACACGCCTTGGTGTTGTTGGTGACCGTGCAGCCCTTCGCGAGCGAGCAGCCATCGTCCGTACAGGGGTTGTTGTCGTCGCACTGCAGGCCCTGCCCGACGCACTTGCCCTTGTCGCACGCGTCGTCCTTGGTGCAGGCGCTACCGTCATCGCAGGCGCCGCCAGTCTTCGCGGTGGCGACGCAGCCGCTCTTGCTGTCGCAGCTGTCGGTGGTGCATGCGTCGCCGTCGTCGCAGACCTTGGCCTTGCCGGGCGCGCACTTGCCTGCCTGGCAAGCGTCCCCCTCGGTGCACGCGTCGCCATCGTCGCAGCTGCCCGAGCTCAGCGGCGCCGCCTTGCAGCCGCTCTTCGGATCACAGGAGTCGGCGGTGCAGACGTCGTTGTCGTCGCAGACCAGCGGCGCCCCGGCGCAGAGGCCGCCCTTGCAGGCGTCGCCGGTCGTGCAGGCGTCGCCGTCGTCGCACTTGGCGCTGTCCGTGTCGCTCTGGCTGCAGCCGGCCTTGGCGTCGCACTCGCCTAGCGTGCAGGGTTTGCCGTCGTCGCAGAGCTCGGGCTTGGGCGTGTGCACGCAGCCGCTCTTGGGGTCGCAGGTGTCCACCGTGCAGGCGACCTTGTCGTCGCAGTTCGAGCCCGGCTGCGGCGTGCCCGCGCAGGCGCCCTTGAGGCACAGGTCCGACTTGGTGCACAGGTCGCCGTCGTCGCACGCCGTGCCGTCCGCCGCCTTCTTGGTCGTGGTGCACTTGCCCGTCTTCGGATCGCACGCCGGCAGGTCGCAGCTCTTGCCGTCGCCCACCGGGCAGGTCACCGCCGTCGCTTTGTTCAGCTTGCACACCGGCTGCTTGCCCGCGTTCGCGCTCTTGTCGCAGAACAGCTCGCCAATGCACTGGTTGCCCGTGCTGATGGCGTCGCAGTCTCCGTCCTCCCAGCACAGGCAGGTGTTCTCCGGCACCGACACCGCGCACTTGCCCGCCTTGCACCGCTCCTGCGTGCAGAAGAAGTCGTCGGTCTCGCACTTGGTGCCGTCCGCCGCGGGCGTCGCCTTGCACTGCCCGTCCTTCGGGTCGCACACGTTCGGCAGGCAGGTGGTGCCCTTCTTTGGGCAGCTCACCACGCTGCTCGGGTTCACCTCGCACACCTTGCTCGCCAGGTTGCAGTACATTGTGCCGTTGCACTGGTCCCCGTCGTCCTTGTCGGCGCAGTCCGCGTCCGTCTTGCAGGGGCACTGGTTGCTCGCCGCCTTGCACGCGCCGCCCTGGCAGGTGTCGATGGTCGTGCAGGCCGAGTTGTCCGCCTCGCAGGCCTTGCCCTCGGCCACGGGCGTCATCTTGCAGTCGCCCGTCTTCGGGTCGCACTGGTTCTTGCTGCAGGGGGTGTCGGCCACGCTCTCGCAGACCTTCACCGTCGCCGGGTTGCCCTTGCACACGCCGCTCGGCTTCTCGCAATAGAGCTGCGCCGCGCACTTGTCCGCCGAGGCGTACTTGGCGCAGTCGGCGCTGTCGGTGCACTGGCAGGTGTTGGTGCCCGGCTTGCACGCGCCCTTGCCGTCACAGGCGTCGTTCGTCGAGCAGGTGTAGCCGTCCTCACATGGGACCTTCGCCGGGGTGTCGACCTTCTGGCAGGCGCCCGTGGTCGGGTTGCACAGGTTCTTGCGGCAGGCGGTGTCGTCCAGCGCCGGGCACACCACGACTGTCGCTGGGTTGAACGCGCAGGTCTTGCTCGCCTTGTTGCAGTACAGCGTGCCGTCGCAGACGTCGCCGTTGTCGTACTTGGCACAGTCGGCGTCGACGTTGCAGGTGCACGAGCCATCGAGCTGACCCTGCTGGCACTGCCCCTTGTCGCAGGCGTCCGGCGTGCAGGCGAAGCCGTCGGCGTCGCAGGTGGCGCCGTCGGGCAGGGCCGTCGGGTGGCACAGGCCGTCCGCCGGGTCGCACTGGTAAGGCTGGCAGGCGTCCTCGGGCTTGGTGGGGCAGAGGACCGGCGTCGCCGGGTTGACCACGCACTGAAATGGGTAGGTCGACTGGTCGCAGTACAGCGTGCCGTTGCACAGGTCGCCATCCTCGTGCTTGGCGCAGTCGGCGTCGCTCAGGCAGGCGCAGGCGCTGTCGGCCACGCCGACGCAGCTGCCCTTGCCGTCGCAGGCGTCGCTCTTGGTGCACTGGTTGCCGTCGTCACAGCCGGTACCGTCGGCGGCGGGGGAGGCCTTGCACTCACCGTCTTTGGGGTCGCAGCCGATGGGCTTGCAGACGTCGTCGCCAGGCTTGCAGGTGACGACGGTGGCCGGGTTGACCACGCACTTGGGCGAGGCGCCCGAGCTGTCGCAGAACAGGGTGCCGTTGCACAGGTCGCCGTCTTCCTTGGCGTGGCAGTCGGCGGTGGTCAGGCAGTCGCAGACCAGGTCGCCGGCGGTGCAGGAACCGGCCTGGCAGGTGTGGTTCGCGGTGCAGGCGACGCCGTCGTCACAGGTGGTGCCGTCGGCCGCGGGGCCCTTGCCGCACACGCCGTCCGTGCAGGTGGCGACCTCGCAGACGCCGGTCGCCTCTGGGCAGTCGGCGGCGGTGGCGCAGCCGCTGTCTGGTGAGCCGGCGTCCAACGGCGCGCCGTCTTCTGCCGTGTCGGTGTGGGTCGGCCCCTGCCCTGTGTCATTGCACCCGGCGATCGCCCAAAGCGCTGCCAGCCAAACCAGATGTCGCCGCATGGTCGTCCCCGTCGAAGTCGACCGCGCGGAGGCCCTTGTGCGGAGGTGGGCTGCGGTCTAGTGGTGCCCTTCAGGTGTGCGCCGACATGCTAGGCACGATGAGCGGTTCGGTCGAGTCGTCGTCGCACGGGCGTCGATGAGGTGGCTCCCGCAGCGGCGACGTGGCGCCTCGCTACGGCCTGGCAGCTGCCTTCGTAGGTGCCTGGCGTTTCGCTTGTTGGCGACGTCGCGTTGGAGTCTGGGCACACGATTCCCGCCGCGCCCGCGCGCGCCTCCTCTTTCCGTGGTTCGAAAGCTCCTCCTGGATCGTCAGCTCACTGAATAATCTGGTTCTGGCCCGGGTCTACCGCGGCAGCGCCAGCGGCCGCCTCACCCGGGCCGCGCCCCGCTCAACGCCAGGCCCAGCCAGCCGCGGCAACGGCGCGCGCACGAAGCCGCCCAGCGGCCGAAACGTCCCCAGCGGGAACGCCACGTCGCGGTCCCCCGCGCGGAAGCGCTCGGACGACTCCAAGTA
>JAUIAC010000922.1 GCA_030425545.1 bacterium | reverse complement strand
CCAGCGCCCGGGCGGGGCAGCTCACGGGAGCCCATGCGCGCGAGCCGTATGGCGGCGGCGCCTACGCGACGCTCGGCCCCTTCTCGAAGCGGACACAGAGGTTGTTCGCAGGCATGGCCTGGAGGTCAGTCTGCACCAACCCATGGCGCGCCGCCTCGGCGGCGACCACGTCGAGGTCGCGCACGCCCCAGCGCGCGTCGCGGGCCCGGAGGTCTGCGTCGAAGGCCGCGTTGCTCTCGGACGTGGGCTGTCCGCCGCGGTGAAAGGGACCGTAGAGCACGAGCACGCCGCCTTCGGGCAACACGCGCGCGCTGCCTCGCAGCAGCCCCTCACACGCCGCCCACGGCGCGATGTGGATCATGTTGGCGCACATCACCGCGTCGGCCGCAGCCACCGGCCAGTCGTCAGCGGTGGCGTCCAGCGCGAGCGCGGGGAGCAGGTTCTGGGTGCCCACCGCCTCGCGCCACGCGTCGATGCTCGCGAGATGGGCGGGGTCCAGGTCGGTCGGCTGCCAGCGGTGGTGCGGCAGCCGTGGCGCGAAGGCGGCGCCGTGCTGGCCCGACCCCGCGGCCACCTCGAGCACCAGACCGCTGGCCGGCAGCCAGCGTGAGAGCACCTCGAAGAGCGGCTCGCGGTTGCGCCGCGTGGCGGGGAAGTCGAGGCGTCGAGCGTGCATCATCGGAGTCTCCTGCAGGGTTCGGCCGCACCATGCAGCGTCCGCCCTCCGTTGGCGACCCCGCGCGCGTGAAGCCCGCGTCCTGCCTGGAGAGCCCCCGCGAGCCCCCCTACTTCTTGTCGTTGGTCGAGCACACGTACTTGCTCGTGCTGTACGAGCAGTTGCCGTCGTTGAACTGAATGTCGGACGGGTTGTGCTTGTACATGCTGAGCCAGCAGTTCGCCGTGTAGTCCCCGTTGGGCTCGGTGTAGTTGGCGTCGCGCAGCCACCAGCGGCCACCGTCGGGCACGCGCCAGTCCTTGCAGCCGGAGGGGTAGCTCTTGGGATCGCGCATCGGGCAGCCGGTGTAGTTGCCGCCGTTGGCCGGCTTGGTGACCCCCGGGATCGTCGCGAAGTAGCTGCTGCCGAACTTGGCCAGCATCCAGGTCCACTGCGCCTTGGAGCGCGGATAGACGATGTCCATGCCGTAGGTCTTGCACGTGTTGTTGTCCGTGCTGCGGCTCGTCGACACCCCGCTCGCCACAGGGAGGTAGGTGTAGCCGCCGCCCTCGCTGGTCATATCGCAGGTGACCTCGATCACCTGACCCTTGGGCGCCTTGATCCAATAGGTGCCGTCCTTGTGCGCGTCCCCCGCTGCCTTGCGCTTCGCCAGGATGTCGAGGCAGGTCACGCCCGGCTTGGTCTTCAGCGAGCCGTAGGCGGCGATGCAGCGGTTGGAGCAGCCGTCGCCGTTGGTGTTGTTGCCGTCGTCGCACTCCTCGTTGGCGTCGAGCTTGCCGTCGCCACAGCTGTCCGCCAGCGTGCGCCACACCGCGCCGTCGCAGTAGCGCAGCGACTTGGACTTGGCGTCGAAGTACATCGTGCCCATGTTCGCCGCCGTACAGGCCAGCGGGGC
>JAUIAC010000921.1 GCA_030425545.1 bacterium | reverse complement strand
CCGCGTCAGCTTGGTGAAGCGCTTCTGAAAGGTGGCGTCCAGCTTCTTCAGGTTCCGCCGGGCCGGCTCGAGCTCGTCGCCGATCTCGAAGCGCTCCGACGCCTTCGTGCGCCGCCGGGCGACCGCGTCATCCGCAGCGTCGCCTGCCTTGGCCGCCGCGCCCGTGGTGGCTGTGCCGTCGCCGCGCACCAGCACCACAAAGCCGTTGTCTCGGATGCGATAGCGCCGCGCCAGCTCAGGCTCCACGGCGTGGTCGCGCACGGAGACGGTGAGGCGCGGGTTCGCGGCCGCCAACGCGTCGAAGTAGGGGCGCACCTGGGGCAACACGTCGCTCACCGGCGCAAAGAAGAGCAGGACCGTCACCGGCTCCTCCAGCTGCTTCACGTAGGAGAGCGTCGTGCCGCTCGGGCGCGTCGTCTTGAAGAAGGTCACGTCACGCCGGATGTCCTTGCGCGCGGCGGCGTAGTTGGCTCCGAGCACGAACACCAGTCCGAAGGCCAGGCTCACCGCCGCGAGCCCGGCGGACCGGACACGGCTGGGCTCCACGCTGGCTGCGACGGGCATCGCCAACCACGCGCGCTCCATCGCGAGCGTCGCCAGCCCACCGGTGACCAGCACCGCCAGCCAGAGCACCTCCAACACCACGGCGACGTCGCTGTCCGCGGCGAGCTCCAGCGTCGCCGGCCCAAGCGTCGTTCGCCCCAGCGCTGACTGCACTGCGAAGAGCCCGACACCCACCGCGACGGCAACGTGCCCGGCCCACAGGGCTCGCTCCGCGCGCCGTACGGCCCCCGTGGCACGCCGCCAGGCCACGCCGCGCCACAGCGCCGCGGCGACCACGAGCGCCCCGCCGAGCCCGCTGAGCGCCATCCGCCAGGTCTCGTCGACGAGGACGCGCTGGGCGACGAGCAGGACCGCAAGCCCGGCGACCAGGACGCCGAAAGGAGCTGCCCCCGACGGCCGCCCGCGGGTGTCTGCGGGCGACGACGCGGCGACGTTCGCGCGACCTGCGCCCTGGGTCTGTGGTGTGGGTCGACTCATGCCCGCCACCGCTCCTGCCGCAAGGCGCCGGTCGCCCCCCGCAGCGCCAGCCAGCCCACCGTGACGAAGAACACCACGTCGCTCAGCCGCAGCAGCCCCCGCTGAAAGGGGCGAAAGTGCGCGTCGAACATCGCCATGTGCTTGAGCACGTCCTTGAGCGGGGCGTCGGTGACGCGCGCCAGGATCCAGCACAAGAGCAGGGCGACCACCATGGCGGCAGAGAGCACGCCCGCCACGAGCTGCGTCCGCCCGAGGGCCGAGCCCAGCGTGCCGATGGCCAAGGTCGTGCCGCCCAGCAGCAGCAGTCCCAGGTAGCCGCCGGCGATGTGCCCCACGCTCACCTTTCCGTTCAGGAAGATGAGCGCCGGCATGTACGCGGTCGCCAGGGTCAGGGCGCTCAAGACAGTGAACGCGCTGAGGAACTTGCCGGTGATGATCTGCCCTTCGCTCACGGGCGCGCTCAGCAGCAAGGGCAGGGTGCCCGCCTGCCGCTCTTCCGCCAGCAGGCGCATCGACAGCAGCACCCCCGCG
>JAUIAC010000204.1 GCA_030425545.1 bacterium | reverse complement strand
GCTCCCCGCGTCCGATGGCGGCCAGGGGAAGACGGCGACACCTGACACCGGTCTGCCCCACCGAGCCGGGGGCCGGAGGTCAGCGCTTGCCGGGGAGCCGCTCTGCGGGCGCGTGCTTCTTGTCGTGCGCGACCTTGTCTTTGGCCTTTTGCTTCGACTTCTGCTTCTTGGCTTTGTTCTGACTCTTCGGGGATTTGTCGCCCATGGGATCACCTGCACCTCGCGCGTCACGACGGACACCGAGGACGAGCGCGAACTTGCCCGGTGGTGAGCTCCCCGAAGATCGGCCTGCCCAGCGCAAGGTACCACGCCGCGCGGGCCCGTGCGGGCGCGGCGGCGCCGCGCTCAACCCAGCGGTGTCATCGCCGCCGACCTGTGCGGTTGGCAGAAGAGGGCAGAGGCGACCACCTGACACGCTCCGCGCCTACTTGCACACCCCGCTTGTGCAGGTCCCATTGGCGCCGCAAGCGACGCCGTCCTGGACGGGCGCGTGGGTGCAGCCCCCCGGGGCGCCACAGACGTCGAGCGTGCACGGGTTCTTGTCGTCGCACTTGCTGAGCGGCTGCGTGATGCAGCTGCCCGACTTGCTGCACGTGAGATTGCCCCACCGGTCGACGCGCGCCACCGCCGCGTCGGGCACCTGCGAGATCTGCGACAGGCCGCCGAGGAGCAGGGTGCCGTCCGAGCGCAAGCCGCCTCCTCGGAAGACCAGGAAGCCGTCGTTCACCTGGATCCGCCGGTGCCACGCGACGTGCCCCGCGGGTGAGACGCGGAGAAAGGACCCGCCGGAGCCGCCCGCGAGCGCGCCGCCGTCAGCCAAGGGGTTGGCCCACCGGAGCGACGAATCTGCCAACGCGGTCACCACCCGCTTCCACACCAGGTCTCCCGAGGGGCTGAGCCGCACCAGAAGCGGGTACGCGGTGCCGTTGAGCGTCGCCCGGCCGCCGAGGATCGGACCTCCGCCGACGAAGGCAGCGCCGTAGACCTCCTCATCCTGGCCGGTGGTCGCCGCAAACGACTTCGACCACGCCAGCGACGCGTCGATGCCGTATTGCCGAGCGAAGAGCGTGCTCTTGTTGGACGCGTGGCCGGCGAGCAGGAAGCTCTTGTCGCCAGCCGCGGCCATGCCTCGCAGCATGACGCCCGAGCCAGCCACCTTTGTGGTCGTGACGATCGCGCCGTCGCTGCGATTCATGATGAGCAGCGAGCTGTCCTTCGACGTCGTCCCGAGGACCGCGATGCGGTTGCCCCCGATGGTCGCGATGGCGCGCCCGTAGTCCGGCGACCCCTGCTTCTTGCTCCACACCTCGGCGCCCGCGCTGTTGACCCGCGCGATGAAGATGTTCTTGCTCGAATACAGGAAGTTCTTCGTCTCCGACTGCCCAGCGCAATAGACCTCGCCCTCCGTCCCTGCGGCCACGGCGTAGTACGAGTCGTCGCCGGTGTTGGCGGGGCTCGAGAAGTAGAGCTGCTTGCCCGTCGCGTCGATGCGCGTGACGTAGCGGTCGAGGCCGTCGTTGTTGAGGCTGTCGCCGACGCGGTGGGAGCCGACGATGACGATCGCGCCGGTCGAGTCGAGCGCCGCGGCGTTGTGGTACTCCGGCCCGGAGTTCAGCGAGAATTTCTTGAGCCACAGGCCCTCTTTGGCCTTGCAGATCCCCGACACACAGACATCGCCCTCGGTGCACGCGCTGCCGTCGTCACACGGCACCTTGTCGAGGATCTTCTTCTTGCACCCTGAAGCCTCGTCGCACACATCCTCGGTACAGCTGTTGCCGTCGTCGCAACTCACGGGTTTCCCGACACACTTTTTCTGAGAACACGAGTCGTTGGCGGTGCAGGCGTTGTTGTCGTTGCACGCCGTCCCCACCTTGGTGACGTGCACGCAGCCCGCCTTCAGGTCGCAGCTGTCGGCCGTGCAGCTGTTGTTGTCGTCGCAGCTCTTCTCGGACCCCTTGCAGGCCCCGTTCACGCAGACCTCCCCGGAGGTGCAGACGCTGCCGTCGTCGCAGGTGGTGCCGACGAGGCCCTGGTGCACGCACCCCTGCGAGGGCGTGCAGTTGTCGAGCGTGCAGCTGTTGGCGTCGTCACAGGTCTTGGCCTTGCCGCCTGTGCACACCCCGCCCTTGCACACGTCCGTGACCGTGCAGGGGTTGTTGTCCTGACAGGCCACAACGGTGCTGGGCAGGTAGACACACTTGCCGAGGTCCGGGTCGCACGCGTCCACGGTGCACACGTTGTCGTCGTTGCAGCTCACCGCCGCGCCCACGCACTTGCCCTGCTTGCAGCTGTCTTTGCTGGTGCAGGGGTTCTTGTCGGAGCACTTGCTCGCGTTCGCCAGGGCCACGTGGCCGCACCCGGACTTCTTGTCGCAGGTGTCGACCGTGCAGGGCTCCTGGTCGTCGCAGTCCACGACGAGCGCGCCGACGCAGGTCCCGGTCTTGCAACTGTCGCCCTTGGTGCAGGCGTCGCCGTCGTCGCACGTGCCCTTCTGCAGCGCGTCGTGCACGCAGCCCTTGCCCTTGATGCACACGTCCGTCGTACACGGCTCCCCGTCGTCGCAGCTCTTGGTCAGTCCGGCACACGCGCCGCCCTTGCAGCTGTCCTGGTGGGTGCACACGTCGCCGTCGTCGCAGAGCGAGCCGGCGAGCGGCTTGGCGTCGAACGCGCAGCCCAGCTTGGCCTTGCAGGTGTCGAAGGTGCAGGGGTTGCCGTCGTCGCACGTGAGCTTGCCCTGCCCGCCGACACAGGCGCCCGTCTTGCAGGTGTCGCCGAGGGTGCAGGGGTCGTCGTCGTCGCAGACCGTCGCGCCCACCGGCAGGAACACGCACCCCGACAGCGGGTCGCACGCGTCCTTGGTACAGACCTCGTTGTCGTTGCACGACGCGGCGGTGCCGAGACAGGTGCCCTCGACGCAGCCGTCGTCGCTGGTGCACGCGCTGCCGTCGTCGCAGCTCACGGCGTTGAGCGCCTTGTGCAGGCAGCCCCCCTGCTTGGCGTCGCAGGTGTCGCTGGTGCAGGGGTTGATGTCGTCGCAGTTGACCGCCTTGCCCGTCACGCAGCTGCCGCCGTCGCAGATCTGCGCGCCGGTGCACAAGGTGTTGCCCTCGCAGACCTCCCCGTCGGGCCGGTCGCTCTGCTGGCAGGTCCCCGTCTTGGGGTCGCAGGCGGTGACCTTGCACGGCCCGTCGCCGCTGACATCGCACTGCACGACCTTGGTCGGCGCGCACTCGTTCTTGCTCAGGTCGCAGTACATGCCCAGGACGCACTTGTCGGCCCCTTGCTTGCCCACACAGTCGGTGTCTTTTTGGCAGTCGCACACCAGCGCGCCCGGCTTGCACACGCCGGCGTCGCAGGAGTCGCTGGCCGTGCACGGGTTGCCGTCTGCGTCGCACTGGCTGCCTTGGTTGACCGCGACCTTGGCGCACTGGCCCGTGGCCGGGTCGCACTGGTTCTCGAGGCAGGCGGTGTCGAAGGCGTCGGGGCACACGACCAGGCTCGCCGGGTTGAGCTTGCAGGCCCCCAGCTGCTTGTCGCAGTAGAGCGTGCCGTTGCAGCTGTTGCCGTCCTCGAACGCGGCGCAGTCCTTGTCGACCTTGCAGGCGCACGCGTCGGCGCTCGCCACGCACGCGCCCTTGTCGCACACCTCACCGACGGTGCAGGCGTTGCCGTCGTTGCACGGCTTGCCGTCGACCACGTCTTGCAACGCGCACGTGCCGCTCGCCTTGTCGCAGCTGTTGACCCGACACGCCGTGTCGAACGCGGTCGGGCAGGTCACCACGGTGGCGGGGTTCACGACGCACTGGTTGGTCGCGGAGTCGCAGTACAGCGTCCCGTTGCACGCGTCGCCGTCCTCGAGCTTGCCGCAGTCCGCGTCCGACTTGCACTGGCAGGTGTCCGCGCTCGCGGTGCACACACCGGCCTTGCACACCTCGCCCACCGTGCACTTGTTGCCGTCGTCGCACGGGATGCCGTTGGGCAGGGGCTTCATCGCGCAGACCCCCGTCGCGGTCTCACACACGTTCGCGCGGCAGGCGGTGTCGCTGGCTGAGGCGCAGTGGACCACGGTCGCGGGGTTGAGCTGGCACTGGCCCGTCGCTGCGTTGCAGAAGAGCGTGCCGTTGCAGAAGTCACCGTCTTCGAGTGGCACGCAGTCCACGTCGGTCTTGCACACCGACGTGTCCACGCCGGGCTTGCAGACCCCGGACACGCAGACGTCGCCCACCGTCTTCGGGTCGCCGTCGGTGCAGGCGACGCCGTCGACCGCGTTGGCGCTCTTGCAGGCGCCGGACTTGGGGTCGCAGGCGTTCACCTTGCACGGGTCTGTGCTCGTCGCGCAGGAGACCACGGAGGTCGGCAGCACCTTGCAGGTGTGCGGCAGACCGGCGGTGTCGCAGTAGAGCGTGCCGGTGCACGCGTCGCCGTCGTCGTAGGCCGCGCAGTCGCCGTCGCTCTCGCACTGGCAGACATTGGCGGCGGCGGTACACGCGCCGCCCTGGCACGCCTCCTGCTGCGTGCACGGGCGCCCGTCGTCGCAGGCCGTGCCGTCCGGCTGAGCGACCAGGGTGCACGTGCCAGCTTGCGGGTCACAGGCGGCGTCCAGGCACGGCTTGTCGCCGGCCGGGTCGCACACGACCACCGAGCTCGGGAGCACCTCGCACACGCCCTGCGCGCCCGGCTCCACGTGGCAATACAAGGTGCCGTTGCAGGGGTTGCCGTCGTCATAGGCCGCGCAGTCCTTCAGCGAGGTGCAGCCGGTGCACACGTTCTTGCCGCCGACGCAGGCGCCGGCGGGCGAGCAGGCGTCGGACTTCGTACACGGGTTGCCGTCGTTGCACGTGACCCCGGGGTTCGGCTTGAACGTGCAGGCGCCCGTGGCCGCGTCGCAGCCGTCCACCGTGCAGGGGTTGTCGTCGTCGCACGTCTTGGTCCCGACCGGCTCGCAGCTGCCCGCCTTGCACGCGCCGCCCGTCGCGCAGGGCGTCAGCACGGGGCAGGGGCTGCCGTTGGCCTTGGGTGACGTCGCGCAGTGACCCGCGATGCAGGCTGCGTCCAGGCAGGGGTCGACCGCGCAGTCCGCGGCCGTCTCGCAAGGCGGACCACCCGTGTCGGCGCCAGACGCCGTGTCTTCCGCCGCCGTGTCTTCGGCCGCCGTGTCTTCCGCGTCCTGAGTGCTCGAGCTCACTTCGCCCTCAACGTCACCTTCCGTCCCGCCACACCCATGAAGCGGAACAACAACAACAAGCCCCAGCAACAACCACACGGGCCGGAGTGTGGCGGGTCGTCCGTCTGCCATCGCGTCCTCCTTGGCTTCAAAAGGTGCACGGGCCGAGTTCGCCGTGCCGACGGCAAGCGTCGCCCCGGGGCCGGTGAACGTGCGCGACTGACAGGCACCTCTCAGCGACGGCAGGGTCACAAGGCCTTCCCTCGGTGGCAAGTCGTTGCTGGACCTCGCGGCCGGTACTCCCGCTGTGCTGCCACGCTCGCTCCAGGACTCTGACCATGGGGTGGGCGCGCCTCGGCCAGCATCTCACCTCGGCTTGTCGTCTGGTGTTGAGCCGGGCGGAATGCGAAAGGGTCTACCAGTCGTTCATACGGATCACTACCCAGGCTGCACGACATGCACCATGGGTAGCTCAGCTACATACGGACGAACCACGACCAGCAAGGAGGGGACGATGCCGCCGACGACGCGACTGACACGCCGCGCGCTGCGCAGCAGCTTGGCCCTCGGGCTCCTCTGGTGCGGCGCCTGCGCCGGGCCGCAGACCGGCGGGCCCGCCGTGGCCGGCCCGCAGACGCCGCTCCACGTGCTGCGGGCGACACAGGTCCGCTGGGACAAGCTCAACGCGGCGCGCGGCGACAAGAGCCCCAAAGCGGCGACCCTATGGGGAGACCGGCATGGCAAGGTCGCGACCGGCTTCTTGCTGAGTACGGTCGACGGCTTCAAGTCGCCGCCCCACATCCACAACGTGTCATATCGCGCGGTCGTCCTGCAGGGACGCTTTCACAACGACGATCCCAACGCGGAGCCGATGTGGATGGGCCCCGGGTCATTCTGGACGCAGCCCAAAGGTGCGGTGCACATCACGGCCGCCAAGGGGCAACACACGCTGGCCTACGTGGAGATCGAGTCGGGTCCGTACCTCGTGCGGCCAGTGGACCAGCGCTTCGTGAGTGGCGAGGCGCCGGTGAACGTCGCGCCTTTGAACCTGGTCTGGCTCGACGCGCAGAGCTCTCGTTGGCTGCAGGCGAGCGGGGGCGCGCAGATCGCACACCTGTGGGGCGCGCCCAACGACGGGCAGCGCCACGGCAGCTTCGTGCGCTTGCCTGCTGGCTTTGACGGCCAGGTGCGAACCCACGGGGCGAGCTGGCAAGCCGTGGTTGTGCGGGGGCCTGTGGTGGTCGGCACCGGCTCGCTGCCACCCGGGAGCTTTGTTCGAGCAGCTGGACAGTCTGTGCATCGCCTTCGCTGCGGCACGCAGGGAGGGTGCGTGCTCTACGTGCGCGCAGAAGGGCGCTTTGGCGTCGAGACGCTCGCGCGTTAGCAGACTGCGTCGAAATGGATTGTCGCCGCAATCAGTTCGCTTTTCTTGGGGGAGCAAGCCCCCTGAGGCGCAGCCGAAGGATGCGGGCGCGCTAGATGCTGAATCGCCTGGTCGCGACAGCGAACTGGCACGACACCTACGAGCGCCCCCAGCCACGGCAAGCCGTGGCTTCCCCTTCCCAGCAGACTGACCGTCGTGGCCGCAAAGACGGAGCAAAGGCGCAGTCTGCTAGCGCCCGCGCCGCAACAATGGCTGCGCGCCCTCCGGCCCGTGTCCGTCGACACCGCGGCCACGAGCGTCCGGCCCGTTCGCCAGACCGCGGCTTGAACCCGTGAGAAGGCTTGATTCTTCGGCGTTGAGGCGCAAAGTTGACGGCAACCAGAGAACCTTGGAATGCCGACAGCGAAGGTCCGACCATGAGGCGTGCAGCGACCCCCTCCGCGGGAGCCAGACCGTGGCTCCACATGGCCGTTCCGCTGGCCTGTCTCCTCGTCGCCTGCGCGGGGGAGCCGAGCTCCGGTGGGCCGGGGCTCGAAGACGTGGCGACGCTGGATCAAGTGGGCGTGGACGCCGGGTGCCAGACCCACGGCGACTGCCCCGACAGCGGCGCGCCCTGTACGGTCGCGCGCTGCACCCCGGGGGGATGCCTGCAGCAGCCCCTGACGGGCACCCCCTGCAGCGACGGCCAGGCCTGCACCGGGCCCGACACCTGCGTGGACGGCGCGTGCAAGGCCGGGCCGAACCTGTGCGAGTGCACCAGCGACGCGCGCTGTGCCGAGCTGCTCGGCGAGGACGCCTGCCTCGGGACACCCTACTGCGACACGTACGCCGTGCCCCACGTCTGCCGCCGCAAGCTCGACGCGACGGTCTGTGACCCGAGCGCCGACACGGTGTGCGCCAAGAACGCCTGCGACCCCAAGACCGGCGCCTGCGACAAGCGCCCGGTCATCGACGGTACGCCTTGCGACGACGGCCAGTCCTGCACGGGCGACGACGCCTGCACCAAGGGGGTGTGCTACGGGCCGACGCCCGTCTGCGCCTGCCTCATCGACGCCGACTGCAAGGACGACGGCGACCCTTGCAACGGCCAGCCCTACTGCGACACCGGGGTGTTCCCGCACACCTGCAAGACCAACCCCGCGACGGTGACGACCTGCCCGAGCAAGGACGTCGGCCCCTGCAAGGCGCTGGCGTGCGACGCCACCGACGGCCAGTGCAAGACCCTGCCCGTGGCCGACGGGATCCCGTGCAGCTCCGGCAGCGCGTGCAAGCTCAACGAGACCTGCGAGGCGGGCGCGTGCCAGGGCGGCGTCGACGTGTGCGCCTGCCTGAAGAGCAGCGACTGCGCCAAGCTCGAGGACGGGGACCTGTGCAACGGCGTCCTGTACTGCGACCAGTCCAAGGGGTCGTGCGTGGTCAACCCGGCGACCGTGGTCAGCTGCCCCTCGGCGGGGGACACCGCCTGCCTGAAGAACCTGTGCAACCCGGCCACGGGCACCTGCGCGGTCACCCCGGTCAAGGTCTACACCCTGTGCGACGACGGCCAGCCCTGCACCCAGGGGGACGTCTGCGTCGGCGGCGCCTGCAAGCCCGGCAAGAACACCTGCGCTTGCAAGACCGACGGCGACTGTGTCGCCAAGGAGGACGGCAACGCCTGCAACGGCCAGCTCTTCTGCAACGCGGGGACCTGCCAGGTGAACCCGGCGACCGTGAAGGTCTGCCCCGCCGGGGAGGACACCGACTGCGTCAAGAACGCCTGTGTCGTCCAGACCGGCGCCTGCGTGCCGACCCAGGTCGAGCTCGCGCTCGAGCGGCCCGCGCCCAACGGAGTCCGGTGGGAGGTGCGCCCGGCGAACATGCCCCAGGGCGCGACCGCGGTCTGCGACGACGGCGACCCCTGCACGCTCAACGACCTGTGTGACAAGGGCGTCTGCAAGCCCGAGATCTTCGGCTGCGCGTGCAAGAGCGACGGGGACTGCGCCGACGACGGCGACGTCTGCAACGGCTCGATGTACTGCGACAAGAGCGACCCGAAGCTCGCGGTCTGCAAGCCCAAGCCCAACACCGCGGTGGTCTGCAAGACCGTCGACGACACCGCCTGCCTCAAGAACCTCTGCCAGCCCAAGACCGGCCAGTGCCAGCTGACGGCGCTGGCCGCCGGCGCGCCATGCGAGGACGGGAACGTCTGCACCAAGAGCGACTACTGCGTGCTCGGCGGGTGCACGGGCGGCGCGATGGTGTGCGACTGCCAGCAGGACAGCGACTGCGCGGGCAAGGAGGACGGCGACGCCTGCAACGGCACGCTCTATTGCGACAAGAGCGACCCGGCCAAGCCGGCGTGCAAGGTCAACCCGGCCACCTTGGTCAGCTGCCCCGCCCAGGCCATCGAGGCCTGCCAGCAGTGGACCTGCAACAAGACCACCGGGCAGTGCTTGCTGGTGGCGGGCGACGAGGGCAAGCCGTGCGATGACGGCTCGGCCTGCACCAGCGCGGACGTGTGCAAGGGCGGCGCGTGCAAGGGCCAGGGCAAGTCCTGCGACGACGGCGACGCCTGCACGGCCGACACCTGTGGCCCGACGGGGCAGTGCGCCCACGCGCCGGTCAACTGCGCCGACGGCAACGACTGCACGGCCGACGTGTGCGACAGCAAGACCGGCCAGTGTGTCCACTCCGCGCTGGCGGCCAACGGCAAGCCCTGCGACGCCGACGGCAGCGGCTGCACGGTCAACGACCAGTGCGACGCTGGCACCTGCAAGGCCGGCCAGCCGGTCTCCTGCCCCAAGGGCCAGGGCGCCTGCGTGGTCGGGGTCTGCGCCTCGCTGGGCGCCTACGACTTCAAGTGCGTCACGACGACGGCCAAGGACGGCGCGCCGTGCGACGACGGCGATAGCTGCACGGTGGGCTCGACCTGCGTGGGGGGCTCCTGCAAGGCCACGGGCGCCGAGGTGCTCTACGACGCGGTCCACACGCCCAAGCTGGGGGTCCGCGGCGGCTACCGCGCTGTCGCGGGGCTGCCGGACGGCGGCGCCGTGGCGGGCGGCTGGAGCGCGGCGCCGCTGTCGGGGTCGGCGACCTGGACGGCGTGGTGGGTCACCCGCGCGGACGCCGCCGGCGAGCCGGTCTGGCGGGCGCACCTGCCGAGCGCCAAGCCCCACGCCAACGTCGGTGTCGCGGGGGTGCGGGCCACGAGCACGGGGCAGCTGCTCGCCGTGGGCAGCCGCGTCGGCGCGGAGGGCCACCTCGACGGCTGGGCGGCGGCGTGGTCGGCCGCAGGCAAGCTGCTGTGGAGCGCGTCGGTGGGCGAGGCGAAGGTCGACGACAGCGTCACCGGCGCGCAGCCCTGGCCCACCGGCGGCTTCGTCGCCGCGGGCTGGCGCACGTCGGCCGGCGCCCTCGACGACGGGGTGGTGACCCGCATCTCCGGCGGGGGGCAGGTGGT
>JAUIAC010000203.1 GCA_030425545.1 bacterium | reverse complement strand
CCGTGTCGTCGCTCGCGTCGCCGCGCGGGCCGCCGTCGAAGACCCCCAGCGCCCCGGGCAGCCAGCTGGCCTGGGCGCCGCGCCGGCCGGTGTGGGGGTTCTGATGGCAGCGGCCGCAGGCCAGGGCGCCGAGGCGGTAGTGCACCACCGGCTTGGCCTCGGGCTGCAGCCGCACCGCCGTGTGGCAGCTGGCGCACTTGGCCTGCACGTGCTTGCCGCGCAGGGGGAAGCGGGTCTTGTCGTGGTCGAAGCGCGGGATGTCGAAGTCAGCCACCACCTTGTGGCAGTCGTCGCAGGTCCGCTTCGGTCCCCCGACGGCGAACTGCCCGGCGTGGGGGTCGCTGTGGCAGGTGGCGCAGGCGCTCGCGACGCCGGCGAAACGCACCGGCGCGCCGGCCTTGGGGCGGGTGTGGCAGCTGGCGCAGGGGGCCGCCTTGTGGGGCCCGGCGAGCTTGAAGCGGGTCGTGTCGTGGTCGAACTTCGCCGCGGGGCGGAAGGCCTCGCCGGTGTGACAGGTCAGGCAGTTGGCTGGCGGCGTGCGCCCGTCGAACTGCGCGCCGTGCGGCGTGGTGTGGCAGCCCTCGCAGGTCTTGTCGGTGCCCACCAGCTGGGCGACCCGCTTGGGGCTGCGCGCGCGGATCCCCCGGCCGCTCCGCTTGGGCCGCTCGGCCGGGCCCGGCTTGTGGCACCCGGCGCAGGGAACCACGCGGTGCGCGCCCACGAGGGCGAAGCGCGCCTTGACGTGGGTGGCGAGGTCGAAGCTCGCCGGGGCGAAGGCCGACTCGCTGTGACAGGCCGTGCAGTCACCCTGGTCCGTCACGCTCGCGAAGTTGCCCGGGTGCACGTCGGCGTGGCAGTCCACGCAGCGCTCGTGGGGGATGTTGGTGAAGCGCTTCTTGTAGGGCAGCGAGGGCGCGTGGCAGCGGGCGCAGGGGACCACCCGATGCCGGCCGCGCAGGGCGAAGCCGGTGCGCGCGTGGTCGAAGGCGCCCCGCCGCTTGGCCAACTTGGCCTTCCACCCCGCGGGGGTGTGGCACTTGGCGCAGGCGTCGCCGAAGCGACCGCGGTGCGGGTCCTTGTGGCAGTCGGCGCAGTCGTCGTCGAGCCCCGTGAAGAGGCGCAGCCGGGCCTCGGGCGAGCGCGCGCGCTTGAGCTTGGCTGGCCGGCGCGGGGTGTGGCAGTCGGCGCAGTCGACCTTCTTGTGCTTGCCCACCAGCTTGAAGTCGAGCAGCCCGTGCAGCTTCAAGCCCGAGCCCGCCTTGACCCGTTGCCAGCTGCGCTCCACGTGACAGCTCTCGCAGCGCTCGCCGCGGCTGTGCTTGGGCACCGGGTCGCTGTGGCAGCTGCTGCACGAGGCGAAGGCCAGGCCGCGATAGCGCCCCTCGGCGCCCCGGCTGGTGTGGCAGCTGGCGCAGGCCACCTCCTTGTGGGCGCCCCGCAGGCGGAAGCGCGCCTTGTCGTGGAAGAAGCGCGACGCGGGCGCGAAGCGGCGCTCGTCGTGGCAGCTGGCGCAGTCGCGCCCCAGGGTCGGCTTGTGGGGGTCCTTGTGGCACGAGCTGCAGGTGCTGCTCTCGCCCATCCACCGCTGGGGCTTCTTGTGGCAGCTCTTGCACTCGACCTTGGCGTGGCTCCCCTGCAGCCGCCAGCCGGTCTTGCCGTGGTCGAAGGTCGCCTTGGGCTTCCAGCGGATCGCCCGGAAGTTCCGGCCCTGGTGGTCGCGGTGGCACTTGGCGCAGGGCTTGCCGGAGTCCTGCGCCATCTTCCAGTGGTAGCGCGAGCGCTTGGCCTCTTTGTGGCAGTCCAGGCAGCGGGCGTCGGTGGCGCCCTTGCTGGGCTCGTGGCACTTGGCGCACTGGTTGTCCCAGCGCGCGTGCGAGCGCAGCAGCGGCCCCGGCGACGTGCTCTGGGCCACGGCGAGCCGCGGCGCCAGGGCGGTTCCCAGGGCGGTCCCCAGCGCCACGGCACACACCGTCGTCAACACCAGGACACAGCGCGGCGTGCCCCGGGGTAGCGATCCATGAATCAAAGCTTGAGTTACCCCCTGACCGCCATGCTACCGCCGGTCAGCCACGCGCGCCATGTGGGTAGGGTGCCGCGAGGGCGCTGCAGGATCACAGCCGCGCCCAACCGGTGACGGCCGCGTCCGCGTCATCGCAATGCCGGAGCGACGCCCGGCCTGCGCTTGACCCACGCCAAGGCGCAACGGACACTCCGCGGCCGCCGACAAGGACCCCACATGACGCGCAATCTCGCCCTCACCGCTCGACTCGACCCTCGCACGCCCCTGGCCCGCCTGCTGGCCCGCGGCGCCCTGACCGCCGCGCTCGTCGCGCCCCTGGTCGGCTGCGGCAAGCCCGAGCGCCCGACCCCCCAGGGGCCCGGCGTGCAGGCCAAGGCCAAGGCCAAGACCCTGGAGCAGCTGCCGACCCCCAAGGTGGCCGCGGGCAGCAGCGCGCTCTCGCCCGAGCAGCGCTCGATTCCCCTCGCCACCATCGGCAAGCGGGTGATCACCCTCGGTGAGCTCGAGGCCCGCCTGCAGCAGCAGCCCGAGCCGATCCGCGCGCAGTACCGCACCCTCGCCAAGCGCAAGGAGTTCCTGCTCAAGTGGGTGCAGTTCGAGGTCCTCGCCGAAGAGGCGCGCAAGCAGGGGCTCGACAAGGACCCGACGGTGGTCGAGACCCTCAAGCAGCAGATGGTGCGGCGGCTCATGCAGGAGTCGGTGACCGGCACCGTGCGCGCCCAAGACATCACCGAGGCCGAGGTGAAGGCCTACTACGACAACAACCAGCGGCTCTACCACAAGCCCCTGCAGGTGGAGATTCGCCACATCCTGCTCAAGGACGGCAAGCGCGCCGAGCGGGTGCGGCGCGAGCTGCAGGCCGGCGCGCAGGGCTCTCCGGCGAAGCTGGCCGCGCTGTGGAAGGACTACGTGCAGCGCGTCAGCGAGGACAAGGGCTCCGTGCCCTTCCTCGGCACCCTGGGCATGGTCAGCGCCGAGCCGCCCAAGGGCGCGACGCCGGCCGAGCTGGAGCGCTGGAAGTCGATCCCGAAGAACCTGCGCGACGCGGGGCTCAAGCTCGAGGCCTACACGCTGAGCGAGGTCCTGCAGAGCGAGCACGGCTACCACATCTTGTACGCAGTCTCCCGCAGCCCGGCGGTGGACAAGCCCTTCGACAAGGTCAAGCGCTCGATTCGCCAGCGGCTGCTCAAGCGCAAGCGCGATCTGGCCCGCACGTCCTATGTCGACAAGCTCATGGGCGCGGCCAAGGTCGAGTACAAGGACGACGCCATCCGCCTGCTGCCGCCGCCGAAGCCGGTGCGCCGCAAGCCGACCAAGGCCGATCTCCACGTCAAGCCGGGGGGAGGTGGCCATGGCCACGCGCACTGATCGCCGCACCGTCGCTCGCCCTGCCCGCCCAGCGGGCCGGACGCTCCCGGTGGCCCTGCTGACCGTGGCGCTGCTGGCGCCGACGCTGACCCCGGCGGTCAGCCCCGCGGCCGAGCCGACCGCCAAGGCCTCGCGCGCCTCGCAGCTGCGCTTCGCGTCGCTGCCCAAGGGCTACCGCCAGCTCGAGGCCATCGTGGCCGTGGTGGGGCGCCGCATCATCACGTTGAGCGAGCTGGTGCGGGCCCAGGCGCAGAACACCGCCAGCCAGAAGCTGGTGCCCACCAAGCACGTGGTGCGACCTCGCAACGCGCGCGAGCTGCTGCGGCAGGTGCTCGACACCCTGGTGGACAATCTGCTGGTGACCGCCGCGGCCAAGAAGCTGGGGCTGACCGTGCCCGACGCGCAGATCGACAAGCACATCAAGCAGCTCAAGGACCGCAACCTGTGGGACACCGAGGAGCTGCGCGAGAACCTCCGCCGCATGGGCTTCGCCGACATCCCCGCCTACCGCGACCACGTCCGCGCCGAGAAGCTGCGGGTCAAGATGATCCGCACCAAGCTGGGCTCCAAGCTGCGCGTGGCCGAGGCCGAGGTGAAGCGGGTCATGGACCTCAAGTACAAGGGCGGCACGGTCGAGGAGGAGGTGCGCTCGCAGCACATCTTGATCAAGGTGCCGCAGGGCGCCTCGCCGCTGGTGTTGAACAAGCTGCGGCAGAAGGCCTGGCGGGTGCACGACCTGGTGGCCAAGAAGCAGATCAGCTTCACCGACGCCGCCGAGGAGCACAGCGACGACGAGGGCACTGGCGAGGGCGGCGACCTGGGGTGGATGCGGCGGTGGATGCTGGACCCGACCTTCTCCAAGGCGCTCTGGTCGCTGAAGGTGGGCGAGATGTCGAAGGTGGTGCAGACGCCCTTCGGCTTCCACGTCATCAAGCTCCTGGGGCGCCGTGAGGTGCCGGCCAAGAACAAGCGCGTCATCGAGCAGATGGTGCGCGCGCAGCTGATGGAGCAGCAGTTCGTCAAGCTCTACGAGCTCTGGCTGAGCGAGCTGCGCGCGGCGAGCCACGTCGAGGTTCGGATCTGAGCGTGTCGCCCTCGACCGAGACAGGTGGGGTCCCGCGTCTCTCTCCGCTGTGGTCGTGGCTCCTCTTCCTGCCCCTGCTGGTGTACGGGCTCACCCTGGCGGCGACCTGGCCCTCTGCGGCGTTGGTCGTCGACGAGCAGAGCTACCTGACCGCGGCCGCCGCCTTCGCCGAGGGCGACAAGACCCTGCACCGCTGGGCGTTGGCGCCCTTGCGCGAGGTGACCGAACCGGCGAGCCGCTACGTGCCCGGCCTGAGCGCGCTGATGACCCCCGTCGTGGCGCTCTTCGGCTGGCGTGGCGCCTTCGCGGTGCCGCTGCTGGGCCTGCTGCTCGGGGTTCTTGCGACGACGCGCTTGCTGCGGGCGCAGCGCCTGCCGCCCGAGGCGGTGGCGCTGGTGTGGCTCTACGTGCCGACCTTCGCCCTGTCGCGCCTGGCCATGAGCGACATGCCCAGCCTCGCCGTGGTGGCCGGCTCGCTGGCGCTCTTCTGGCGTGAAGACGGGCCGCGTGTGCAGGGGCGGCGGCTGCTGGCGGGCGTGCTCGCCGGGGTGTCGTTGAGCCTGCGCGAGACCAACCCGCTGGTGCTGGCCCCCTTCTTCGCGCAGGCCCTGTGGCGGCGCGAGCGCGGTGTGCCTGCGCTGGTGGTCGGCGGGCTGCTGGGGCTGGCGGTGCGGCCGGCGCTGAGCGCCTGGGCCTTTGGCGATCCCTGGGCGGTGAAGCCCCCGGGCTACGGCTTCGCCTGGGCGACGGTGACCACGGGAGGGCCGCTCTACCTGCTGCTGAGCTGCGTGGCCTTGCCGCTCGGGCTGCCGGCGGCGCTGCGCTATCGCGGTGAGCGCGCCGGGGCGCTGCAGGTGTCGGTGCTCGCGCTGCTGGGGCTCTACAGCTGCTACACCTACACGGCGGCAGAGAGCGGCCCGGCGCAGCGCCTGCTGCTGGTCGGGCGCTTTGTGCTGCCCCTGGTGCCGGTGCTGACGGTGGCGGTGGCCTGGAGCTGGGCGGACCTGCTGCGGCGGCGGACCGGAGACGCGGCGGCGGAGCCCGTGGCGCGGGCTGCGCGCCTGCGGCAAGCGGCGCTGGTGGTGGCGCTGGTGGCGGGCTGTGTGTGGGCGGTGGGGGCCAACCTGGGCCTGGCCCGGCGCGACCGGGCGGCCGGCGCGGTGGGGGCTCAGCTGGCGGACCTGATCCCGGAGGGCGCGGTGGTGATCTGCCAGGTGGGCCAGGACGACAAGCTGCTCGGCGTGACCCGGCGCCACGTGCGGCCGGCGCCCCTGGCCGCGCTGCGACCCGCGCACCTGGCGGCGGTGCAGGCGCGCGCCGCGACGGAGCGACGGTCGGTGCTGGTGATGCTGCACGAGCGCCATGAGAGCGCGCACTGGCGGGGTGTGTCGGCGCGCGCCGCGGCCCAGGTGACCGCGGCGGTCGGCGCGCGTGCTCCGGCCCTGGACGCGGCCTTGCCCGGCCCCCGGCGCGTGCGGGTGTGGCGGCTGGACCCGCCGGCGGTCAGCCCTTGAGCACGCCGCGCTTGAGGTCCTTGTCGGCCGGCTTGCGCCCGAACCAGATGGACCACAGCGACTTCATGAAGGCCTGCCCGGTGAAGGTGCCCTTGCCGCGCTTGCCCAGGGTCAGCTTGGTGCCCTTGCCCGGCGCGTAGAAGAAGCCGATGTCGAGCTTGTTGGCGATCTTCTTCGGGAAGGCGCGCTTGAGCTTGTCGACCTGCGGCGCGATGCGCTTGCGCACCCCGGCGGCCACGTTGTCCTCGAGCCCCTCGTCGATGGCGTCGCGCATCTTGTCGCCGCCGATGCCCCGCAACATGTGCAGCCACAGGTACTTGGGCTCGTTGGCGTTGATGATGTGCCCGGCGTTGCGCTTGGCGCTCTTCTGGTAGACGCCGATGACGTAGACCTTCACGAACCACTTGGTGCGCAGGCCGACGCCCACGAGCTCCAGGGTCTCGCCGCCGTGGCTCACGGTGGCGGGGAAGGTGTAGCCGGCGATGGTCTTTGGCGACGCGGCTTGAGCGTCTGTGGCGAGACCCGTCGAGAGCATGAGGCCTGCTGCCAGGAGCAGGGCGGCGCGAGAGACCATGGGAACCTCCAGAGTTGGAGTCTGAAGGATGCCTCAGTGTCGCTGCGGGGCAAAGGCTCCCCGACGCGCGGGCGCTGTTGACCTGGATCAACCAAAGCGTCGATTTGCCCGCAAGGGCGGCCTGCGAGCGGTATGCTGTCCCCGACACGGAGCCCTCAGCCATGGTCGTCGCCCCCAGAGCCCAGGTCGCGCGCGCGCTCACGTTGCCGGGCACGCTGCTGGTGTGCTTGTTCGCCGCGCTGCCCGGCTGCCGCACCGAGATCCTCTGGATCGATCCGCCCTACAGCTACGACGTGGTCCAGCGGGGCTGTGGCGGCGAGCTGGGGCTGACCCTCGGCATGTACGAGGAGCAGATCTACAACGACTTCAGCGAGCTGGCCGAGCTGCCCATCGTCGACGGCCTCCAGGGTGGCACCTGGTGCATGCCCGCGGTGCGCACCTTCGGGCTCAAGAACCCGGTGAAGCTCAAGGCGACGGTGACCACGACCGCCGGCGAGGTGGTGGGGCGCACGGTGGTCGCCAACCTGCGGCTGGTGCTCTCGCCCGACGGCGCCTGCGAGGTGCTGGCGCTGCCGATCCCCATCCAGCACCCGGCGGACCCCAAGGCGCCGGTGACCGATCTCTTCGGCGTCGGGGCGCGCATCGAGGTCGAGGTGCGTGGGGCCGACGGACAGGTGGGCAAGCTCGGCGCAGACGTGACGTTGATTCAGGGCTGAGACGGTGGGCAGCGGTTCGGGGCTGGCGCGGACGCGCGAGCGCGGCACGCGAGGAGGACAGCAGGACATGGATCACGCGCGGGCAGCCAGGTCGGATCGGGACGTGCGGCAGCCGGACGCCTCGAGACCCGTGCGCCGAGCGCTCGGGCGGACCGCCCTGGGCTTCGCCACCCTCCTGCTCCTGGCCGTGGCTGCCGCGGGCTGCACCAAGGTCGAGCGACGTGTGCTCGACCGGCCCTCGTGCGAGGTCTGTCACAGCCCGCTCAACCACAAGGGCAAGCCCGAGGGCATCGAAGAGGCCCACCCGTGGAAGGCGCTGGCCTGCGTCGACTGCCACGGCGGCGACCCGACCTCGCTGATCAAGGACGAGGCCCACCCGAAGCCGAGCCAGGCGCCCTTTCTGGCCAAGACCTACCTCAAGAACCTCAAGAGCGCGGAGCTCGACCAGGTGGACCCCGCGTGGCTTCGCTTCGTCAACCCGGGGGACCTGCGCGTGGCCGACAAGAGCTGCGGCGACGCGGGGTGCCACGGCGAGACCGTGGACCGCGTGCGGCGGTCGATGATGGCCCACACCTCCGGCGAGATCACCGTCGCCCGCTACCGCGCCGGGGCGCAGAAAGACCCCTACGGCCACCTCGGCGCGATGGCGCTCGTGGACCCGGACCCGGACCTCGGCCTGCCGACCACGGTGACCGCCATCGGCCGCTTCGACCCCAAGCCGCTGACCGACAAGGCGACCTTTGGCGACTACCAGGACCACTACATGATCAAGTCCTGCTTTCGCTGTCACGTGAACGACTTCGGCGAGAACAAGTTCCAGGCCGACTACCGCTCCAGCGGCTGCACCGCGTGCCACATGGTCTACGCGGACGACGGCCTCTCCGCCTCCAAAGATCCGACCGTCAACCGCGACGCGCCGCCGCACCCGATCAAGCACCAGCTCACCAGCGCGGTGCCGACCAACCAGTGCATGCACTGCCACTATCGCGGCGCGCGGATCGGCCCCAGCTACCTCGGCTTTCGCGAGAGCGGCGGCAACGGCTTCAACCCGCCCAACCCGGGGGTGCTGGGCAAGGCGATCCACGGTCACGACGCCACGTACTACGTCGAAGACGAGGACACGACGAACGATCACGACGAGACGCCGCCCGACATCCACGCGGAGAAGGGGCTGCACTGCATCGACTGTCACACCCGCCACGACGTGCATGGCGACGGGCACCTCTACAGCGACACCCTCAACCACATCGAGATCCGCTGTGAGGACTGCCACGGCGACCACAAGCGCGAGACCTCGCTGATGACCTCGCAGAACCGCAAGCTGGACCACCTGTGGCGCGACGCCGAGGGCAAGGTGTGGCTGCGCGGTAAGATCGACGGCAAGGTCCACCCGGTGAGCCAGGTCAAGCGGCTGATCGACCCCAAGTCCCCGGACTATCGGCCCGCAGCGGCGCACGCCATGGGCCCGGACGCCAAGGGCTTCAACCACCTCGACAAGCTCGAGTGCTACACCTGCCACAGCGACTGGATGCCGAGCTGCTACGGCTGCCACGTGACCCTGGACCTGAGCCGCGAGGCGCCCGCGCTGACCACCGGCCAGCTCACCCCGGGCAAGCCCAGCGGCAAGCGGCGGCACGTGTCGGTGAACGACCTGACCCTGATGTGGGGCGTGCGCGGCAAGATCACGCCCTCCATGCCGGCGGAGCGCTTCTTCCTCACGGTGCTGGGCAAGGACGGCAAGACCAAGCTGCTCGACAACGCGCCGCGCATGGGGGCGGGTGGCGTCCAGGGCGCGTCGGGCATGGGCGCGCGCGCTGTGAACCCCCACACGACCCGGAGCTACGGCCGCTTCTCGGTGTGCAGCCGCTGCCACCTCAAGCAGGACCAGAGCAACCGCAAGGCCGTCGAGGCGACCTGGGGCTTTGGCAGCGACCGCTACCTCTTCACCGACGGCGCGGGCAAGACCTGGCGGCAAGACCAGCTGATGACCAAGGACTACAAGCCGCTGGTGACCCCCGGCCACGACGACCCTGAGAAGTCGCGGCCCCTCGACAAGGCGACCGTGGAGCGGCTCAAGCAGATCTTGCTGCCCTGACCCCCCCGCCACCCCCCGACAGCACGACCCGAGACGCCGCCGTCGCGCGCCTTGTCAGAGTGGGCGCGCCGCCGCGTCTCTCTCCTGCCGCGCCGCCTGGCGTGTGCCGTCGAGTCACCGGAGTCTCATGTTGTCCACCGCCCGCGAGCCGTCCCCGCCCAGCCCCGACGACGAGACCCGCGCGGTCCGCGTGCCCCGTCGGGCCGCGGCGGCGTCCAACGAGAAGCTGACGCGCGAGGAGCCGCTGCCGCAGCGGCGCGAAGCCGACCCAGCCGACGCCAAGCTGCTGCGCCACCCGACCCTGACGACGCAGCTGCCCGTGAGCGACCTGCACCTGACCGCCCCGGTGGTGTCGCTGCGCCAGGCCGCGACGCGGCAGCGGCCGGTGACCGCGCTGGTGGAGCAGGTCGAGGACACCCGCTGGCAGGGGCGACGGAGCCGTCGGCGCAAGACACGGCGGGAGCCCTCGCCGAGCGCGCGGCCAGCCCATGGCACGTCGGTTGCCGTGGTGGGCACCATCGCCGCGGTGCGGCCCCCGCTGCGCACGCCGCTCGAGGTGCTGATCAGCCACTGCTGTAGCGTCGAGACGGGCGCCGACGTGGTGGTGGCCGTGGGGCCGCCGTCGCGCT
>JAUIAC010000920.1 GCA_030425545.1 bacterium | reverse complement strand
GGCCAGCGCGCCGCCCCGCTCAGCTCCGGGTGCGCCCAAGGCGGAGCCGAGGCATCCCACGCCCCTCCCGGGCCCCAAGTTCAGCCGCGAGCAGCTCGAGACGCTGGCGAGCGGCCAGATCTCGTCGGTGTTCGGCCCCGAGTTCGCGGACCAGGACAGCTACGCGATTCAGGTGCGCATGCCCATGCCGCCGCTCCTGCTCGCCGACCGCGTCACGGGCCTCGACGCCGAAGCCCACAGCATGGCCAAGGGCACCATCTGGACCGAGACCGACGTCACTGCCGAGTCCTGGTACCTCGGCCCCGACGGCCGCATGCCCGGCGGCGTCATGATCGAGAGCGGCCAGGCCGACCTGCTGCTCATCAGCTGGCTCGGCGCGGACCGCGTCAACCAGGGCGAGCGCGCCTACCGCCTGCTCGGCTGCGAGCTGGCCTACCACGGCGAGCTGCCCAAGATCGGCGAGACCCTGGAGTACGACATCCACGTCGACGGCCACGCGCGCCAGGGCGACGTGCGGCTCTTCTTCTTCCACTACGACTGCCGCGTGAACGGCGAGCTCCGCCTGAGCGTGCGCAGCGGTCAGGCCGGCTTCTTCACCGACGCCGAGCTGGCCGAGTCGGGCGGCGTGCTGTGGTCCCCCGACGAGGTGACGCTGGCGGCCGAGCTGCCCCTCGACATCCCCGAGGCGCACACCCGCAAGTCGGCGTTGACGCGCGCGGAGCTCGAGGCCTTCGCGGCTGGGCGGCCCTTCGACTGCTTTGGCGCTGGCTACGAGCTGACCCAGGCCCACGTCTTCTCGCCGCGCATCGGCGGCGATCGGCTGCTGATGCTCGACGCGGTCACGGAGCTCGACCTGCGGGGCGGCCCCTGGCAGCGCGGCTACCTGCGCGCCACCCAGCGCATCCAGCCTGACGACTGGTTCTTCGAAGGCCACTTCAAGAACGACCCGTGCATGCCGGGCACCCTCATGTTCGAGGGCTGCCTGTCGACCATGTCGCTCCACCTCGCGGCCCTGGGCTACACCATCGACCGCGACGGCTGGCGCTTTCAGCCCGTGGTCGACCAGCGCTACCTCATGCGCTGTCGCGGGCAGGTGACCCCTACGAGCCAGGAGCTGGTCTACGAGGTCTTCGTCCGTGAGGTGCACGCCAACGAGGGCGCCGACGGAGACGACCCCCGCAACGCCGGGCCAACCCTCTACGCCGACCTGCTGTGTACGGTCGACGGGCTCAAGGCCTTTCACGCAAAGCGCGTGGGCATGCGCCTGGTGCCGGACTGGCCCCTGGGTCACTGGCGCCACAGCGGGCCGCGCGCCGAGCTGGTGCCGCCGCGGGTGAGCGCGTCCGACCTGCCCGCGCTCGGCGGGCTCCAGGGCTGGCAGGACAGCGACGCCGTGGCAGAGGTCGACGGCTTCGCGTTCGACTACCCAAGCTTGCTGGCCTGCGCCTGGGGGCGTCCGTCGGAGGCCTTCGGGCCCTTCTACGCGCCCTTCGACTCGGCGCGGCGCGTGGCGCGGCTGCCGGGGCCGCCCTACCACTTCATGAGCCGCATCACGCAGATCAACACGCCCATGG
>JAUIAC010000919.1 GCA_030425545.1 bacterium | reverse complement strand
GCTTCGTCCGGCGCTGGGCCTCCGGCCCGCCCACCGCCCAGGCCGCGCGGGCCTCACTTGGGCGTCGGCTGGGTCGTGCGGGCGGTCGACCCGGCCGGCCCGGCAGCCTTCGCGGCCGGCTTGGCCGCGCTGGCCTTCGAGCGAGGCGCCTGCGACGGCCCGGCCTGCGTACCCGCCGCGCGGTTGGCGGGCGTCTTCACCGTGGTGATGTCGACGCCAACCGCGCGCGACACCTCAGCCACCTTCACGTTGTAGGCGTAGATGCTCTCCAGCCACGCCAGGCGCCGCCGGTAGTACTGCTCCAGGGCGCGCACCACCTCCTTGTACTCGGTGAAGCCGCCCTTGCTCATCTCGGACTCGGACGTGACCCACCCGCGCGCCGCTTTCATCGCGCGCTCGTAGACCGGGATCAGGGCCTGCTGATCCTTCAGCTCGCGGACCAGGTTGCGGACCGCCAGCCGAACCTTCTGCTCCTCGCCAGCCGCCAGCCCGGCGGCCTTGCGGTGCTCCGCCCGCGCTCGGTCGACCCGCGCCAGCTGGCTGAAGACGTCGAGCCGCCAGCGCAGGCCGATGCCGGCGCCGCTCTGGGTGGGGTTGGTGGGGTTGTCGGCCAGGCTCTCATTGCCCGAGGTCACGCTCGGCGCGTAGGTGTAGGCGAGGCGCCCCGTGAGCACGATGTCGGGCAGGAAGCGCAGCTTCTGGTAGCGCAGCTGCTTCAGGCGAGCCACCGCGCCGTCACGCATCGCCAAGAGCTTCGGGTGGTTCTCGACCGCCAGGCGCTCGTAGGCGGCCAGGGGCAGCAGCTTCAGGGGCAGGGGCTCGATGTACTGGGCCTTCGCCCGCACGGGCGTGCCACGAGGCAGGGCGAGGGCCGCGCGCAGGGCGTCTTCGGCCAGCAGTTTGGCCCGCCGTGCCTGTCGGACCCGGGTCTCCAGGTCGGCCTCGGCCATGCGCAGCCGCAGCAGCGACGTGGCGTCGAAGGGCTTGTCGTCGTCCTCGGCCTTGTCCCGCTCGACTTCGAGCCGCGCGCGCTCCTTGGCGAGCTCTTTCACGCCCTTGTCGATGATCTGCGACAGCTCCTTGGCGATGACCAGGCCCCACCACGCCCGCGCCACCTGGTAGCGCAGCTCCATGGCGGCCACCTGACGCGTCGCGCGGCCGACCTTGACCCCGGAGCGCGCCGCGGCGCGGAGCGCGTCGATCTTGCCGAAGGTCCAGAGCACCTGGGTGAAGCTCAGCTGCGTGGTCACCAGCGGGCTGAGCTTGCTCCAGTCCCAGTCTTCCAGCCAGTTGGAGCCGGTCGTGCCGGGCCGCTTCTCGGGCAGCGGCGCGAAGAAGCCGGTCACGTCGAAGCGCGGGTAGCGGGCGGCGTCCGCCGAGCGGAGCAGGGCGCGGTAGCCGTCGAGCGTCGCGGTGGCCGCGGCCATGAAGGGCGACGCGGTCAGGGCACGCTCGGTGCACTGCTGCAGGGTGCACACCACAGGCGTGGGCGCGGTGGCGGCCTTGGCCTTCACCGCCGCGGCGGGCTGGACCGTCGGCGTCGGCTCGGCCGCGCGGGCGTGGCCCCACGAGAGCA
>JAUIAC010000918.1 GCA_030425545.1 bacterium | reverse complement strand
TGGCGGCGGCGGGCGACGTGGTGGTGGTCGCCCAGCGCGGCAACGACACCCTCGGCGTGGTGGACGCCCAGAGCGGCCGGCTGCTCGACGCGGTGTGGGTCGGCGACGAGCCGTCGAACGTGGTGGTGTCGCCCGACAACACGACCGCCTACGTGGCCCTGGCCACCGAGGGGCGCGTCGCCGTGGTGGACCTGAAGACGCGCGCCGTCACCGCCCGCTGGTCGGGCCCCGCCGACCCGCTGGGCCTGGCCCTGTCGCCCGACGGCAAGCAGCTCGCCGTGGCGGCGCACCGCTCCGGCTACACCGACCGCTTCCCCTGGGGCACGGACCCCAAGGACGAGGAGCGCGACATCGCCCTGCTCGACACCGCCACGGGCGAGGTCAGCCGCTGGTTCATCGACGTGGGCACCACCATCCGCAGCCTGGCCTTCAGCGCCGACGGCAAACGCCTGTACACCGCGCTGACGCGCAACGACATCCGCGCCAACCTCGGCAACGTCGACGAGAAGAGCTTCGAGCACCTGGTGGTGGCCTTCGACCCGGCCACCGGCGGCGAGGTGGCCCAGGCCGACCTGTCGCGGCAGCAGAGCAGCGGCGGCTACGCGGTGGCGCTGCACGGCATGGCAGTGACCCCGAGCGCGCTCTGGGTGGTGGCAGAGGCCTCCGACGCGCTGATCGCCCTCGACCCGAGCACCCTGGCCGAGCTGCGCCGCTTCGTCGCCCCCGGCCGGCCGCGCGCGGTGCTGGCCGACGCGGCAGCGGTCTCTGGGGCCGACCCTGGCGCCGGCGCGGTGTGGGTCCACGGCGGTCAGGACCTCGCCGTGCACCGCTTCGCCGCCGCCGCTGCGTCCGGCGCCAAGCCCGCGGCCTCCGGCACCCTGGGCGCCGATCCCCGCCCGCCCGAGGTCGCCGCCGGCCAGCGCTACTTCACCGGCGCAGGCCGCCAGTACGCCCAGAACTGGGCCTGCAACACCTGCCACACCGACGGCCTGACGGACACGCTGACCTGGAACGCCGGCCCCTTCGCCTCGCGCCTGGTGACCCGCCCCTTCTTCTGGCTCGAGGGCACCTGGCCCCTGGGCTGGCAGGGCTACCTGTCGTCGATCCGCAACTACGCCTTCACCGTCAACACCAACGTCGGCATCCGCCCCACCACCGACGAGGCCGAGCGCCTGGGCGCCTACCTCTCCAGCCTCATGCCCGCCCCCGCCGCCAACGGCCGCACCGCCCGCGACGGCGGCCTGAGCGACGCCGCCAAGGAGGGTAAGGCGCTCTACGAGGGCAAGGCCAAGTGCGCCGGCTGCCACGCGCTGCCGCTGACCACCAACCGCGCCCGCATCGGCGCCAGCATCACCGAGGGGCCGTCCGACGTGCCGAGCCTGGTGGGCAGCTACCGCCAGGGCGTGTGGCTCAAGCACGGCGAGGCGCGGACCCTGAAGGCGGGGGTCGACGCGGCGGCGAAGTGGTCGAACGTGACCCTGAGCGAGGGCGAGCTCGACGCCTTGACCCGCTACGTGGCCGAGCTGACCGCGCGCGACTTCTTCGTGCTCACGTCGACCCCGCGCGACCAGGCCAC
>JAUIAC010000917.1 GCA_030425545.1 bacterium | reverse complement strand
CTCTACGGCGCGGCCATGGCGAGCTGGCAGCTGGCCGACCGGTGGACCCTGGCGGGCACGGCCATGGCGAACCTGCGCGACCCCTCGGCCCTGCTGGCCGGCACGCTGCAGTGGGAGGTGGGCCCGAGCGCCAACCTGATCGCCGCGGTCTACGGCGGCCTGGGCGACGCGCCGGACCTGTCGAACCCCTTCGCGCCGGCGCTGGGCAGCGAGTACGGGACCTACGGCGTGGTGTCGCTGATTCAGGCGGTGCTGCACTTCTGAGCACGGCGTGGCGCCCGGCCTTGATGCAGGGGCCGACTTCGCCGGGCCAAGCGGGCCGCGATCGACTACGTCCGGAGGGACGGCCTAGCGACCGGACGCTTGCTGGTCCTGACGCGCCCCCACGACCTCCCCGTGCCTGAGCGACGCGAACTCTTCGTGGGTCCCAAGCCAGCGGTCGAGCAGCCCATAGGTGCCGAAGGCCTCGCGCACCCGGTAGTGGTGCCAGTCGTGGTGCACCGGGTCGGGCAGCCCGGGCAGGGCGAAGCCGCTGTGGTGCGCCGCGAAGGTGAGGGTGCCCAAGGCCGTGAACACGTAGATCGCCGGCAGCGAGGGCGCGACGAGCACCACGCCGACGCCCATGGTGCCGAAGTTGCCGAAGACGAACTCGACCCAGTGCGCGTACTCGGCCGCCAGCACGGAGCTGGTGCGGAACTCGTGGTGGACGCGGTGGACCCGCTTCATCCACCACTTGCGGTGCAAGAAGCGGTGGGTGGCGTAGAAGTAGAGCGGGCTGAGCACCGCCATGGCGCCGAGCTCCGCGAGGAAGCGCGGCACCGTCGGCAACGCGGCGTCCGAGCGCCAGCCGCGGAGCTCCAGCAGCCCCCAGATGGCGAGCAGCACCGCCGGTGTCCACAGCAGCTGGTTGACCGCGAGCACGCGGGCCACCCGCGCCGTCGGCGGCCGGGTCGCGACGGCGTCCTGCACCCGCGTGCGGGCGATGAACGCGGGCTTGCCGGTGCGCTCGACCGCGGTGAAGAGGGCGGCCAGGCCCCAGAAGACCAGCGCGTGCAAGACGAAGACCACGCCCACCAGCCGCACCCAAGGCGGCGTCGCGGCGAGGAAGGCCTGCCAGTCGCTCGCGGCGCGCTCGGTGAGCAGCCACAAGGAGACCGCGGAGACCGCGAGCGCCGCGGGCACGTGCTGGCTCCAGCTGGGGCGGGTGTAGCGAAAGGCCATGGTACCCGAGTGTACATGGGATCGCGGCTCCGCCGCGAAACCCACGTCGAGGCTGCTACGACGCCAGCAAGAAGCGCCGCAGCGCCCGCGCCGCCCGCGCGGGCTCCTCGACCACGAGGGCGTGGCCGCTGTGGGCGAACCACTCCAGCTCGGCGTGGGGCAGCGCGTCGGCCATCCACCGGCCGGCGCCGGGGTACATCGAGCGGCCGCCGTAGAGCAGCAGCGTCGGCCGGGTCAGGCCCTGGACCTCGACCCGCCAGTCCTGCACCAGCATGTCGTCGACCAGCCGCAGCGTGCTCTCGGGCACGTGGCGCAGGCCGAGCAGCATCGAGGGCGAGAGCAGCAGCTTCACGCCGAG
>JAUIAC010000916.1 GCA_030425545.1 bacterium | reverse complement strand
CGCCCGGTCGCACCGCGCCCACCTACCGCCCGGCCCCCACCACCCGGACGCCCAGTCGCACCGCGCCCACCTACCGCCCGGCGCCGACCACCCGCCGCACCGCGCCGACCACGCGCCGCACGGGCTACACCCGCCCGGCGCCGACCGGGCGCCCCACCACCTACCGGCGTGCGCCGACCACGCGCACCGCGCCCTCGCGGACCGCGCCGAGCGCCCGCCGCGGCACCCCGGCCCGTCGCGCGCCGAGCGCGCGCACCGCGCCAAGCCGCACCGCGCCTCGCGCTGGCCGCGCCGCCCCGCGGGCCGGTCGCTCGGTGCGTCACGCGCCCGCGCCTCGCAAGGCGAGCGCGCGCTCGGCTGGAGACCGCCGCCGCGCGCGGCCCAAGAGCAAGCGCCCCGACGACCGCGGCGTCCCGAGCCGGGTGAACACCCGCTCGCCGCCCGGCAACCGCCCCGCGCCGCGCGGCCGCTAGAGCCGGAGCAGCCCTGCCATCGGCGACGCCCCCGTGACCCCCGGTCGCGGGGGCGTCGCCCGTTCTGGCGCGGGCGCGTCGGCGCGCCCACGGAGGCCAACCGGCGCACTGCGCCCCGTCTGGCGCAGCACGCGACGCTGAGCTAGCCTCCGCGGCCCTTCAAGTCAGGAGTCCGCCCATGTCGAACGACCTCAAGCAGGCTGCGGGCCATGGCGCGCGGTCAGGCCCCCTCAACGAGATCGCCGACGAAGGCCTCGTCGAGCAGCTCCGTCACTTTCCGAAGCCCTACTGGATCGCGAACATCATGGAGATGTTCGAGCGGCTGGCATTCTACGGCCTGCGCACGGTCCTGCCCATCTACATGGTGCTGAGCATCGAAGAGGGCGGGCCGCAGTTCACCCACGTCGACAAGGGCGCCATCTACGCGGCCTGGGCAGCGGTGCAGTCCGGCCTGCCGATCTTCACCGGCGGCTATGCCGACCGCTACGGCTACAAGCTCACGGTGGCCATCGCCATCGCGGTCAAGATCGTCGGCTACCTGGTCATGGCCTACGCGCTGGAGCTGGCCAGCCTGGCGACCGGGGGCGCGAGCGTCGGGGAGGCCGCGCACCCAGCCGTGTTCTGGATCTTCGGCGCGGGGGCGATGTTCCTGGCGGCGGGCACGGCCATCTTCAAGCCGGGTCTGCAGGGCATCATCGCCGTCAACCTCGACAACAAGCGGGCCTCGCTGGGGTGGTCCGTGTTCTACCAGCTCGTCAACGTCGGCGGCTTCCTCGGGCCGATCCTCGCAGGCGTGATGCGGCTGATGGCGTGGAAGTGGGTCTTCGTCTCTTGCGCGGTCATCGTCAGCCTGAACTACGTGCTGCTGCTCACCTTCGACGAGCCCGAGAAGCCGGGCCTGGAGCAGCAGCAGGGTGGCAGCGGCGTGCTCGGCTTCCTCAAGGTGCTGTGGAACAGCTCGGTCGGCATCCTCGAGCCCCGGCTCTTTGCCTTCCTGGTGGTGTTCAGCGGCTTCTGGATGATGTTCCACCAGCTCTTCGACCTGCTGCCGAACTTCATCGCCGACTGGGTCGACTCGCGCGCGGTCATCGACCAGCTGGTGCGGCCG
>JAUIAC010000202.1 GCA_030425545.1 bacterium | reverse complement strand
CGTCCCCGCCCTGCGTGTCCTCGCCGTGTGCGTCCTCGCGTGCCATGGCCCGAGTATGGCAGCGCGCCCAGCGGGTGCCACCCCATGGCGCGTCGCGGAGCGCGAGCGCGTGCCACCACGTCGCGCGGACGGCAACCGCGTCGCGCGGGCCACCCCAGACTATCCATTTATCAACCATCAACTTTACACCTGTCGTCACCAGTCCGGACGGGACGTTGAACGCCAGGTTGACCCTCAGCCCGCCGATGCCGAGACTCGCACCGCGGCGGCGCCGCAACCCGTGGAGACGACATGGCTCACACCTTCGACACCCTGCCCGGCATCGGCGGCGCCTACGCGCGAGCCCTGCTCGTCCGGCGCGCAGGCCTCCGCGAGGGCGCCCAGCTGCCCCGCTTCGAGGCCACGTGCGCGCTGGTCCAGGCCGACGCGGAGCTCCTGCAGCGCTATCGCGCGCTCTGCGGCTTTGCCGACGACGGCACGCTGCCCCCGACCTACCTCCACGTGCTGGCGGTGCCGCTTCACATGGCGCTGCTGACGCAGCCCAGTTTTCCGCTGCCGACCCTGGGGCTGGTGCATGTCGCGCAAGAGATCGTCCAGCTTCGCCGCATCGACGCCAGGGACGCTGTGGCCCTGTCGGTGTGGGTCGAGGGGGTCGAGCCCGCCCGCAGCGGCGTCACCTTCGACCTCATCACCGAGGGGCGCGTGGACGGCGAGCTGGTCTGGCGTGGCGTGACGACGACCCTGGCGCGGACCAAGACCAACCGAGGCGACCCCACCCGCACGCCCGAGGACGCGCCCGTGCCGCAGCCGGGCCTGTCGGTGGCGCGCTGGCCGGTGCCCGAGGACCTGGGGCGGCGCTACGCCGCGGTCGCTGGCGACCGCAACCCGATTCACCTCTACGCGTGGACCGCCAAACTCTTTGGCTTCAAGCGGGCGATCATCCATGGCATGTGGTCCATGGCCAAATCCATCGCAACGCTCGAACCTCACTGGCCTCAAGGACCAGCGCGTTTCACGACGGCCTTCAAGCGCCCCGTGTTCCTGCCGTCGGACGTGTCCTTCGTGCACGAAGCCTACGGCGACGACCAGGGCAGCCAGGCCTTCGCCCTGTGGCGGCCGGGGACGGACAAGCTCCACCTGCGCGGCACGGTCGCGCCCTTCGTCGGCGAGCTCTCGTGAGCGCGCCGGCCGTCGGCCCTGGGGCCCTGCCCCTGACGACGCCGCTGCTGGCGCTCTGTCTCTACGCCGGCTGGGCGCTCTTGCTCGTGTGCGTGGTCGGCGGGTGGCGCGTGGCCGAGGTGCTCGCCGGCAAGACCCGCGCCAACGGCTTTCGCTCCGGCGAGAAGCACGGCAGCGACCTGTACTGGCGCTTCAACCGCGCGCAGATCAACACCGCCGAGAACCTTGGGATCTTCGCGAGTGTCGTCCTCGTCGGCCATGTCATGGGTCACACCAGCGGCACGTTCGCGTGGTGCGCGCTCGCGGTCGTCGTCGCGCGAGTGGCGCAGACCTTGGCCCATGTCTCGTCGGGCCGCAGCGTGGCGGTCAACGTGCGCTTCGCCTTCTTCGCGACGCAGCTCGGCGCCCTGGCGTGGATGCTCGCGACCCTGGTGGGGACCACCCTCCCATAGACCTTGAGCCGGCGGCCGGCGCGACCGTCAGCTGGCAATGACCACCCACTACCGCGCGATGCGCGGGCGGGGATAGGGGGGCGTCGTGCGGAGGTCCGCCGCGTGGCGACTGCCCCACAGGGCGTCGAAGACGGCGTCCAGCTGAGCGGCAAACGCGGCACCCCGCACCAGCAGGCCGACGTTGCGGCTGGTGAAGAAGTAGCCGTAGCCCCAGTTGCTGGTCCCGACCCACGACACAGACGAGTCGACAATCATATACTTGCTATGTATCACCCTGGCGAAGGGGATGAAGCCGCCGGCAAACCTGGGGACGTTCACGAAGCGAAGGGTGATTCCAGGGACGCGGTGCAGCTGGGCCAGCTCGGCGACGCGGCGGGGCGACTGGCTCCAGTGGCCGACCATGAGCTGGACGGTCACGCCGCGGCGGGCCGCGCGCTCGAGGGCGTCGGTCAGCTGCGGGAAGGCCTGGCCCTTGCGGCCCTTGCGGTGGAGCGAGAGCAGCTGCACTCGGACGCGAGTCTTGGCGCCGTCGATGAGCGACACCAGCGCGGGCAGATCCCACGCGACCCCGGGCGGCAGGTGGCTCGCCGGGCTCGCGACCAACGCGGCAGACGCGGGCGTGCCCGGCGCACCGGCGGCGCCGCCAGCGACCGTGACGCCCACGAAGGCTGGTGGGGCCTGCGCCGGCGGCGCCCCGCTCGGCGGCGGGCTGGGGGCGCGACCGCAGCGCGCCGCGGCGGGATCGGGGCCCGCGAGCGCCCAGTCGCACTCGAAGCAGGCCCGGAGCTGAGCCACGAGCGGCTTGACGCGGATGCGCACGCCGAGCTCGTGGATGTGCGTGAGCGAGCGCCAGTCGAAGTTCTGGCTCCCCAGCCAGGCGTCCTCGTCGTCGACCACCATGTACTTCGCGTGCAGCACGCCGCCGCCGAGGTGCTTGCCAGCGTTCAGGCGGCGCACGGTGATGCCCTGGATCGCGTCGAAGCGCGCCAGGGTCTGCGGGTACTTCCGGGCGAAGCGCACGTCGACCAACACGCGCACCGCCACCCCGCGCGCCGCCGCCGCCTCCACCGCGGAGAGCACCCGGTGCAGCCGGCTCCCCGGGCGGTCGGCGATGTAGAACTGCCCGATGTCGATGCGGCGCTTGGCCCCCCGCACCATGGCCAGCCACACCGCGTGCGCTGGCGGCAGGCCGGGCGCTCCGAGGCGCGTCCCGAGCGGCGTGGTCTGGGCCAGGGCGACCGCGCCTGCTGGGACGCTCAGCGACACGGGGCCGCTGTCCGGCGGCGCGGTGAGCGCGGCGGCCGCGACCCCGTCCACCGCCGGCTGCGGACCGGTGGCCCGCCGCGACGCGCGGGTCGTGCCCGGCGTCGCGCCGCAGGCCCAGATCGAGACGAGCGCCAGCCCGAGCAGCGCCCTGGCCGATGGGGCCTGTGTGTGAGTGGTGTGTTGCACGACCATGGTGTCCTCCGGCCCCGAGGATGCGCCCTGCGAGGGGCCCGCGCCACCGCCACGAAGTGCGGCGCCGCGTCTTGTAGGCGCCCTGGGTGCCGCGTAGGGTTCGGCCATGAACCGGAGCGTGCCCATGTCCCTCGTCCACCCTGTGTCTCGGCCTTCATTTGTCGTCCTCGTCGGCGTCCTGTGCGTAGCGCTCGCGGCGTGCGGCGAGGCCAAAATTGAGGACGTGAACGACCTCCTCGACAAGGACGTGAGCGTCGACCTGGACGCCGCCACAGACGCCAAGTCCACGGGAGACGCCGTGGAGGCCGACACCGGGCCCGCGACCGACACCGCCGTCGGCGCCGACGTGAGCGACGACGCCACGGACGGGTCCGTGACCGCCGACACAGGCCCGGCCGACGCCGGTGGCCCCGCGTGCAGCACCAAGAGCGACTGCCCCGCCGCCACGCCGTGGTGCGTCTTGCCGGCGGGTGTGTGCCAGGCCTGCAAGTACGCCGCGCACTGCCCGGGTGAGCACGCGCGCTGCGTCGCCGGCAGCTGCGTCGCGCCCCTGGCCTGCGCGGGCGACAAGGACTGCGCCGCGGCAGACGGCGTCTGCGACCCGGGCACCAAGTTCTGCGCCGACTGCGTCAACCACGACGACTGCGGCGCAGGCAAGGTGTGCAAGCTGGGCCAGTGCCTGCCCAAGCCGGTGGACTGCAAGAGCAGCAAGGACTGCGCGGACCTCAAGCAGGTCTGCACGGGCAACAACATCTGTGAAGACTGCGCCACCCACGCCGACTGCCCGCAGGCGGAGTACTGCAACGGCGGCCTGTGCCTGCCGGCGGCGTGCACCCCAGCCACCGCGGTGTGCACCGGGCCGATCACCCGCAAGGTGTGTAAGGGCGACGGCAGCGGGTACACCGAGGACCAGTGCGCCAGCCAGCAGGGCTGCGAGGACGGCGTCTGCAAGAAGCAGATCTGCAACCCGGGCAAGACACAGTGCGACGGCGACAAGCCCAGCACATGCAACGCGGCGGGGCTGAAGTGGGAGTCCGGCGCGGCCTGCAAGGCGGGCGAGTTCTGTAGCGGCGGCAAGTGCACGGCCAAGGTCTGCAACAAGGGAGACGTCAAGTGCGACAGCGCGGGCAAGCTCGAGACCTGCGCTGACGACGAGAAGAGCTGGGTGTCGACGGCGTGCCCCGCTGGGCAGAGCTGCAAAGACAAGAAGTGCGTCGCCCAGATCTGCACGCCCAAGAGCACCTTCTGCGACGGCGAGAAGGTCATGAGCTGTGGCGCGCTCGGCCTGTCGACCTCGCTGGTGAAGGACTGCGCCGGCGCCCAGACCATCTGCGCTGAGGGGGCCTGCGCGCCGCCGACGTGCAAGTCCGGCGACGTCCTGTGCAAGGGCGACGCCGAGGCGGTGTGCAAGGCCGACGGCAGCGGCTGGGAGGTCAAGGCCTGCACCGACCTGGACAAGAACAAGTGCACGGTCGAGGCGTGCGACGCCAAAGTCCACAAGTGCGTGTCGGGACCCACGAACCCGTGCGATGACAAGAACCCCTGCACGGCAGGCAGCTGCAACGGCTTCACCGGGGCGTGCTCACAGGCGCCGAAGGCCGGGGCCTGCGACGACGGCGACGCGTGCACGTCAGGGGACGTCTGCGCCAACGGCAAGTGCCTCAACGGCCCGGGCGTCGTGAGCCTGACCGTCGGCAAGAGCGGCGCCGGCTTCGCGGACGGCCCGGGCGACGTGGCTCGGGTCAACCAGCCCTACGCCGCTGCGCTCGACGCGGACGGCTCTGTGGTCTTTGGCGACACCGGCAACCGCCGCGTCCGCCGCCTGCACCCCGACGGCTCGGTGTCGACCGTGGCGGGCGACGGCAACTATGGCGACACCGACGGGCCTGCCGACGTGGCCCGCTTCCGCTCGCCTCGCGGGGTGGCGGTCGGGCGTGCCGGGTGGATCTTTGTCGCCGATCGGGAGGGTCACCGCCTGCGCGCCATCTCCGGCGGCGGCGTGGTGAGCACCGTGGCGGGCAACGGCGCTGCCGCGGACAAAGACGGCAAGGCCGACGTCGCGCAGTTTTACTCCCCCGACAGCATCGCGGTGGGCGCAGACGGGGCCCTGTGGGTGGGCGAGTCGAGTCGCCACCGCGTGCGCATGGTGAGCGCCGCCGGGGAGGTCACCACGCCCTTCGGCACCGGGGCGGCGGGCTTCGTCGACGGACCTGCGGCGACGGCCAAGATCCACACGCCCTCGGGTCTGGCCTTGGGCCCGAAGGGGTTGGTGTGGTTCAGCGACACGGGCAACAAGCGTGTCCGCGCCTACGATCCGGCGAAGAAGACGGTCACCACCAAGATCGGCACCGGCACGTCGGGATACGTCGACGGGCCAGCGGCCAAGGCCGCGCTGACGTCGCCCACTGCGCTGCACATCGACGCCAGCGGGCGGGTCTGGTTCTACGACACAGGCAACTTCCTCATCCGTCGCCTCGGGCTCGACGGGTCGGTGGTGACGGTGGCCGGGCAGCAGGGCAAGTCCGGCTTCGCCGACGGCGTCGCGGCCAAGGCGACCTTCGCCGACGTGCGCGGCCTGACCGTCGACGCCAAGGGCGGCGTGGTGGTCGTGTCGCGCAACGGCAACCGGCTGCGGCGCATGGCGTCGACCGTGGTGACCTGCGACGACGGAAGCGGCTGCACCGTCGACAGCTGCGACCCCGGCAAGGGGACCTGCACGTTCAAGCTGGGCAAGACCGGCGACGCGTGTGACGACGGCACCGCGTGCACCACCGCCGACGCGTGCGACGCCAAGGGTGCGTGCGTGGGCAAGGCCAAGAGCTGCAGTGACGGCAACGTGTGCACCGTCGACGACTGCAACCCCTACACGGCGGCGTGCGCCCACACCGAGGCGTCGCTCACCTGTGAAGACGGCGACAAGTGCACCCCCGGCGACGTCTGCGTCCAGGGCACGTGCAAGTCCGACGTCGGGCGGGTGGAGACGTTGTTGGGGGTCGGCGCGACCTCGCTCCTCGGCAAGGACGCCCCGGGCCCCTTGCAGCAGCCGACCGGGCTGGCGCGGGACAGCAAGGGCACCTTGTACCTCGCCGAGCGTGGCAAGCACCGGCTTCGCAGCGTCACGACAGCGGGTGTGTCGTCGGTCTTCGCCGGCGAAGGCACCGCAGGCTTCATCGACGGCCCGGCCGCCAAGGCGCGCTTCAACGCGCCGACCGGCATCGCGGTCGACCCCTTTGGCACCGTGTACGTGGCGGACAGCAACAACCACCGCGTCCGCAAGGTCAACCCGCAGGGCGTCGTCACGACCCTCGCTGGCTCGGGTGGCACGGGGTTCAAGGACGGCAAGGGCACCGCGGCGCAGTTCAACCTGCCGTGGGGGATCGACGTGGGCAGCAAGGGCGATGTGTACGTCGCCGACCGCAACAACCACAGGGTCCGCAGGATCGCGACGGACGGGACGGTCACGACCCTCGCGGGCGACGGCACGGCCGGATTCCTGGACGGCAAGGGCAAGTTCGTGCGCTGCAACAGCCCGCGGGACGTCCTGGCGTTGCCCGACGGCTCGGTGCTCTTCAGCGACTACGGCAACCACCGGCTGCGACGGATCACCGCGGACGGCACCGTGGCGACCTGGGCCGGCACGGGCAGCACGTCGCGCACGGAAGGGGCGCGCCTGTCGACCCACCTGGGCTACCCGAGCGGGCTCGGACGCGCCGCCGACGGGACGGTGTGGCTGACGTCCGAAGCGGTGCACGAGATCCGCCGCGTCGGGCCGGACGGCCAGGTCACGCGGGTGTCTTTTGCGGGCGCCGGCTTCCTCGACGGACCGGCCAACGCAGCGCGCTTCAACGCCCCGCTCGGCGTGGTCGGCGTCAGCGGCACGGAGGCCTGGGTGGCCGACGTGAACAACGGCCGCGTTCGCCGCGTCATCGGCGCCAAGGTGGCCTGTGTCGAGGGCACCGCGTGCGCTCCAAACCTGTGCGACGCCAAGACCGGCGCGTGCGCGGCGAAGCCCATCGCAGACGGCGGCGGCTGCACGCCCGGCCTCTGCAAGAAGGGCGGCACCTGCAAGAGCGGCGCGTGCGAGGGCGGCGTCGCCGACACCTGCGACGACAAGAACGGCTGCACGGTCGACAGCTGCGACGCCAAGACCGGGTCGTGTGTGCACGTGGTCAACGCCACCCAGGCGGGCTGCTGCGTCGCCGACGTGCTCACGGAGGGCTTCGAGAAGGGGCTCGCGTCGTGGACAGCCGACCCACCGAGCAAAGACGTGGCCTGGCGGGTGTGGACGCCGAAGGCCACGGACGTGCCCAAGGCAGGCAAGTCGGTGTTGAAGATGGGCCTGCCCAACGAAGAGAAGCTGCCCAAGCTCGGGTCCTACACCTACAGCTACGTCACCGGTCCAGAGATCGCGATTCCGGCGGGCGTCGACACCACCTTGTCGTTGCAGGTGCGCTTCGACCTGACCAAGACCTCGCTGCACCGCCTCTACGTCTACGTTCAGCTCGACAACGGCGCGCAGCTGTCCCTTGGCACGATCACGCAGTCCAACACGACGTGGAACCCATGGACGACCTCGCTGGTCGGCTTCGGCGGCCGCAAGATCCGCGTACGGTTGCGCGGCCGCATCTACGGCAACTCGTCGGTGGGCGGGCAAGGCATCCTCGTCGACGAGGTCAAGGTCGCGAGCTCCTGCAAGCCCAAGACGTGCACCTCGGTGGGCCAGTGCCCCTCGAACCTGTCGTGCAACAAGGGCGCCTGCGTGAAAGGGGTGTGCGCGTACACCGACACCTGCTGTTCGTCGGCCGCCCAGTGCGACGACAACAAGCCCTGCACGGCCGACACCTGCCACTACTCGGTCGGCTGCCAGCACAGCACGATCGGCGGGTGCTGCAACACGGCCAAGGACGACGCGGCCAAGCTGTGCAACGACAACAACCCGTGCACCGCAGACGTGTGCCCGGCGTCCGGTGGCCCCTGCCTGCACAACGCCATCGCGACCTGCTGTCTGAGCGACGTCGACTGTGACGACGGCAAGGGCTGCACCGTGGACACGTGCAACGCCAAGAACACCTGCGATCACAAAGACATCTGCTGCACGGGAGACAAGGACTGCGAGGACGGCGACGACAAGTGCACCACCGACAAGTGCGTCAGCGGCAAGTGCCAGTGGACCTACAAGAACGTGGTGGGCTGCTGCCAGGCGGTGCTCGGGCCCTGGCACTTCAACGACAGCAAGCAGCAGACCGGGTGGACCTTCCAGACCTGCACCCCGTCGACCAGCAACTACGTGCCTGCGAGCTGCAAGCCGGTGACCCCGGGCGCGAACCACAAGGGCTGGCAGGTGGCGGTGGTCGCGCTGCAGTCGAAGTCGCCCCAGGGCGCGCTCTACTACGGCGACCCGGCGGCCAAGAACTTCGCCTTCGGAGCGTCGGCGCAGACCGCGCTCTCGCCGAAGATGACGGTCCAGCCGGGCACGTCGACGCTGAAGTTCAACGTGTACTGGGACACAGAGGGCGGGACCACCTACGACAAGCTGCAGGCGTTCCTGTGGGTCGACGGCAAGCGTGTGACCACCGGCAACAAGGCGCCCGCAGCCGGCGCTGCCTGGTACAAGGGTCAGTCCGGCCACACCTCACCCAAGAAGTGGGCCGAGGTCGCGGTCAACGTGTCGGCCTACAAGGGCAAGTCGGTTCAGGTAGAGCTCTACATGAACACCGGCGACGGCGCGGGCAACTCGGGACAGGGCGTGTTCGTCGACGACCTGCGGATCGAGAGCACGTGCAAGTAGGCAGGTCCGACGGGCAGACATGACCGCTCCACTTGCCCAGGGCGACGGGTGGCGTGTGACCGCCGCGCCGCGCACGGGCCCGGCCGGTCACGCCGCCGCTGCTGAGGTCGCGCGCGGGCTGAAGCTGCCGCTGGTTCGTCGCGGCAATCAGTCGATGGCGGCGCTGCGGCGCACCCACGGTGCAGGCGGGTGGCTGGTGGTCCACCCGACCCACGGGCTGCGGGCGGTGACGCCCCAGGGCGTGGCCTGGCGGTGGCATCCCGGCCTGGCGCGCACGCGGGTGGCCTCGGCCGAGACCGACCATCTGCTGCGTGCCCTCGACGGCGCTCAGCGGCTGGTCGACGCCAACCTGGGACAGGGCCACGACGCGCTCGTCGCCGCCGCCGGCGGCTGTGACGTGCTCGGGCTCGAGGTGCAGCCGGTGGTGCACGCCTTGACCCACGACGGGCTGGCCCGTTGCCGTGACCCGCTGCTGGCCGAAGCGGCGTCGCGGGTGACGACGCGCTGCGCGGACCACGCGGCGTGGCTGCGGTCGGCAGCCCCGGGGTGCGTCGACGCCGTGCTCTTTTCGCCCATGTACGTCGACCCGCGCTTTCGCGCGGAGGACCTGGTGCAGCTCCGGGAGGCCGCCGCGCCGGGGTGGCCGTCGCCCGAGACCCTGCGGCACGCGCTGCGGGTGGCGCGCGTGGTCGTGGTCAAGGTGGAGCCGGGGCGCCACCCGCCGCTGCCGCCGGTGGCGGCCTGGTTCGGCGGTCGACGCCGCGTGGCCTGGGCCCGCCTCGCGCGCGGAACGTGAGGCGTCGGCGTCACGCCGCACGGACGCGGCACGGACGCCGCACGGACGCGCATTGACGCGTCGTGACGCGGGCGCGACGCTCGCCGCGTGTGTGCCTCCCCTCCTCGAACCCGCTGCCAGCACCTCGGCATCCCCTACGGGACGATGACGCGACGGGCGCTGGTCGCGCCGGCGGTCGTGCTCGCGGGGCTGACGGTCCCGGCGGTGGCGTGGAGCCTGGGGTACGACCCAGCGGCGCCCGTGCTCACCGGTGGACCGCGCTCCTCGAGCGCCGACCTGGCCGCGCTGCGCTGGGCCACCCGGCTGGGGTGGGCGGCGTGGCCGCTGCTGCTGCTGGGGCTAGCCTGGACCGCCACGCGCCTGGCCCGCGACGTGAGCCGCCGACATCAGCT
>JAUIAC010000915.1 GCA_030425545.1 bacterium | reverse complement strand
GCGCAAGGGTGGGTTCCTCATGAGCTGTCTCCTGACGCGCTGCCCCGCGTGAGGGGCACCTTGCCCGCATCTCCTCCGCGACGCGAGCCTCCGCAGGTCAGGTCCGTCACAGAGCCCGACGCGCCGACCCGCGAGCGTCCGCAGCGCAGCGCCACGCATGGGGGGCCAAAGGCGCGACTCCCGCGTGTGCGAGTGGCCGCGGGGTCGCGGATTCGCAGAATCGTCGGCTGTGCGGCACCCTCACGCCATCGCCGTCTACAGCGCCCCGGAGAGAACCATGGCTATGCAGCGCCTCCGTCCCCGACTTCGTGCGGCCGTCGCGGCCGGCGCGCGGTGCCAAGCGGCGTCGGCGCTCGCCCTGTCGCTGGCCCTGGCAGGGTGCGGCGCCGGACACATCCTCGACCGATCGGAGACGCCAGAGCTGCAGCCGCGTGACGGCTTCCTTGCGCTGGCGGTCGAGACCAACAAGCGCTGCGCGGTCACCGTGTGCCGCGACGCCGACATGATCCATTGCACCTCATTCGCTGGGCTGACCGCGAGCCATGACTTGGTTGTCTCGGTGCTCCCGGCCGGGCGTTATTGCCTCTCCACCATCATCGCTGAGGACCCCGGTGGGGGCATGGCCTACGTCCTCAACTTCGAGGCGGACAACACCTCGTGCGTCGACGTGACCGCTGGTCGCATCGCCTCTCCGGGCTACCTCGTGCTGCGCGACGACAAGGGCGGTGGCGTCGGTTGGGACAGCGAGCGTGACGTCACGGGGCGGCTCCGCGCGACGCACCCCAAGCTGGCGCGCTGGCCGCTGGTGAAGGTCCCCGTGGTCCAGCCTTAGCCTCTAACCTCGCGCGTCACAGGCGAAGCGCTGGGCTGACGGAGCGCAGGTCCCCAGAGGCCGCCGACCACGGTGTGGCACATCGCAGCGCAGCCCGGGCGCCAACAGCGACATCCATGTCATGGCGAGGCGCTCCCAGGCCCACCGGCGGCGCCCCGTTGATCGACCCCTGAACGCTGTGCTGCGCTGCCAAGTAGCTGAAACGACGGGCCCATGGCGCGGTTCTTGCTTCAATGAACGACGGAGACACACAACCCGCGATTCGTCACAGCCCGGGGCAGGGGCACCGCCATTCCAGCGCGCGACAGCACGTCGCGCACGGAGGTCCCTATGTCCCCCAAACCGACACGCAGGTCTCACCGCCTGCTCCCCCTCGCGGCGCTCACGCTCTGGTTGACCGGCCTGGTCGCCGCGCCGTCCACCGCCAGCGCGTGCGGCGGCTGCTTTCAGCCGGCCAGCGGGGTCACCTCGCCCGTGGTTCAGAGCGGCGAGCGCGTGCTCTTCGTCCGCGACACCGTGAACAACAGCGTCCTCGCGTGGATCGAGGTGCGCTACAGCGGCCCCGCCAGCTCCTTCGCCTGGGTCATCCCCCTGCCCAAGGTGCCCAAGGTCAGCGTCGGCACGTCCTACATCTTCAACCGCCTCGATCTCGCCACGGCGCCCCGCTTCCGGGTCGACCAGCTCGGCACCCTCGAGAACTGCCACGAGCGACCGAGCGGCGCGTCGTCCGGCAACTCTGATCCGCAGCCCGTG
>JAUIAC010000914.1 GCA_030425545.1 bacterium | reverse complement strand
CGAGACCTGCCCCGACGCGGCGAGGGCGGCCAGGTGGGCGCGGTTGGCGCTGGCGAAGACGTGGGCCGGGGCGCCCTGCGCGATCTGCAGGCGGAGGACCTGGCTCCCGGCGAAGGTGAGGCGCACCCGGACGCCGGGCGCGCTGCGTTCAAACCCCTGGGCGACGGACCTCAGGGCCTCGGTCAGCGACGACGCGGCGTAGACCTGGACGACCTGCGCTTCGGCGGCAGCGCTCGCCGGGCCGCCCGCTGAGGAGGCGGGGCGAGACGGCTCCGCGCAGCCCCACGCCGCCCACGCCAGGAGCAGCGTGACCGCTGCGCACAGCGAGCGAGCGTGGCTCATGGCGTGGGCTTCTTGCCTTCGAGGTACTTGGGGGGAATGGACCCACCGTGCTTCGGGTCGAACTTCTTGCGCATCCAGGCGTACTGGCCGCGGGTCCGCTTGAGCTGCTTCTGCAGCCCGGTCAGCGTGCCGTAGGGCAGCTTGCGCGCGGAGCGCTTGGCCAACCAGTTGGGGATCATGCCGCCCGGGTCGCTGTAGACCTGGTAGGTCACCTTCACCTTCTGTGGGCCGAGGATCTTGAAGCGGTAGAAGCCGTGCAGCTTGGGCATGCGGACCACGCCGCTGACCTCGGGCGCCTTGGGGTTGCGCACCGAGTGAAAGCGGCTGGTGACCACCCGCTTCTCCAGGTTGACCGTGGCCACGCCGTGCAGCACCACGTCGCGGTCGCTCACGGGCCAGGGGGCGTCGATGCGCGTGTACATGACCCGCTCGAAGTCGCTGATCTGCTTGAGCATGGTGGCGGTGTGACACTTGGCCCGCCACTGGCAGTGCTTGGGGATGTCGTTGACGATGCCGAGCAGGTCGAAGACGTCGGCGTGGATCACGGTGACGCCACGGAACTCCGGCAGGTTCTGTCCTTCGACCTTGCGGACCGAGACGGTGATGCCGTCGCGCGTCTCCACTCGCTCCCACGGCCCGCGCTTGGGGCCGGCGTAGGTCGGCTGCGGGCAGACCACGGCGCCCAGGGCAAAGCACACGAGGCTGAGGGCGAGGCCACGGAGCGAGGCGCGCAGGGCGCGGTGGCGGGTGGGGCTGGCGAACATGGGGGCTCCGAGCGGGAGGGAGGACGTGCGGGGGCGGCGGCCGTCTCAGACATCGTACAGGGCTTTGCGCACCGAGTCGTTGAGGGCGGGGTGCAGCGCTCGAAACGAGCCCAACAGCTGCTTGAGGTCGCGGCGGCGTGACTCCGGGAAGCTGTCGCACACCGGACAGGGGACGACCTCCACGCCGTGCCGGTCGACCCAGCTGTGCACCTTGGCTTCGTTGACCAGGATCAACGGCCGGATCGTCGTCACCCCCGTGCGCTCGGAGGGGGTCGCGGGCTTCATGGGGTCCAGGCGCCGCCCGTAGAGCAGGTTGAGGAAGAAGGTCTCCACAGCGTCGTCGAGGTGGTGCCCGAGGGCCAGCTTGGTGAAGCCCCGCTCGGCGCACCAGGCGTTGAGCACGCCGCGCCGCATGCGGCTGCAGAGGGCGCAGGGGATCTGGCCCGGGGCGAGCTGGCTCGACACGACGGACCAGGTGT
>JAUIAC010000201.1 GCA_030425545.1 bacterium | reverse complement strand
TGGTTCCGCATCGACTGGCCGATCAAGAACCCGCTGAACACCGGCTGGGGCGTGCGCGCGGGCCTCGAGCTCGACCTGCCCAAGAGCTTCCTCAAGCTGTCGGGCAACCCCGAGGGCATCACGGTCAAGGCCGACCTGAACTACCACGCCAAGAAGATCGGCGGCATGTTCTACATGCGCGAGCTGACCCTGGTGCCCATCCCCAAGAAGGGCGGCTTCGTGGTCAGCGGCGACGGGCCCGACGGGCGCAAGGACAACTGGGACGACGGCCTCTACGCCTACCTGGAGATGCGCTACCCGACCGCCGGCAAGTTCACCGGCGACGCCCTGCCCGTGCTCGACGCCACCGGGCTGCTGGCCTTCGACTGGAAGGAGAAGCGGCAGGACATCCTCAGCATGACCCTGCGCATGGGCTGCCTGAAGAAAGACGCCAAGGCGGGCGCCATCTTCAGCGACAAGTCGTGCGCGCTCGGCGACGGCTACCACATCTACGCCCGCACCTTCGTGGGCAAGAAGGGCACGCTCGGGGTCGACCTCGGCAGCGGCCTCGGCAAGCTCGCCATCGACGCCGACTTCGAGCTGAGCACGCTCGACGCGCCGATCTACCTGCGCGCCAAGGGCGGGCTGAAGGTCTTCGGCAAGCAGATGGTCGACCTGCTGATGCAGATCGACGACACCGGCTTCAAGGCCGAGGGCGAGCTCGACATCGGCGTGAACTACGGGGTCAACCTGGGCATCGCCACCAAGATCGGCGTGACCTACGACTGGAACCCGGCGCGGCTCTGCGCGTCCGGGCAGACCGTGCTCAAGGTGCCCGTGGTCGCCGACTTCAACGGCACCCTGGCCGCCTGCTTCGGCACCAACCCCATGGCCAGCTTCGAGGGCACCGCCAAGGCCGGCAAGTTCGGCGGCATCCCGGTGGCCGACCTCGCGGTCAAGCTGCACACCAGCAACGGGCTGGAGGTGACCAAGGCGCGGTTGAAGGTGCCCAAGGTCTTCGACGGCAACCTGACCGGCTACTACAAGACGCCCAAGAACTTCGACATGAAGGGCTCGGTGGTGATGAAGCCGGGCACGGGCAAGCTCTTCAAGTTCACCAGCAAGACGCGGCTCAAGCGGCTCGCCACCGACAACGCGACGCTGATCAGCAACGAGTCGGACGTCAGCGCAGCGAGCGGCTGGATCAAGGCGACGATGAAGGGCGCCGTCAAATACGCCGGCGGCACCTGGTACTACGCGCTGGCGGGCTCGGCGACGCTCAAGCCGCTCGGCTTCACCATGGCCGACGGCCGCTTCTGGCTGTGCAACCCGCAGAGCACCACCGACGCGTCGATCCCGGCCGAGTGCAAGACCCACAAGGGCTTCGGCGCCTCGGCCAAGCTCGACCTCGGCATCGTCAAGCTGAAGATCAAGGGCGGCATCAACACCAAGGTGAAGATCGGCACCAAGACCGTCGACAAGCTCTACCTCGAGGGCACGGTCAAGGTGAACCTGCACAAGGTGTTCAAGCTCGACGCCACGGCCAAGCTGTCCACCACCGAGCCCTTCGTGGGCGGGCACAACCAGCTGAACCTGTCGGCGACGCTCGAGGCCTTCGGCGCGAAGACGACCAAGACCTACAAGCTCGAGTCGGGCGCCAACGGCCTGCCCAAGCCCTACACGCTCCAGGCGGGCGGCACGCTCAAGCCCTTTGGCTTCTCGCTGAGCAGCGGCAAGGCGCTGTTCAAGTGGGACGGCAGCGTCACCACGGCCTCGGCCAGCGGCACGTTGGACCTCAGCCCCATCCTCAAGGGCAGCACGGGCGCCACCATCAAGACCAACGGCAGCGCGACGTGGAAGGGCAACGGCACCATCAAGCTCGCGTCGCTGCTGACGTCGTCGACCGACTGGACCATCGGCACCAAGGGCACCAGCTTCGACAGCAACTTCAAGGCCAACACCCACGTCATCACGCTGGGCGTCGACATCGACGGCACCATCCCCAAGGACCTGAAGTTCAGCTTCGGCGGCAAGGGCTGGCTCAAGCTCTACCCCTTCAGCAAGGGCGACTTCGCCACCTTCAAGGCGAGCCACGACAAGGGATTCGAGGGCACGGCGACGCTCGACCTGAAGGTGGTGAAGATGGCCACCAAGATCTGGGCCAGTCGCACAGCGACAGGCATCGGCATCAGCGGCAGCGCGACCCTGTCGACGTGGAAGGTGGGCACCTTCATCTTCCAGTGGGTCGAGGAGATCACCAAGACGGTAAAGAAGAAGATCTCCGGCTGCAGCTGTGGCACCTGCGGCGGCTGCTGGGGTGGGCTGCCGGGCTTCCGCTGCAAGTGCAAGGAGACCAAGTCGTCCAACTCGGCGGTCGAGGCTTCGGTGACCTTCAAGCTCTCGGGGACCAGCTACAAGAGCTCCAGCAACATCAAGCTCGAGGCCACGGCCAAGCTCAAGGCCGGCAAGTGGAGCGGCTCGAGCACGACCAGCTGCCAGATGGGCAGCCAGCCGAAGTGCTGCTTCAAGTTCGTGTCGCCCATCGGCACGCAGTGCCTGAAGCTCTACTGAGCCGGCGTGCGGCGAGGGGCTGGGCGAGGGGCTGAGCGACAGTCAGGGCGACAGTCAGGGCGACAGTCAGGGCGAGGGCGCGATGGCCCCGGCAGGCGCGGGGGGACTCGCGGGCTGCGCGGGTTGCGCCGCCGATGGGGGCCGGTGCGGCGACGCGGTCGTGCGCCCCAGAGCCCGGCGCAGGCGGGCGCGCTCCGCCGGCTTCAGGTGGGGCTTGGGCGGCGGCGCGGCGACGCCAAAGGCCTCGTCGAGCCAGGCCACAGTCTCGACCTTGAGCCGAAGATCGGCCGGAAACTCGGCCCGGACGTAGCGCAGCAGGTCCTCGTGGGAGGCGCCGTCGCGCTTGCGCCGCAGCAGCTTCCACACCACCGGCGGTGCCGGCTTGCCCAGCCGGGCGCCGAGGCGCGAGAGCAGCGCGAGGTCCTCGTCGGCCACCTGCGCCCGCATGGCCGCGACCAGGCCGCCGGCGGGCAGCGCCTTGCCGCGCGGCAGCCCTGGCGGGGGATCAGCCTGGGCCGGCGACGGCGCCGCGGGGGCGCCCGGCGCAGGCTGCGACGGGTGCACCGGGGCAGCAGGAGCGGTCGGCTGTGCAGCGGGCGCCGCGCTCGGCACCGGCGCGGTGGGCGGCGCGCTTGGCGCGGGCCCTCGCGTGCCTGGCTGGTCCGGGTTCACCGGTGGCGCGGCCGCGTCTGCGGCCCGCGCAGCGGCGACGGCCGCCTGCACCGGCGCGGGAGCCGGCTCGCCCGCACCCCGCAGCCAGAAGCCGAGCCCCAGGGCCAGCAGGCCCGCCACGACCAGCGCCGGCAGGCTCCGTCGCAGGGTCGCCACGGCTCAGTTGCCGTCGGGCAGGTTGATGACGCCGCTCGCGTGGCCCTTGTTGCCAAAGACGTCCATGACCTGCACCAGCACCGTGTAGACCCCGGCGGGCGCGTCGACCACGTCGAGCTTCAGCCCGCCGCTGGCCGGGATGACCGTGCCCGCCGACGCCGGGGTCAGGCCGGTCTCGCCGGTCTGCACGTTCACCGTCATCAGCGTGGGGGTGACCTTCACCGTGGGCGAGGCCTTGCGCAGCGCGGCCAGCGTCATCACCGACGCGTTGGTGCCCTGGCCGATGGCCACCTTGGTGACCACCTCGGCCTCCTTGTCGAAGAGGAAGGTGCACGGCAGCTTCTCGCCGGTGGCCGGGTCGCTGAGCTGACCGGAGAAGGCCAGCAGCGCCGCGTCGAACTCGCCCGACTTGGTGCCGACCAGGAGCCAGGGGCGCAGGGTCACCGGCAGGAACTCGTCGGCCGCGTCGCGCACCCCGACGATGCCCATGTCCCAGTCCAGCGTGTAGGAGCCGGGGTCGATGGGGCCCATGCCCAGGCTGCCGAAGACGTAGACCAGGCTGGGCTGATCGGGATCTGCCATAAGCAGCGTACCGTCGGCGATGGCGACGTCCTTGTCCTGCACCGTGAAGCTGAAGGTCGGCGGGTTCTCCTCGGTGGGCTGCGCCGGCACCTCGGCCTTGGCGCTCACCTGAGGCGCGGTCTGGTCGTTGGCGGCGATGACCGTGTCGAGCAGCCCCTTCCACCCCGAGAGGGTGTTCCAGTCCGCCGCCTTGGTGCCGTAGGCAGACATCTCCTCGCTGGTCAGCTCGTTGGCCAGGCCGACCTGCACGTGGATGCCCTTCTGCGCCTGCCGCAGCGTGCCGACGGAGCTGCTGATGACCATGGCGGCCAGCGCCTTGCGCGCCTTGTCGGCCTCTGCGGCGAGGTCGTCGCCACCGCCCACCGCCCAGACCTGGTCGAGGAACTGGCCCAGGTCGCGCAGCCGCGAGGGCTCGGTCGGATCACCCACCACCGCCGAGTAGACTGGCAGGCTCATCACCGTGCCGAGGCCCACGCCGAGCATGTCGAGCGACTGGCTGGTGGTGAACTCGGTGACGAAGCCCTTGACCGCGGCGATGAAGGCGTCGGCCTTGCTCATGTCGAGCGCCACGTGGCTGCGGATCAGCTTGTCGTCGATGCCCGCCGCGAGGTGATGCTTGTCCCACGCCGCCACCTCGGCCTTGGCGAAGTCGACGGCGGTGACCTTGGGGTTCTTGTCGAGGAACTGCAGCACCGCGGTGTAGTCCCAGCCGTCGCCGTAGTCGATCTCGGCATTGGCGATGAAGACCTGCGTCAGCTTGCGGAAGGGGATCGCCACCTCAGCCCCGGCCATGAGGCAGGTGTCAAAAGAGAGGAAGTCGAGGCTGCCGGGCAGCTTGGCGTCGTCGAGCGCGCCGCCGATGGCGCTGACCAGGTCGGCGATGCTGATGCCGTGACCCGCTGTGCCGCTGTTGCCGCCGTCGGCGCCGTCGTGACCAAAGCCGCCGCTCCAGGCGCCACCGTGGTCCCACAACACCAGGCCGTAGTGCGCCGCGGGGTTCTCCGTGAAGGCCTCTGCGATGGCCGCCCGCAACACCTTGGGGTCGTCCAGGTTCTGCTCAGCGGTGGTCTTGTAGGGCTTCAGCTCTTTGTCGGAGCCCAACACGCGATACCACTCTGTACCCGTGGGGTAGGGGGTGCCGTCGTCGGAGGTGCTCGAGCCGTCCCAGTCGGCCATGACGATGACGCGGATGTGATCGCCGAAGGTCGCCTTGTTCATCTCGACCATGTCGCGCACGAGCGAGGGCGACAGGTTGTGGTCGGCGTGGCCGTAGACAAAAATCGTCCACGCCGCCTGACCGCCCGTGCCGCCCCCGGACGTGCCGCCGCCAGAGGTCCCGCCCCCGGACGTGCCACCGCCGGACGTGCCGCCGCTGGACGCGCCGGTCTCGTCACCTTCGCCCCCCTCTTCGAGGTCGCAGCCGGCGAAACACAGCGACAGGGCGAGCAACAGCGCGACCGGAGCGCGCTGGGCGAGGGAGCGGAGACGAGCGAGGGTCGGCATGGGGGCACCTGGGTGGGACGATGAGGGATGAAGACAAGCAAACTCAGGGCTGTAGCGCTATGGCTCACCAAGATCTTCGATGTCGAAGCGTGACAAATGCCAGCCCGCCCCGCGCTTGTCGAGGACAAAGATGGGCTGCTTGCCGTAGCCGCTGCTGAAGTAGACGACGGCCTGGTTGCCCTTGGAGCGCGCGTTCCAGGTGTAGCTCCTGCTGCCCGCCGCCTTGGCCCAAGCGCGCGCGACGAACCTGAGCACCGTCGAGCGCTTGGCTCGGGCGACGAAGGCCTTGCTGCTGAGGCGACGCTTGCCGACCTTCAGGCCCTTCGGCCCGGCGTGCGCCACCACGCCCTTGGCGTCGTTGCGCGCGACCGCCTGCGCCACCGCCCAGGCCACCTTGGCCGCGGCCGGCGGCAGCTTGGGGAAGGCCGTCTTCGGCGAGAGCGCGGCGGCGGAGGGCTTGGGGCCGGGCGCGATGCTGGCGCACACCTGCAGCCACTGCGCGACGTGGCCGCAGGGCATCTTGAAGCCGTCGCAGAGCAGGCCCGCCGGCTCGCTGACGCCGTGGATCATGCACTCGCCCGGCCGCCACTGGTGGACCTGCGCCCAGTGGCCCGGCCCGAAGGTGTGGCTGCTGACCCGGTTGAAGTTGGCGTGAAAGCGGCCGTGGGCCTTCAGCGAGCTGCGGCGCTTGGGCAGCTTGAGATAAGACGTGAGCGTGATCTTGCCGCCGCCGATGCGCACACGGGCGGCCTGGCCCTCGAGCCCGTCGGCCGAGGTGATCTGCTGCGGCTGGACCGTGACCTTGGCCGTGGCGGGGACGGAGACGTGGCCCTGCAGGCCGTGGCCGAGCTTGGACAGGTCCACCCGGCGGCCCCAGCCACGGGCGGCGGGGTCGTCGGTCGGCGCGGGCTTGGCGGTCGCCTGGGCGCAGACGGGCGCCGCGAGCAGCGCGGCGCAGAGGGCCAGGGTCTTCAGGTGCATGGGGCGTCCTTGGTGGGGTGACGCGACGTGGGGTGGCTGCTGACGAAGTGGTCACCCCCGGCGATGCAACGCCGCAGCGGCACGAGGCCCTTGGCGGGGGTCTTGGGCGATGGTACGCCATGGCTCGTGCTTTCACAGATCCGCCAGCGCGCGGAGCCATCGCGGCGACGACAGGATCGGGGTAAGGTCGGACCTGGAGGACACAGAATGGCCTACATCACGCGCATTCAGGGCACCGGAGTCCGCAATCTTCAGTCGCTAGACGTGGAGCTTCCCGCCTCGGAACAGCAGCCATTTCGACACCTGCTCCTGACGGGGCCCAACGGATCTGGAAAATCTGGCGTGCTCGAATTTGTCGGCAACTGCCTCGCCGCCTGTCGCTCCGGAAAGAGCTCCATCGACATGTCTGGCGGTGAGACCCACGGCAACCGCACGTTCATGAGCGAGATGTCGGACGAGAGGTCGTCTCACATCCGCCTGTGGTTCACGGACGCTTTTTGGAAGGCGCAGGCCGACGACCGAGCCTTCGTCATGCGCTCGCCCGCGAGGCGAGGCCAGGAGTGGGTACCCCAGCCGGTTCGCGGCCCCCAAGAACTGGACCTCAAAACGCTGACGAGTGGTCAGGGAGACACAACCCGATTTCTGAAGCAGTTTCTGGTCAACCAGCGCACACAGCAGGCGTTTGCGCTGGCAGACGGCGACCAGTCCACGGCCCAACGACTGCAGCGCTGGTTTGGTGAACTCGAACAACAGCTTCGCACCGTCATGGGCGACCCGGCGTTGGGCTTCACGTTCGATCGCAAGGCCTACACGTTCAGGTTCGAATCGCGCGGATATGCGTTCGATCTGGACACCATGGCGGACGGCCACAGCGCCGTGTTCTCCCTCCTAGGCGACCTGCTCCTTCGCGTCCAAGCCTGCCGGGACGCCCTGGGTGACCAGACCTTCGATCCGACTGGCATCGCCGTCATCGACGAGCTGGAGACGCACCTTCACCTGGAACTCCAAGAGCAGATCTTGCCCCTGCTCACGAGCTTCTTCCCAAGGGTACAGTTCATCGTCGCGACACACTCTCCGGCCGTGATCAGCAGCGTTGACAACGCTGTTGTCTATGACCTTGGGCGGCACGAGGCCACGCTGAGCCGAGACTATGTCGGTGTGCGCTATGGCGCGCTGATGACAGAGCACTTCGGCATCTCAGAGGACTTCGACCGGCGCACAGAGGCGGAGCTCAAGGAGCTTCGGGAGCTGTGGGCCAACGTGAAGCGGAGCTCCGACGAGCAGACGCGCATGCAGCGCCTGGCGGACGAGCTCTCGCGGCGTTCTTACGGCGTCGCCCGCGAGATCCAGCTGCGCATGGCGATGGGTCAGCACGGGAGCGACGCGGCGTGATCGACGTGACGAGGTCCGACTTGGCACCCGAGTCGCTCGCGCGACGTCAGAGCTGGAACGACGACGACGTCCTGCTGCGCCTGCACGCCGACTTCCACGGCAAGTGCTACCTGTGTGAGAGCAAGGTCCAGCTGCGCAACCTACAGGTGGACCACCGCCTCCCGCGCCACACCCACCCCGAGTTGAGCCATGACTGGAGCGACTTGTGCCCCACCTGTGGGCTCTGCAATCAGCGCAGGCCGCGCTATGCCGAGCCGCCCGCGCTGCTGGACCCTTGCGCGGGAGAGGAGGTCCGCACGCGACTCGTGCAGCGTCTCTGTCTGTCCAGCTCAGAGCACCGCTTTCGGTTCAGCGCGAGAGACGTGGACGACTTGGCGGCGACCGCGACCGCTGCTGAGCTGCTGACGCTTCATAGCCCGCCCCACAACGCGGCGAAGCGAGCCAAGGCCAAGGAGCTCCGGGACGAGATCCAGCGCGCACACGAGGCCCTCAGCGAGACGCTGATGTCGGCTTGGAGAGCCGCGCAGTGCGCCGAGACCGACGATGACGTTCGCGCCGCGCACGACAAGCTCGACGAGGCGCGAGCACGCCTGGCCCCAGACGCCGAGTTCTCCGCGCTCCTGAGTTCAGCCCTCGGAGATCTCGTCGACGCGATCGCGCTCATGATCAACCAGCAGGCTGCGCGCTAGTGCACCCGGCCTACGGTTGGCCGAACAGCGTGACGCGCGGGTGGGTGGAGGGAAGACGACGGGGCGGAGACGCCCTCCATCGTCCGCTACCCCGGCCACACGTAGCCGAGCACGCTCTCTTGCTTCTGCCCCTCGCACGTGGGGTGGCTGCTGACGAAGTGGTCACCCCCGGCGATGCAACGCCGCAGCGGCACGAGGCCCTTGGCGGGGGTCTTGGCGGCGTAGCCCACCGGCCCGAGGGGCAGCTGTCCCTCGCACTTGGGGTCCGTGGTGATCAGGTTGTGGCTCCCCACCTGGCAGGCAAAAAGCAGCTGCGAGCCCGAGAACGCGGCCCGCTTGAGCTTCCAGCTGCTCTCCTTCTTGAACCCCGCCGGCAGCAGCCCCGTGGTCGCCCAGTGCCCCTTGGCGCTGTGGTAGCCCCGCTGCAGGCGCACGTAGGGCAGCAGCTCGAAGCCGCACGAGAGCTTCGGCGGCTTGAGGTCGACGCGGTTCGCCAGCGCCCAGGTCGCCCAGGCCGCCTTGGGCTTGTCGTTGGTGTCGAAGAGGCCGACGCCGAGCCCCGACGCCGTCTCCGCCGGGTGGTCGCGCAGGCGGTGGTAGACGTAGTTCACGATGCCCGGCGTGCCGAGCACGGTGCGAAAGCTGTCGCACACCCCGGCGGCCTGCTGCGCCTGCGTGGCGTGGGGCGCGAAGCCGTTGACCCCGCTCTCGGTGAGCTGCACCTCGTGCACGTGGGCCAGCTTGGGGAAGGTCTGGTAGAGCCAGCCGAGCAGTACGCCGATGTTGCCGTAGGTGACCTTGCCGTGCTGCTGATGGTCGAGCGCGCCAAAGGTGGGCTTGAGCAGGTTGGGCGGGTAGGGGTGATACGCCACCCGCCACTTGCGCTGGCCCACCCGCGCCGCGAAGCCCTTGAGGAAGGTCTGCCCCGAGAGCAGCGGGCTGCCAGCCGCGGGGGTGTCGTACTGCTTCGGGTCCCAGTGGTGCTCGAGGCTGATCAGCACGCGCGCGCTGGGCTGGTGCTGCACGACCCGGTCGTAGGCCGCGTTGTAGTTGGCGGCGTAGTCGTCGAGCCACTGCTTGGTGTCGCAGGGCTTGCCGGAGCCGCAGCCGATGTCAAACCAGACGTTGCTGTTGACCTCGTTGTGGATGACGAAGTCGACCACCCGGCCGACGCCGCCCAGGCCGTCGTAGCGGCTGGCGATGAAGCCAACGAAACGGCCGAACTTCTTGGGGTCCTTGGGCTTGCAGAAGACCTTGAAGCCAGCCGCCCCGCCCGCCGGTGAGCAGTCTTTGTCGGCGATGCGGGCCCAGGGCGGCACGCCCCAGAAGACGCCGGTGACCAGCACGCCAGCCTTGCTGTAGGCGGCGACCTCGGCCTCGAGCTGCTTGTTGACCTTGAAGCAGTAGCCGTCGAAGGCGACCTCGGAGCCGGGGGTGCAGGGGGCCTTCTTCTCCTTGGGCTGCCAGTGGGCCCAGACGAAGTTGGCGCCGATGCCGCCGGTCTGGTTGCCGATGAGGTCCTTCCGCGCCGGCCAGAAGTCGGGCTGGATGGCCTTGATGCGGTAGGCCGTGCGCTTGGGAT
>JAUIAC010000200.1 GCA_030425545.1 bacterium | reverse complement strand
CGGCCGAGGACGGCGCTCTTGGGGACCGGTGCGTCGGCCTTGGCGTTGGTGTCGCCGCGGGTCTGGACTCCTGCGTCGGAGGTCGCGACTACGCGATGGAACCAGATCCGCCCGTTCACACCGAGGAACACGGCCACGTCACCCACACTCAGGTCGTCGTCTGGCGACACCCGGGCCCACAGCGGGGAGGTCACGGGCCACATCGACACCCCGGTGACAGGCCACCAGCGCGGACCCAGCTCAGGTGTCGCGCGCGACACGACCGGGCCGGTAGATGGGGAACGTCGCCTTGCGCTTTCGCGGCGCCGTGACTTCACCGCTCGGGATCGTGGCCCAGGCCTCCGGTGACAGCCGCTCGCCCGTGAGCCGCTCGGCAGCCTTGACGGCGGCCGCCGCCTCGAAGTGAAACGACGGCGGCGCGACACGGAAGTCACCCGACTGCTTGAAGGCCTCACCCTTGCAGAACTCACACGCCCCGCTGGCCGCGCATCCATGACAGTCGGTGCGGGACGACTGCTGGAACGCAGCGACCTCCTTTCGACCCTCGCTGTAGCGCCAGATGTCGCCGAAGGACCGCTCATGCAGGTTGCCGAGGGGCATGGGGAACATGACGCAGGGCCACACCGAGCCGTCCGGCGTCACATAGGCGAGCTCGGTCGCCGCTCCGCAGGTCCGTCCCTCGGTCTTCATCGTGTTGAACGCTAGATCGCGGGGGTTCAGCGACATCGCGCGCATGTGGGCCATGCGCACGCGAATCAGCTCCTCTTCGCTCAGCTTGAGCGGCTGGGTGGCCCCCGACGCGGCGTGGTCGTCGTACATGCGCATGCCGACACCGCAGGCGACGTCCATGTCCTGGAAGTAGCGGAGCATGTCCTCGATCTCGTCGACGTTGACCGGCATCGCGACGATGCCCACTCGGACATGGAGGCCGGCGTCCTTGCACAGCTGGATGCCTCGTAGCGTGCGGGCCAGCGACCCGGGGACGCGCGTGACGCCGTCGTGGACCTCGTCGTCGAGCGAGTACACGCTGACCTGGACGTCAACGACGCCCACCGCCTGCAAGAAGGCGACGCGCTCGGCGGTCAGGTTGCCTCCGTGGGTCTTGACCTGACTCAGGAATCCCTTCGCCGCGGCGTGGGTCAGCAGGTCCTCGAAGTCAGGGCGCGCGAAGACCTCGCCGCCGCTCCACAACAGGTGCATGACTCCAAGGTCTGCGAGCTCGTCGACCACCCGCTTCAAGTCGGCCGTCTTCATCTCCGGCCAGGTCTCCTTGTCGTCGAGGTAGCAGTGTTCACAGTCGAGATCGCAGCGATAGGTGATGTCCAGATGGACGCGCGTCGGCACGTCGGCCCGGTCGAACTCCGCGTGAAAGTCGCGAAACTCCTGGCTCGAGGGAGACTCAATCCACATGAAGACTCCCGTTGAGCGTGGCCTGAAGCCGATCGATCGAGTCACCCAACGCGTGGGAGAGCTCGGCCGTCGGCACCGCGCGAGACAGCTGGACAGCGGCGGCGAAGAGCGCGGCGTGAGGCACGCCCGAAGTGCTGATCACCGAGTGGTAGACGCGCTCCAGCGCCCGCTCGGCTGAGAGCGGAACGCTGCCGGTGACGCTGCGATCGGCGCCCAGCCAGAAGAGGCGCGACACCGCCGCGGTCCAGGGGTGCGGGGCGTCGGTGCCGTACCACGTGCTGCGCGCGCGCAGGTTGATCCAGCCCCCATTGCCCGACGCGTCGGGGACCAGGAAGGCGTGCTCTTCGTGGAGGTAGTGGTCCGCGAGGCGCCGGCTCAGGGTCGACTTGCCGGCCCCGCTGTCGCCCATCACCACCGCCACACCCTGCGGTGTGTCGACGGTGGCGGCGTGAAGGACCAGACCGCCCCTGCGGACCGTGCGCCAATGAGCGACGGCGTAGACCGCCTCCTGGACGGCCATGCGGGGGCTGATGCGATTGGGGCCTACCTCAGGGGTGGCGAGGTGGAAGTGGGCGCCGTCTGGGCCCATGGTGCCCGACGACTGCGCGCCGACCCAGCGGGCGGTGTCGCCGAAGGACTCGAAGCGAGGCGGCCCCCAGTTGGGGCGGCGTCCCTCGAAGGAGATGACGTAGCCGTCGCTGGGCACGTCGGCCCTGGGGAGGTTGAGGCGCTCTCCCCAGGGCTCTCGAACGTCCGCATAGAAGCGGTCTTGCCCGACCTGCAGGCAGATGGGAGCGTCGCCACGCGACTCTCGCGCGTAGGGCGTTCCGGCGTGCTGCAGGGGACGCATCCGGATGCCGCCTAGGTCGGGCAGCTGACACCAGGAGCGGCGTCGACGCAGCCTGTGCCCGCGATCGAGCCCATGCTGGCGGCTGACATCGACACGACGGCCGGGGCCTCGTAGGGCGCACGCGAGCTGGCCGTCTCCGTGGACGCGCCGCCCTGCTCGTCCCCGCTCGTCACGAGCGTGAGCTCGTCGTTCGTGTTGTGGGTGTCCATAGGTGCTCCAGAGTCGTGTCAGTACACGAGGATTGAGTAGTCGGTGCCGCCGAACGTCCCGATCATCACGTCGGGGTAGCCGTCACCGTTGAAGTCGCCCGCCGGCGCCGTGGCGAACACGCCCATGGTCTTGCTGCCCGGGTTGTAGGGGTTCTGAAAGGTCAGATCCTCCACGTGGTAGCTGGCGATGTTGCCGGTCACCCCGTCGGTGCGGACCTGCGGCAACCGCACGCTGAAGTTGGTCGACCCGGTGGGCGCGTTGGACGGCGCGCCGCCGCCCACGGCCACGCTCGCTGTCCCCTGCTGGTCGCCGAAGTTGCCCAGCGGGATCGCCGGGCTCACCCAGGCCTGCTGGAACCATCCACACGAGGTCTTGTAGACGCCCGACGAGCCCACCTGCGTGCCGCCCTGACCGGCGACCTTGCCCAGGAACTTGGCGAGGTCCACGCCGCGCAACCAGTACAGGTACGCCGGCTTGCCGGAGTCGCGATGCGACACCAGGAGGTCCGGGATGGCGTCGCCGTCGAACGACACCGGGAAGCCGCTGTGGAAGTTGCCGCCTCCGGTGAACACGTCGGGGCGGATGACCACGGCGTTCTTCTCGTCATTGCCGGACCCGTCGACCGCCTGCGAGTAGGTGAGCGAGGTGTCGCCAGTGGTCGCGCGGCCCTTGATGAGCCAGATGGCGCTGACGTCGTTGTACTTGCCGATGAGCAGATCGTCGTACTGCGTGCCGCTGCCGTCGCCGTCGACGAACATGTTGCCGACGCCACGCACAGTCGTACCGAACTGGCCGGACGAGGGCTGCGAGGCGAGCGAGAAGGTCACGACGTTGTGCTTCTTGCGGTCCGCAGGCGTCCCGACGTTGATGGTGATCGGGCTCGACGAGGTCCACGCCGCGCTGCCGGGGATGACCATCACCCGGTAGTAGGCGGCGCTCGACGTCGGCGACGTGGTCACAACGATGTCCTGAATGGCGTTGCCCCCAGCGGTCTTGTCGCCGTTGAAGTTCCCCGCGTTGCCCAGGAAGTGGACACCGTAGCTCGCCGCGGACGTGATGCCGCTGATGGTCACCGCTGGCGTGGTCGTGAGCGCCTTGCCGCTCTCGCCAAGGTAGACCCGCACCTCGCGATCCGCGTTGTCCTTGCTCTTCTGCCCGTAGTCGACGACGAGGTCGTGCACGCCGTCGCCGTTGACGTCGATGGGCCCGGCCGAGCGCGAGCCGATGGCCGACGTCCCGGTGAGGCAGACGTGGTTGGCCGACGAAGCGCTGTCGACGTTGATGGTCGCGGGCACCTTGCCGTCGTTGTCGGCCTGGCCGTAGACCACGCAGAAGTGCGGCGCCAGGAAGCCGCCGTAGGCGATGTCGCCCTTGCCGTCGCCGTTGACGTCGCCGACCTCGGCCACGAAGCCGAAGCCAAAGCCGTTCTTCCACGGCGCGCTGGTCGCGGTCACCTTCGTGTAGCGCAGACGGATGTCCGCCGTGGACACAGAGGCGGACACCGGTCCAGCGTTGCCAGCGTCATCGACCGCGCGAGCGGCGAAGTAGTACTTGGCCGCCCCTGCGGCGTCCGTCAGCGGCGCGAACTTGCAAGCGTCCGTGGAGGCGCGCGGATCCGGTCCCTCGACGATGAGCGTGTCGGTCTTGCCCGCGTCGCTCGGCGTCGCCAGCTTGGTGCTCGGCAGCTGTGACGCGTCGCACGCCGCCTCGAACTCCGAGGTCGAGGTGATGTCGCTCTTGCTGTAGCGCACCTCGTACTTGGCGGCCTTGCCCGAGGTGCCGTCGTCCCCCGTGGCCGTGGCGGTGAGCTTGGCGAAGGGGCGACGCGGGTTGATGTCGGCCGACGTCAGCGGCGTCAGCGTGACGGCGCCAGGCGCGAGCGTGTCGGCGGTCGCGTCAAACGTCGCGGTGCCGGTGTTGCCGGCGCCATCCACGACCGTAGCGGTGACCTTCGCCGTCGCGTTGTCGGGCAGCGTGACGAACTTGATCTCGATGTCCTTGCTCGTGGTGCCGCCGATGGTGAAGGGCAGCTTGAGCCCAGACGTGAGATCCACGCCGGTGCCGGACGCGGTGTTCTGCAGCTTGGTCACCTGGGCGCTCGTGAGGTTGGCGTCCTTGACCCGCAGCAGCGCGTGGACCTGCACGCCGTTCTGCGCCTGGTCCTGGTCGCTGCCGGTGCCATAGACCGCCGTGGCCTTGCCGTCTGAGGTCTCGAAGCCAAGCACGGTGCCCTTCTCGAAGGTCACGACAGGGTTGGTCAGGTCGACGAGCACCTTCTGCGCGCCGGAGCTGCCCGCGGCGCTGCCGCCAGCGATGGCCTTGGCCTCGTACGTCGCGTCCTCACCATCCGCGAAAGACACCGAGAAGGTGGCCTCGCTCTGGCTCGGCGACTTGGTGGCCACGACCTTGCCAGCCTTCTCGAGGGTGACCGAGGTCACGTTGCCGCAGGGGCCCTTGAAGTCGGCCTTGAGGTCGAGCGTCGTGGCGGCGCAGTTGCTGCCCTTGGTGGCGCAAGACGTGGTGTTGATGACGCCGTTGGACGGCAGCCCGCTCAGGCTGACCAGGCAGCCTGAGAGCGACACGGTGAAGCCTCGGTCCGCGCTGGTCTTGTTGCCGTTCGCGTCAGTGACCGTCACCCGTGCGACGTAGTTGGTGGTCTTGCCGAACGAGAGCGTGGCCAGCTGGGCCGGCTCCGCGCCGCCGTCGTTGGTCACGTCGCCGTTCGACACGGGGGAGAACGCGGCGCAGTTCTCGAACTTGGCGTCGCAGTCGGTCCCCAGCTCCAAGCTCCACTTTGCGGCGCCCGTCGTGTTGAAGGCGACCGACACCTGGTACCCGCTCGCGTTGGCGCTGGCGTCGTCGTCGTCCTTGAGCGCCGCGGCCTGCGCTGGGGTGGTGATGGTGACCGTGGGCGCCGCCGTGTCGACGACGACGGTCGCGGGCACGGTCGAGGCCACGGACTCGTTCGCGCACTTGTCGGTGAGCGTCGCCGTCAGGGTGTGCGAGCCGTCCGTCAGGGTCTTGAACGCGGCCTGCGTGAAGGTCGCGACCCCGGACTTCATCGCCAGGGTGCCCACGGTCTTGCCGGCGTCCTTGAGCACGACAGGCTGCCCCTCCACGTCGGTGGCGGGGGACGACACCTGAATGTCCAGGCTGTCGCCGACCAGCAGCGGGCTCTTGTTGGGCGCCGAGAACTGGGCCGCGGGGCTCAGGGTGTCCACGGTGTAGGTGCCCACAACCGTCGCTGCGCTCTCGTTGCCGACGAGGTCGGTCGCGACAGCGGTCAACTTGGCCGAGCCCTCGGGGAGCGTCACCGACACGCCGGCCACCTTGTTCGTGGTGGAAGCCGAACCAACGGCGGTGCCGGACGAGAACACCTTCACGGTGGCCTCTTCGTTCGACAGCGTGGCCGCGAGCGAGAACACGCCGCCAGCCTTGGCGTCCGGCTTCACCTCCATGGCGCCGTTGAGGCAGCTCGTGGGCACGCCGGCCACCGACTTGGGCAGCACCGACGCGAGCGAGGGCGGGGTCGTGTCGACGTAGATGGCGCGAGACTTCCAGACGTCACCGGCGCTCGTGCTGGTGGAGTTGACCCAGTCCGCGGCCTTGCTCGCGTCGCCACCGGCGGGGAGCATCTCCGCGATGAACGTGTGGTCACCGTCGGCCACCCCCGTGACGCTGACGGAGTTGGCGCCCGAGTTCACGTCGACGACCTGGCCGACCTGTTTGTAGCCGATGGTCGCGCACGCCGAGCCGCCCTGAATGGCGGACGAGTTGGAGCAAATCCGAGCCTTGGCGCCGGCCAAGCTGCCGTTGGCCACGACCAGGAACTCCTGACTGGAGGCCTTGGACCAGGGCAGCGCGCACTTGCCGCTCGGGGTGCAGAGACCGCCCTGTGCGCAGTCGCTGTTGCCCTTGCAGGCGATCGCCGGGACGTTCGCGGGCAGCGAGATGCGGATGTCAGGCGACGCCGCGAGCACGGCGAGCGTCAAGGTGAGCGTCGCGGTGTTGCCGGCGGTGTCCTTGGTGCTGAACACGAGCTTCACGGCATCGCCGTCGGGGATGTCGACCGCGCCGAAGCCCACGGAGCCGGTGCCGTTGTCCGGGATGGCAGCGTGGGGCTTCGACGTGTAGGTGTACTTCTTCGAGCCGTCGTCGGCGTACACGTCGACCGTGATCGGCGCGTCCTTGGCCAGGCCAGAAGCGAACACGTTCAGCAGGTACTGCATGCCGTTGGAGGAGTTGCTGTCGACGTCGTCATTGGCGAGCAGCGTCACCTTGGCGGGGTTGAGGCCAACGATCTTGGGCTTGGTGAGGTCGACCTGCACCGAGATCGCCGTGCCCGTGGCCGACTGACCGGCCAGGTCGGTCACCGTGGCGGAGATGCTGCACGTGGTGTTGTTGGCCAGGACGAGGCCCGACGCGGACGCCTTGCCGCCGGAGACCGTGGCCTCGACCGAGGTCGCCTTGTTGCCGGCGCACTTGGCCTCGATGGTGACCTTCGAGCCGTCTTCGGCGTTCGACGTGGTGACCGTCGCGGTGGTCGAGCAGCTCGACTGGCCCCCGGTGCACGCGGTGTCATTGGCGAGGAAGACCTTGTTGTTGGCCGGCGACGTGATCGCGACCGTAGGCGTGCCCACCTTGCGGGTGACATCGAGCAGGGGCGAGACACCGGGGCTGCCGCCGCTGGCGGGCGTGACCGAGAACTGGACCGTGTTCTTGCCGGCCTTGAGACCCGTGATGACCGTGGTGTAGAGACCGCCGGGGGCCTCGCTCACGGTCGCGCCGGGAACGATCTTGCCGTCGACGTAGACCGCGACCTTTGCGCCGGTGATCACCGCGCCTGACTTCTGCTCGGTGACCTTGGCGCGGACGCTGAGCGTGTCCTTGGCCGTGACCACGCTGGTCTTGGGATCGTCCCAGACCACCACCACGGCGTTGGACACGTAGGTCAGGGTAAACGCCGGGTTGGCGGTCTTGTTGCCGCTGGCGTCGGAGCCCGTGACGAGGAGCTTGTTGTCGCCGGCCTGCAGCGTGACCCCTGTGAACGTGGCCTTGCCCTCGCCCACCACCGTCTGACACGGCACGGTGAAGCCGTTGACGCTCAAGCAGACGGACGAGGTGCCCGTCTCACCGGTCACATCGACGACCACGGTGGTCTGGTAGCCGAGCGTCGCTGCGTCCGCGTCGGGGTCGACCAAGGGATCGAGGCTCGACTTGGTAGGGACGCTGATCTTCAGCCCAGGGCCCTTGGTGTCGACGACGAAGCTGCGGGTCACGTCACTGCACGCGGAGTCGCCCGCGTTGTTGCCGGAGCTGTCCTTGGCCGAGACCGTGAGCTGGTAGCTGCCGTCGGGCAGCGACTTGGGCGGCGTCCCGGTGGCCAGCGCCACGTTGCCCGAAGAAGCGTCGTTGGACACCTTGGCGAGCAGGGTGTCGATGACGGTGCCGCCGTTGAGCACGGCGATCTTGGCCTCGACCACGGCCCCGTTCAGGTTCGTGGCGGTCACGGCGACGGCCAACGAAGCGGTGGTCACCACCTGCCCAGCCGTGGGCTGCGAGATGACCAGGCAAGGGGCGGGCAGCGCGGCGGTGAAGCCGACCTCGGAGGACTGGGACGCGTTGGGGCCGTCGTCGGACGCCCGGCACACGATGTTGGACGTGAGCACCGACACGTCGAGAGCGACGGCGACGGCGACACCAGCCGCGCCGCTGGGCAGCACGGCCTTGCCGACCGGGTTCGCGCCAAAGGTGGCTCCGACCTGGTTGGCGCGGCAGAAGACCGAGACCGTGGTGCCGGCCGGGGCGCCGGACGTGGTGACCTCCATGGTCGTCTCGTAGATGTTGGGCGTCTTGGCGTCGCCGTCGTCCTTCGCCAGCAAGATGGCGCCGGCCGCCGGCTTGGAGATGGCGAGCGCTGACTTGTCCGCGAACACGCCGAACGACTTCTCAGCCGAGCCCGACAGGCCGCAGCTGTTCTTGGCGGAGACCGACACCTTGTAGGTCCCGGTGGTCTTGAAGGTCAGCGTCTTCTGGAAGCTGGTGCCGTCGGCGGCGATGTTGCTCGCGCCCCCGTCGACGCCGTCGACCAGGATGGTGATCGGGTCGAGCGGCTGCATGCTGGTGGCGGTGCCGACCAGGTTGACCTGGATGCCGTCCGCGGCGTTGCCGTTGGCGTCGTCCGCCAAGGTCAGGGTCAGCGCGGTCGGCTGCAGAAGCGCGACGACCGGAGCGTCCGTGGTGAGCTTGAGGGTCGCCTGGGCCGACGTCCCCTCCGGGCGGTCGACGTGGGCCTGATCTTCGACCACGGCCTGGACCTGGGCGGTCGCGTTGGCGAGTCCGCTGTCCTTGTTGGACGCGGTGAACACGACCGTCGCCTTGCCGCCGCTGAGCGGGACCTTCACCGACTCGGCCTGCGAGCCCTCGGCGTCGGTGTACTTCACGTAAGCGTGGGTGCAGTCCGGCGTCGTCGTGGACACCTCGACCGCGACCTGAAAGCCCGCCTTCACCGGGTCAGCGTCCTGGGTGATGCAGGTCGGAGGCTGGCTGAGCGTGGCGGTGCAGGCGTTGCCGCAGTTGACCAGGGCGCCCTTGGTGACGGTGTCGGCGCCGGGGGCGGACACAGCCAGCTCCTGGGCCACCGTGGCGCACTTGATGGTGACCTTCTGCAGCGTGGCGGTGCCGCCCTGCAGGGTGACCTCGCCAGCGCTCACGCCACCCACGGTCACGTTGACCTTGGTGCCGTCGGCCAGCCCGGTGCTCGTCACCTTGACGTCGCCCTGGAAGCCCGAGTCGGCCGTGCCAGGGTAGAGGTCTTGAGACAGGCTCAGGATCACGCTCGACGCGCCCTGGAGCGCCTCGACGGGGCCGTTGGCGCTGCTCACCGTGAGGGTGAAGTCCAAGGTCACAGCGGGCTTGGCGTCGACGCCGCCGGTGTCGCCACCGGCGCTGTCCGTGCCACCGTCGATGTCGCCGTTCCCGGAGCCGTCGGTGACGTCGTAGCCGGCCGGCCCGGGCGTCGCCTGGTCTCCGGTGCTACAGCCCACGGCCGTCGCCACGACAAGGGCGAGCAGTACTCGCAAGGTCGCGGACCTGGCGTCAATCGCGTGAATCATGAGTATCGTCCTCTCTTCCGAACTCAGGAAAGACTGTGCGTGGGAGGGGAACACAGCTGGCTTTCCTGCAGGGATCAACAGCGGCGAAGATGGGCCCGTCCACCGGCCTCATGCTCGCGCGCCCCAAGGGTGCCAGGGCCCTTGTGGATGTTCAATCTGCCTTGGCATCTCGGCTCTTGGCGTCCTCGGCCACGAGTTTTCGCTCCACCAACGTGGTGATGAACGCCTGGGCGTCCGCGCGGGCGGTGGCGTTGTCGACGTCGAAGCGCCGGGTCAACGTCGACGCGAGCTCGTCCACGCTCGCGGGCCCCGACTCCAGGGTGCGAAAGATGGCGAGCGCGGTCGGGTTGGCCATCTTGTGTAGCGCACGGTCTGCTGTGACCACGAAGACCGTCTCGCCCACCTCTCGGTAGGCCGCTTCGTCGCGCAGTCGATACTTCATGCTGGACCTCCTCCGCTCCCCTTTGGTGGCCGCTCGGCCCCCTCAGGTTCAAACTCGCAGGATCCAAGTTGGAGACGGGGCGCTGCGGTCCCCCC
>JAUIAC010000913.1 GCA_030425545.1 bacterium | reverse complement strand
CGCGTGTTCCTGACCGCTCCAGACTGGATGCCGCTGGGCACGGTGTCGCTCTTTCACAACGGGGTCGAGGTGCTGACCCAAGACGTCAGCGGCGTCCCCGCGAGCAAGGGCGCGAAGACCGTCACGCTGAACCTGCCCGCGACCGCCGCGACCAAGCCGGGCTGGTGGTCGGCGGTGCTGCGGGCCAACAAGGGCCAGTCTCGGCCGCCGATTCAGGTGCGCGACGTGTGGGCGGTCACCAACCCGGTCTACGAGGCGCCCTGAGGCCAGCGCAGGCGGGCTAGCCGTGTCCTAGACTTCAGGCTCGCGCCAGACCCCGCGGGCCTCGAAGACCTCGCGCAGCACGCTGGGACGGTCGGTCATCAGCCCGTCGACGCCGAGGTCGAGCAGCCGATGCATCTCGGCCGGATCGTCGATGGTCCACACGTGCACCCGCAGCCCCAGGCCGTGCGCGGTGTCGACAAAGCGCTGATCGGTGACCACCACGCCGCGCTCCTTCACCGGCACCTGCACGCAGCGCACGTTGGCGTCGAACTGGGTGGGCAGGGGCAGGCCCACGCTCCTGCCACGCAGCCGCACCACCTCGAGCGGCCCCATGCTGGTGCACAGGTCGGGCCCGAGCGCGCGCCGCACGTTGCGCAGCCTGCGGTCCGAGAAGCTGCCGACGCAGACGCGGTCGAGCAGCCCAGCGTTGCGGATCAAGCGCACGAGGCCGGGCACCGCGCGCGGGTCCTTGGGGTCCACGTTCCAGCGCGCGTGCGGAAACTGCTCCACCAGGGCGGCGAAGGTGGGCACGTGGTGGCCGCCGCCCAGGTCCACCCGGCTCAGCTCGTCCCAGGTCAGGTCGGCGACGGTGAGGTCCTGCCCGGCGACGCGCCCGAGGCCGGCGTCGTGGACCGCCACCAGGACGCCGTCGCGGGTGCAGTGCACGTCCGTCTCCATCCAGCGGAAGCCCAGGTCGTAGGCAGCCTGGAACGCGGCGATGGTGTTCTCGGGCCCCGACTCGGTGCCGCCCCGGTGGGCGAAGGCGATGGGCCCGTCGTGGCGGAGGTAGGGGTGCGGCTGCGAGGGCATAGCGGCTGGCCCGTCGGCGGGGGGCTTCGGGTCGTGCTGGCTCAGGGGTCACCTCACGTCGGCGCGGTCGAGGCGCGGGTCACGTGTGGGATCACACGCGGGATCACGCGCCCCCAGAGCATCCCACAGATCGCGCCCTCGGCTCTACGGGACGCCCACCCGGCGGGGCCGTCAGGGGCTCGGCGTCGCGCCCGACCGCCTGGTCGTGCCCCTATCTGCACGGGGCGCGGTGGCGTAGCCTGCTGACCATGACACGTCCTTCGGTCTCCCAGCCACGTGCCCTCGTCGCGCTCCTCGTTGGGCTCTCGGCCGCCGTGCTGCCCTCGTGCGCAGGCGAGGGCCCGGACGAGACCCGCGCGCGCCCCCACGCCAGCGACAGCCAACGCTCCGACGGCCGCGCGGGCGACGGGTCCGCCGGCGTCGCGCCGCCAGCGGCCGTGAGCCAGGTGACCTGGTCTGGCAAGGGCTGCACCCAGGCCAAGTGCCACGACCGCATCGAGCCGATTCGTCAGCC
>JAUIAC010000199.1 GCA_030425545.1 bacterium | reverse complement strand
GGAAGATGGCGCGGATGGCCATCTCCGCGTCGATCTCCTCGAGGTCGCCGTCGAGCTTCAGCTTGCCGTGGGGCTTGGCCGGCAGCGCGGTCGGCGCCACCTCGGGCAGGTTCAGCTTCGGCAGCTGACCCGGCAGCGCGAGGTCCTTCTTGGCTTCCTTGGGCTCCTCGGCGCGCTCGTCGTCCTTGAGCACCTTGCGGTCGCGCTTGTCGGCCCCAGCCGCTGCCTCCGCGCCGCCGGCCGTCTCGCCCGCGCTCGCTTCGGTGCCCTCGCCAGCGGAGCCTGCGTCGTCGCCGCCGGAGAGGCCGAAGATGACAAAAGCCAGGGTCGCGGCCACGGCCACACCGAGCCCGATCATCGCGTTCTTGTTCATGGTGCGCTCCTGGCTGCGCCCGAGGGCGCGAAACATCAGCTGGGCGCGCGGCGCCTGGGGCTGAGGGTGACCGATCGCACCGCGCCGAAGGTGGCGCGGACGCGGACGGCGCGAATCGACCCGCGCGACGTGCGCGCGAGCGAGCTCTGCGGGTGGGCTAGACGTGCTTGTCGAGCATCGCCGCGATCTGGTTCTTCGGGCGGGCGCCGAGCACCTGCTCCACCACCTCTCCACCCTTGAACACCATGATGGTGGGGATGGACGAGATGCCGTACTTGCGCGCCAGGTCGCCCTCGGCGTCGACGTCGATCTTGCCGATCTTGGCCTTGCCGTCGTACTCGGTCGCGAGCTGCTCAACGATCGGCGCCACGGCGCGGCACGGCCCGCACCAGGTGGCCCAGAAGTCGACCAGCACCGGCTTGTCGGAGTGGGTGACCTCGGTCTCGAAGTTGGAGGTCGTCAGCGTGATCACGTTCTTGCCAGCCATGGTCGTCTGCTCCTGCGCAGTTTCGCTCGAGAGCGTGGCGGCGTGCCGAAGTTGGCCCCTGCCACCGATGCCCGTGAGCCCCTGAGATGCGTGCCCTCGTGCGGAAGGCTCGGGAATATAGGGAGGCATAACGTCACGCGCAAGGGCGGCATTCCGCGCTTCGGCAGGGCTTCGTGCCGGGGCTGAAGGCGCGCGCGGGCCGCGCTCACCCGCCGAGCCCGGGCCCCAGCCCGGCGTTGGGGTCGGCGCGGTGTCCGACCCGCGTGATGGGCACCGCGACCTGCCCGTCGGCGTGCTTGGGGGCCGACGGGATGACGAAGCGCTCGCCCGCCTCGATGCGGTCTTGCAGGGCCTGCATGGCCGCCACGTCGTGGCCGTCGAGCCAGAAGTCGACGGGCGGCCGGGTCAGGGACACGTCGGGATCGCCCATGGACGCGCGGAGCTTGGCCTCGGTGACGTCGAAGCCGTAGGTCAGCGTCTCGACCTCGCTGTGGGCCGGCGTCCAGGCCGTCGCCAGCCGCAGTGGCCCGAACTTGACGTGGATGAAGAGCGCCTTCGACAGCCACTGCGTCGCGCCCCAGAAGGTCTCTGTCCGGAACGCCCGCAGCGCCAGCCCCTTGGTGAGGCTGCCGAGCCCACGCAGGTCGACCGACGCGAGCCCCGCAGCCCGTAGCGCCGGGGCCGCCGACGCCAGGTTGTGGCCAAACCAGACGCCTCGGGACTGCATGGGGATCGCGATGTACATGGACACCGGGACGAGCCCGTCGTAGCCCGGCGGCACCTGGAAGAGCGCGCGCGCCTCCGGCCACAAGGTCGCTGCGGGCCGCGCGAGACCGTAGATCGCCCCGGGCATCTCGGCGCAGTCGTAGAAGACCCACTTCGGCATCGGCATGCCTTCCGGGCCAAAGGTGAGCCCGTCGAGCCGGTGCAGCAGGTCGAGAAAGGCGGCGCTGGCGAGTCGGGTCGGGTCGACGACGGTGGCGTCGTCCACGCCGAAGGGCGCGAGGTCGAGCAGCGGGATGTTGCCTGGGCTGGCCACCACGTAGGGCTGCAGCTCGCTGAGCAGGCTCGGGTTGCGAACGGTGAAGGGCAGACGCATCACGCCACCTCCTGACGGCCGCCGCGGTGCAGCGGGATCCGCACCTGCGCGCCGTAGTACTGCGGACGCCCGACCAGGAGCACGCGCTCTCCACCCTCGAGATCGCGCTGCAGCGCGGTGAGCGCGTCGACGTCGTCCGGGTTGAGCCAGGCGTTGGGCGGCGCGGCGCTGGGGTGGACCCGCGGGGCGACGAGCAGGGTCTCGAGGTGCAGCTGCTCGACGTCGATGCGAAAGCTGAGCGTGCGCGGCAGGCTGTGGGCCGGCGTGTACGCGGTCACGAGCTCCACGGGCCCGAGGTCGACGTAGGTCGACAGCTTGTGGGACCGCCACTGGGTGGTGCCGTAGAGCGTGCGGATCGGAAAGAGGCGCAGGCCCAGCGCCAGGGTCAGCTTGAGCAGGCCGGCGGGCGCGAAGCCAGGAGAGACCTGGTTGATCGACTCCATGGAGTACATCAGCCAGGTGTGGGGAGCGTCCGGCTTGGGCGCAGACGCCGGTCCGCCGGCCCCACCGACCTGGCCTGGCGCGGTCGCGAAGCCGGCTAACATCGGGATCGCGATGAGCTGGCTCACCGGGACCAGGCCGTCGTAGTCCGCTGGCACGCGCAGGGCGTCACGGCACCAGGGCTCGAGCCGGTCGGCGCGGATGCCGAAGCCGAAGAACCCGCCCGGCATCACCGCGCAGTCGTAGAAGACCCACGAGGGCATGGGCATGCCGTTGGGGCCGAAGCAGAGCTCGTCGAGGTGGCGCAACAAGCCCAGGAACGCGGCGTGCTCGCGACGCTGCGGGTCGATGACGTTGGCCTCGTCGATGGGCACGCCGAGCACCTCACGCGGCAACGAGGGCGAGAAGCCACGGTGCGCGATGACGAAGGGCTCACAGGTGTCGATGATGGGCGCGTAGTTGTAGAGCATGGCGGGCCTCGCCTACGGGGAGGAGGCCATGGTGGGCGTGCCCTCGAGTGGCCGCAAGCGTCAGGTCACAGCGACCGGCCGCAGCCTCGTGACGGCGGCGCAACCCGGGCGGTCAACGCGGGGTCGGGAACGACAGGTGCAGGATCAGCCCGGTGTCGAGCCACAGGGTCTCGAGCTGAGCGGGGCCGGCGATCACGCCCGGCAGGGTGTGGCCGGCGGTGACGAAGAAGCCTTGGTTGTTGTCGAGCACCCGCGGTCGCTCGGTGGCGAGATCGCCGGCCAACCTGGCCGAGCTGTAGCCCTTGCTCTGGGTGAACGCCGACGCGGCCCGCGCCGCGTCGGAGGGGGCGACCACCAGCCAGCCGGGGACGTGCGCGAAGGCGACATCGCTGGCGTTGGACGCGTCTGCGCGCGCCGACACGAAGGCCTTCGCTGCGGCGTCCTTGCCTGCCGCGAGCTGCAAGCTCAGCCGCCAGACCTCTCCCTTGCGCTGCCAGACCGCCTGCCCGGTGAGCAGCGCGCCGACGCGATGCGCGGTGTTGGCCTGGTCGGCACCGAGGGCGCGGACCAGCGGGGCCACCGGCGTGAAGCGCGACAGCAGCGGGCCGAGCTGGGGCAGGCCGCCCGGCGCAAAGCGCACCACGCCCGCGGCGTCGACGTCCTGGTCGATGTGGGCCGAGGCGGACAGCGTGCCCTGCGGGTCGAGGGTGCGCTTGAGCAGCGCGACGCCGCGCTGACTCTCGCCGACGTGCATGTGCACGTGGGTGCGCTGGTCGCTGGCGTCGCGCCGGACCGACAGGCCGACGTAGGTGGCGTGGGGATGAAAGAGCGGCATGGGGAAGGCGTCACCAAAGGGCTTCGCCCAGCGCTGGAGCGCCGCAGGGGCGGCCCCCAGCTGGAGCGCGCCGCTGCCCACGCGCTCCATGGCGCTGCGGACGGTGATGTCCTCGCGCATGGGTTTGGCCTTGGTCGCCTTGACCACCCGCGTCAGCAGCGCGCTCGCGTCGGCCGCCGGCGGCGGCGCGGCCTGAGCGGCCTTGGGGGTCGGCGGCGCCAAGGGCTCGGCCGGGACGGCGATGACGAGGCGCTTGGCCCCCTGCAACATCGCCGCGCGCGGCGCTCCGCCCTCTGGGGAGAGCGCGTACTCGATGTAGCCGCCGACCGAGTCGCCGGTGTGCCAGGTGCGATCGCTCAGCCCGACGTGGCCGGCGACGACGCGCTGCAGCTGGGTCACGGCGTCGTCGTTGCCCGGGCGCAGGCCCACGGTGACCACCCAGCCGTCGTGCCACCGGCAGAGCCCGACGCCCGCCGCCGCGTCGATCGCCGGCGCAGCGGCCCGCAGCGTCGCGCGGGTCTCTGCGGCGAGCGTACGCACGGTCGCCGTGACCTGGCTGGGCAGCGCGTGCCAGCGGGCGACATCGGCCAGCGCGGCGTCGAGCTCGTCGGTGTCCTGCGCCAGCGCCACCCACGCGCAGCCGGCGGGCAGGGTGTTGAGCACCTCGGTGCCGGGGTCGCCCTTCCACAGCAGGTAGCCGGTGTAGATCGCGGTCGTCGAGCTCACGACGATCATGACCAGCCCCAGCACCACGGCGAGCCCGATCTTCTGCGCGCCGGGAGGCTCTGGGCGGCTGGGCTGCGACTCGGTGGCCATGGGGACTTCCTGCAAGGCGGGCGGCGCGCGACGGGCGGCGCGGCAGGCCGCATACCCCGCCGAATCGGCCTGCGCAAGCGTCGGCGTTGGGCACCAACCTGCTGCGGGCGCGCCCCGCTGCCCCCGGTGGACGCGGGCGCTGCTGCGTTGTGACGCATGACGCGCTGCGCTATAAGGGCGCGCGCGATGGCCTACCGAGACTTCAAACACCCAGACGACAAGCCCAGCCGCGACGCGCCGACAGGTGCGGGCGCCGGCCGGTCCGTGCAGACCCGCCTGGTGGGCGGGTCCATGGCGCTGCGACGCGCCCACGGCCACGCGCCGAACCTGCAGGGCACCTGGCTCTTCGACCCGATCTTCCGCGAGCAGGACCTCGAGGCGCTCAAGGCGTGGTGCGCTCCGACAGATCCGCGGCCGCTGGTGGTGGAGATCGGCTTCCAGCGCGCCCGCTTCGCCCGCGCCTACTGCGAGCAGAACCCCGACGTTCGCTTCATGGGCTTCGAGGTCCGCAAGAAGTTCTGCGAGGACGCCGACGCGTGGCTGGTGGCCGGCGACGTCACCAACGCGCGCCTGGCCCTGGTCGACGCCCGCGAGGCGCTGCCGCTGCTGGTGCCCGCCGGGACCTTGGACACGCTCTTCGCCTTCTTCCCCGACCCTTGGTGGAAGAAGCGGCACATGAAGAAGCGCCTCGTCTCGCGGGATTTCGCGGCGGACGCGGCCGATCTGCTCAAGCCGGGCGGCGAGCTGGTGGTCAAGACCGACGTCGAGGGCTACGCCGACTGGGCCGAGGGCGAGCTGCGCGCCGAGTCACGCTTCGACGTCGAGCGGCTGGCCGACACGACCGCGGGGCTGCCGCCGACGCAGCGCGAGCGGCGCTGTGGCATTCATGGGCGGCCGACCTGGGCGATTCGCGCGGTGAAGCGCGCCGACGAGAGCACGAGCGAGACGAGCGACAGCGCGCTGCGATAGGACACAAGCTGACGCAGGGGCGCCCTAGCCTGGGCGCAGAGGGGTGAGGTGATGTTGGACTTTGCGACAATCGCAGCAGGTGCCGTGGACGGCGCCGCCGCTGGCGTCCACGCCGCGATGGTGGACTACGGCTACCGGACGCTGGTCGGCGCGTTGATGCTGCTGATCGGCCTCGGGACCTTCGCGCGCATCATGTACGTGCGGACTCGCCTGCTCCTCGCGGGCAAGCCCGAGAAGCGGTGGGACCTGGTCGCCGAGCGGGTCAAGCGCCTGCTGCAGATCGGCATCGGCCAGCGCAAGATGTTCAAGGAGCCCGCCAGCGGCCTGATGCACGCGTTCACCTTCTGGGGCTTCTCGGTGCTGAGCATCCGCACCACGCTGCTCTTCGTGAACGCCTTCGCGCCGGACTTCTTCCTGCCGGGCTTTCTCCACCCGGTGTACGACTTCTCCAAGGACATCACCGAGCTGATCGTCCTGACCATGGTCCTGGGCTTCTACTACCGCCGCCTCGTGGTGAAGCCGGCGCGGATTCACTACTCGGGTGAGGCGCTGCTGATCCTCGGCTTCATCGGTGGCTTGATGATCACCGACTTCCTCTACGACGGCCTCCACTTCGGCGGCATGGCCAAGGCCGCGACGCTCGCCGGCAACCCCGACCTCGCCGCCAGCATCCTGGCGAAGATCGCCCACGCGCCGGTGGGGTCTGCCCTGGCCAGCTACTTCCACACCTCGAGCTTCGACGCCGCCACCATGCAGTGGATCGGCGAGGCCAACTACTGGACCCACCTGACGATCATCCTGGTGTTCCTGAACCTGCTGCCGATCTCCAAGCACTTCCACGTCATCACCGCGCTGCCCAACGTGTTCCTGAGCCGGCTCGAGCCGAAGGGTGCGCTCACGCTCATCGACAACATCGAGGACCGCATCATCGCGGAGGAGAGCCTGGGCTTGGGCCGGGTCGAGGACCTGAGCTGGAAGCAGACGCTGGACCTGTACACCTGCACCGAGTGCGGTCGCTGCACCGTCAACTGCCCCGCGTGGAACACCGACAAGCCGCTCAACCCGGCGCTGATCATCAAGGACCTGCAGTCGCATCTCTACGACGAGAAGGACCGCATCCTGAGCGGCGGCGAGGCGCCGGCGGCGCAGGAGGGTGCGGTGCCGCCGCTGATCGCCGGGGTCAACCCCGACGCCATCTGGTCGTGCACCACGTGCCGGTCCTGCTCGGAGCAGTGCCCGGTGATGATCGAGCACGTCGACAAGATCGTCGACATGCGCCGCCACATGATGCTGAACCTCAACGAGTTCCCGGCGGAGCTGAAGGTGACGCTCAAGAACCTCGAGAACAAGTCGAACCCCTGGGGCATCTCGAGCGCCAAGCGTGGCGCCTGGGCGAAGAAGCGGGAGGACGTGCCGGACCTGAAGTCGAACCCGAACGCCGAGTGGCTCTACTTCGTCGGCTGTGCAGGCGCCTACGACGACCGGGCCAAGCAGGTGACCGAGGCCGTGGTCAAGGTGCTCAACGCCGCGGGGGTGGACTTCGCCATCATCGGCAAGAAGGAGAAGTGTTCCGGCGACCCGGCGCGCCGCATGGGTCACGAGTACCTCTTCCAGGAGCAGGCCGCCGCCAACATCGAGCAGATGAACAACGCGGGGGTGAAGAAGGTCATCGCGTCGTGTCCGCACTGCTTCAACACGATCAAGAACGAGTACCCGCAGCTCGGCGGTGAGTACGAGGTGGTGCATCACAGCCAGCTGATCTGGCGCCTGGTCCGCGAGGGCAAGCTGGACCTCAAGCAGGCGACGAAGATGCGCATCACCTTCCACGACAGCTGCTACCTCGGCCGCTACAACGACGAGTACGACGCGCCGCGCGAGACGCTGAAGGCGGTGCCGGGCGTCGAGCTGGTGGAGATGGAGCGGAGCAAGCAGCTCGGCATGTGCTGCGGCGCTGGCGGCGCCCGGATGTACATGGAGGAGAAGATCGGCACGCGGGTGAACCAGCTGCGGGTCGAGCAGGCCATGGAGACGGAGCCAGAGGTCGTGGCGGTGAGCTGTCCCTTCTGCCTGACCATGGTGAAGGACGGGCTGAAGGAGAAGGAGATCGAGGGCGTGCAGACCTTGGACATCGCCGAGGTGGTGGCCAACGCCCTCGTGGAGAAGGCGCCCGAGGTGGCTGAGGCCCCGCCCGCGGACGAGGCGCCGGCGGCGGAGCCTGCTGCGCCTGTGCCGGCCGCGCCACGCGACGACGTCTGAGGCTGAGAAGGGGCGCCCTGCCCGGCGCCCTACCCCACGTCTTGCCCGGCGCCCCGCCCCGCGATCTCTCTGGCGCGGAGCCGCCGAGCGGAGCGCCCCTCCGAGCCCAACCGGGAGGGAAGGCGGCGCCCACGGGGTTGGGTCAGCAGCGGCGCGGACTGCCGAGGGAGCGCGAGCCATGGCAGCTGCACGACGACGCAAGACGCTGATGATCAGCGCAGTGGCGCTGGCGGGCCTGACGCTGGTCGGTGCCGGCGTTGCGTCCCTCTATGGTTCCGGCCAGATCGAGACGCGGCTGCAGCGCATGGGCGCGGCGGCTGGCCTGACCATGACCCACGAAGGCGTCAGCGTGAGCCCGATGGGTGAGGCGAGCGTGCGCGGGCTGCGCTTTGCCCGCGCGGACGGCTCGGCGGTGCTCGCCGTGCGCGAGATCCACGGCGCGCTCTCGCCGGTCGACGCGCTGCGGGGCCGACGACGGCCCGACGCGGTGACCGTGCGCGGCCTGCGGCTCGACGTCCGCGTGGTCGACGGCAAGCCGGTCGAGCTCTTGCGGCTGGCGCGCGCGGCGCGCGCGGCGTTGGGCAGCGGCAAACGCACCAGCAGCCCAGGCCAGAAGGCAGGCGTGACGCGCGGGACCGCGCTCGCGCTGGAAGACGGTGAGGTGTCCGTGCGCCTCGAGGGCCGCGGCGCGGCGTTTGTACCCGGCGGGCTGAAGCTCAGCGGCATGCGGGTCGACATCGACACCGCGAAAGGGCGCGGCGACGTGGCGGCGCAGGTCACCGGCGCGGCGCAGGCCAAGCTGAGCGCCAAGCTGCGCCCGGCCGTGGGCGACGCCCCGGCGCGGGTCGAGGCGCGCTTCGCCCCGGCGCTGCGGCTGCCGCTGCCGTCGTCGGGCCCGCTGAACGGGCTGGTGGACGCCGTCGAGGTCGCTGGCCTCGGCTTCGACGCGGTGGACGGGCCGAGGGTGGAGGGGATCCGCCTCCTCCGTGACAAGGCGCCCGTGGTGACCGTGGTGCGCGCCGGGCTCGGCGACGCCGGGGGCAGCGTGGTGGCGGGGCCCGTGAGCGTGGACCTGAGCCACGCCCAGCTGAGCACGCTGCCGGAGCTCCGGCCCTTCCGGGCCGCCCTGTCGCGCTTCGGGACCGCCGTGTGGCACCTGGACATCGCGCAGGTCGAGCTGGCCTCCGATCAGGTGGCCGCGGTCGCGACCCAGGCATCCGGTGGCCTCGCGGTGGCGAAGGCTGGCGCGGCGAAGGCTGGTGCGGCCAAAGCTGGCGCGGCGAAGGCTGGCGCGGCGAAGGGGCCGACAGCACCCGCTACGGAGGGCGAGGGGCAGCGAGAGACGCCCGGGCGCGCGCCACGAGCCGGTGATGCGCCGGCGCCTGGCGGCGGGACCACGCGGGCCGGCGAGCCGCCGCCGCCCGGAGGGAGCCGGGTGACGCTGGCCGACGTGCGCCTGCGACCGCCGGCCGGCCCGCTGACCGTGTCGGTCGGTCGCGTGGCCGTCGACGTGGACCTCGACAGCCCGGACAAGCTGCGCCGCGTCGCCCTCGACGAGCCCGTGGTGCGTTTGGTCTGGCGCCAGAGTGAGGTGAAGGGCCTGCCGCTCGGAGCCCGGATCTACGGGCTCGTGGAGCGGCTCCGCGGCCACAAGGCGCCACCAACCGCCGCCCCGAACGACGCCGACGCCGACGCGGACGCCGACGCGACAGATGACGACGAGGCGAAGGCGGCCGACGCCCGAACGCGCAAGGGCAAGGCGCGCCGCGGCAAGCGCAAGAAGCGCACGCGCCGCCGGCGCAAGCGCGGGCGACGCGTGCCCGCGACGAAGAAGGCCATCGCTCCGCTGCGCGCCCTGCACGCCCAGGCTGTCCGGGTGGACGACCGGGTGAGCGACGCCGTGCTCAAGCTGGCCAAGCTGCCCGCGGCGCTGACGATCTCCCGAGGGCGGGTCGACCTGGTGGCGCCGGCGGCAGACGCCGCCTTCGCTGGACTTCGAGCCGGGAGCCTCTCCGTTGGCCGACGAACCGCCGACGGCAGCCGCACGGTCAGCGCGTCGGTCGAGCCCTTCGTTGGCGAGGTCAGCGGCGGCGCCGTGTCGCTCTCCCTCGCCGCGGCGCCCGGCGGCCGTCTGGCGAAGCTCTCCCTCAAGCTGGGCGGCGCCCTGTGGGCCAAGCTCTTGAGCACCCTGGGCAACGCCGCCAGCACGCGGGCCGACGCGTCGCTCTCGGTCGACCTCACGCTCACCGCGGGGCAGCACAACCACCCCACGCTGTCCGGCAAGCTGCAGGTGTCGCACGTGGGCGTGAACTGGTGGCGCATCGCGCCGCGGCCCATCGACGACTTCTCGTTCGCGGGCACCTTCACGCTGAGCGCCAGCCCCAGCGACCACAGCCTGCGCCTGC
>JAUIAC010000912.1 GCA_030425545.1 bacterium | reverse complement strand
GCGACGCGGACGGCGACGGCTACGCCCGGTGCGACGGGCTCTGCGCGCCGGGCGCGCTGCCCTGCGGCGACTGCGACGACACGGACGCGCTGGCTCACCCCGGGGGCAAGGAAGGGGCAAAGGTCGGGCTGACGTGCAGCGACGGCCGCGACAACGACTGCGACGGCGCGGTGGATGCGGACGTGGCGGCGTGCGCGGGGGCGACCGGCAGCCCCTTCGGCAGCGCAGACCTGGCCGCGGCCATCGCGCAGAGCGCCGGTGGGGCTGACGCCGGGAGCAGCGGTGGCGCAGACGCCGGTGTGGGCGACGCCGGCGCCGGGGATGTCACCACGGGGGACGTCGCGACGGGGGACGCCGCCGCGGGGGACGCCGCCGATGGCGTGGCCACAGCGGCTGGCGACGGCGCCAGCGGCGACCTCGACGACGACGAGGTCCCAGACTCCGGTGGCACCCACGCCACGGACGTCGCCGCGGAGGACGCGCAGCCCGCCAACGACGTGGGCGCCTCATCCGCTGGAGCTCGAGACGAGGGCTGCGGGGCGGCGCGCACCGCAGGCTCGTCTGGAGCGCCGGCCGCCCCGCTCGCGCTGCTGCTCGCGCTCGTGGCGCTCGTGCGACGGAGCAGACGGTCCGCTGGGAGCGCGACGGCATCAAACGTGTAGGCGAAGCGGCGCCGCTGTGAGATCCTGGCGCCATGCTCGCTGGACACTACGCCCCTGCGCTCGCCGCCTACCGTGCCGTCGCCGGCCGCAAGGGCCCGCCGCTGTGGGTGCTCCTGCTCGCGGCGCAGGCCGTGGACGTGGGCTTCATGCTGCTCGGCCTCTTCGGCGTCGAGGCGGCGCGGCTGGCCCCGACCGCGCCCAAGCTGGTGGTCACCGCCGGGGTGTGGACCCACTCGCTGCCCGCCACGGTCGCGTGGTCGCTGGCCCTGGGCCTCGCCGCGGGTCGCGTGTGGCGCGGCGCGGCGCTGCCCGTGGGCCTGGTGGTGGCGTCCCACTTCGGGACCGACCTGCTGGTGCACACCCCAGACCTGCCCGTGGGTTTCACGCAGGAGCCAGCGCTCGGCCTCAGCCTGTGGCTGCATCCCCCCTGGGCGTGGGCGCTGGAGTGTGCGTTGGTGCTGGCGGCGACCCTTTGGCTCGTGCCCGCCCTCCGTGCCCGGGCAGCCCGGCGCGCGTGGCTGCTCTGCGCCGCGCTGGTGACGCTGCAGACGCTCTCGGAGTTCGTGATCCCGACCCCGCCGAGCTTTGGCGAGCTGGCCGCCAGCGCGCTCGCGCTCTACGCCGCGGTCGCCGCCGGCGGGTGGTGGGTCACGCGGCCGGCGGCGACGGGCCAGAGCCAAGGCCCGGGCCCGTCGACGCGGCGGTGAACCCGACCTTTGGGCCCCGGCTCAGAGGCGGCCGAACTGGCGGCGCAAGAGCAGCACGCCGAAGCCGAAGAGCAGCCCGACCAACCAACGCCATGCCCCGCGCGAGGGCACGCCGGCGCTCCAACTCGCCAGCGCGGTCGCCGTCGGATCGTCCGGCGGCGGCTGCCAGTTGTCGCCCGCGTCGCTCAAGGCGAGCGCAGGCGACAGCGAGGGAGCGCCGACGAC
>JAUIAC010000911.1 GCA_030425545.1 bacterium | reverse complement strand
GGCGTCACAGGTGTTCAGCTTGCTGTCCGCGCACTCGTCGACGTCCTTGCAGGTCTTGCCGTCGCCCGAGTAGCCCGCCTTGCACGCGCAGGTGAACGCCCCAGCCGTGTTCGTACACGCCGCGTTGGCGTCGCACGTGTTCAGCTTGCTGTCGGCGCACTCGTCGACGTCCTTGCACGTCTTGCCGTCGCCCGAGTAGCCCGTCTTGCACGCGCAGGTAAACGCCCCAGCCGTGTTGGTGCACGCCGCGTTGGCGTCGCACGTGTTCAGCTTGCTGTCCGCGCACTCGTCGACGTCCTTACACGTCTTGCCGTCGCCCGAGTAGCCCGTCTTACAAGCGCAGGTGAACGCGAGCGACGTGTCGGTGCAGGTCGCGTTGGTGTCACAATCGTTGAGCTGCGCGTCTGCGCACTCGTTCTGCACGACTCGGATGGCGATGTCGTTGCCGTCGCCCCCCTTGTACGTAATGGCCACCTTGGTCGACGACGGGCCGATCAGCGTAGTGACCGCGCCCTCGGCGAGCCCCGCGAAGGTCCCCGTAGCTGGCGCGGTGCCCGGCACGCCCACCAGGGTCACCTTGTCGCCCGCCTTGAGCGGCGTCAGCCCCAGATCGACGACGAGCTTCGCGCCGGCGACGCTGACGGCCCCGGTCGCCACCACGCCGCCCGGCACCTTGCACGGCGGGGCGGGCGTGATGCGGAGCTCCAGCGTCGAACCAGCCGCCAAGGTCATCTTGCCCTGGATGGTCAGACAGGTGGACGTCCCCGGGAAGCCAGGCGACAGCGTGCCGCCGGACTGGGCGAGCACATCGCCGGTGATGGCGCCGAAACCAAGGAGCTTGGCCCCGGACGCGATGGTCGCCTTGCCCGCTGCGCTGGCCGGCAAGGCCAGGCAGACGAGCGCTCCCACCAGGAGCCCTCTCCGCAACGGAGATAGACCGCCTGGTGGCCGCTTGGGTGGGATGGTTGTGCGCTGCATCAGAGCTGCCCACCCTCGCCGGCGCTCCGCGACAGCTTCTTGAGCAGGGCCTGCTGGAGCGCCACCTGCTTGCGCAGCAAGCTCAGCTCCTCACGCTGCACCTTGACCTGAGCCTCCAGCACCTTGCGGGTCTTCACCGCCTCGTCCAGGGCCCGACGGTTGCTGCGCACCTCGCCGCGCAGCTCCTTGACCGCGCTCGCCAGGAGCGGGACGAAGCCGGTGTAGTTGACCGCCAGCATCCCGTCCGGCCGCTGCTTGACCAGCTCCGGCGCGACCTGCTGAACATCCTGCGCGATGAAGCCGAGGTGCCGTCCGTCCTGCGCGCCGTCGCCCTTGCGCCAGCGGAAGCTGCGGGCCTGGACCTGGCACACGCGGTCGAGCGCGCGGCTGACGGGCTGCACGTCCTCCTTGAGGCGCGCGTCCGAGTTCATCAGCAGGTCGCCGGCGAGCGTGACCTGGCCGGCGTTGGTCAGCGTGAACACGTCCTTGTAGCTGCCGGAGGCGAAGCTCGCGATGGTGAACGCGCCCCCGTCGGCCGCCTGGATGCGCCACTTGTCGTTGTTGTCGGTGCCCGCGTCGGCGGCGAAGAGCATCACCGCCGGCTTGTCGACCCCAGC
>JAUIAC010000910.1 GCA_030425545.1 bacterium | reverse complement strand
TGGCGCCCTTGAAGTCGTTCTTGAGCACCAGCTTCTTGCCGACCTCGTTGTCCGAGTTGACGAACACCGCCCACGGCGTGTCGGTGGTCCCGACCGTCGTGTAGCCGAAGAGCATCGCGTCGCCGCTAGCTTTGGCCACCAGCGCCGTCGGGGTGTCCTTGCCGCCAGTGGGCGACACGGTGAGGTAGTTGTCGACGATCATGTCGTCGTCGTTGACGCGCGCGAACCAGGGCTGCCGCTTGCCGCCCGCCAGGGGACGATAGCCGAGCGCCACGGTCGTGTTCTGCCCGGCGCGCTGGAGCGCCACAGCCACCAGGTCGCTGTGGGTCTTGTCGATGGTCGCGCAGTTGGCGAAGCCACCCTGGGTCGCGACGTTGCACACGTAGCCCTTGCCGCCGCTGAGGTAGGTCACATCGGCGCCGGCGGTGACGAGGTCGTCGCAGCTGCCGCTGGCGGTCGCGTGGGTCACCGCCTTGGCCGTGAGCGTCTTGCCCGAGCTGATGTCGATCCGCGAGAGGAAGAGCTGCCCGCTCTTGCCCGCGACCGTGCCCTCGCCGCAGACGATCCACTCCTTGCTGTTGCTCGGGGAGGCCACCACGTGCCGCAGGTGCGTCCCGGTGAAGTTGGCGGGCTTGTCGACCTGGACGCTCCAGCGCTTCCCCGTGGCGTCGCGGTAGCTCAGCACCGAGGCGTTGGCCTTGGCGTCACGCGCGATGACCGCCACGACGCCGAGGCCGATCTGCTCCACGTCGTCGACCGTGGCGTTGCCGTTGGTGAGCAGCTTCAACGGGCTCAGCAGGTCGTCGCTGGGCGCCACGCACTTGCCCGCTTGGCAGACAGAGGTCGCGCCGCAGGCGTTGGCGTCCGAGCAGGCCGGCGACCCGAGCACCGGCAGGCTGATGCAACCCGAGAGCGGGCTGCACGAGTCCTTGGTGCACACCTCGCCGTCGTCGCAGGACTTCACCTTGCCGGGCACGCAGCTGCCCTTGGCGCAGGTGCCGGGCTCGTTGCACTTGCCGGCGTCGCAGGTCTTGCCGGCGTTGCCCGCCGCCACCACGCAGCCGCTCTTGGGGTCGCACGAGGCCACCTTGCACGGCTCGGACGTCGTGCACGACTTGGGCGCCCCGCCCTTGCAGGCCCCGGACGCGCAGGCGTCGCCCGTGGTGCAGGCGTCGCCGTCGTCGCAGGTGGGGCCGGTGGCGGGCGCGTGGACGCAGCCGGTCTTCGGGTCGCAGCTGTCCGTGGTGCAGGGCTTGCTGTCGTCGCACGGGGTCGCGACCTTGCCCAGGCAGCTGCCGTCGGCCTGGCACTGATCCGTGCCGGTGCAGGCGTCGCCATCGTCGCACGACGCGCCGGTCTTGGCCGCGTGTGCGCAGCCGGTTTTGGGGTCGCAGCTGTCGATGGTGCACGCCTTTCCGTCGTCGCAGTTCACCGGCTGGGTCGACACGCACTTGCCGCCGCTGCAGTTCGCCTTGGCCGTGCACTTGCTGCCGTCGGTGCAGGACCCCGGAGCGGGCGTGTGGGTGCAGCCGGTGCCGGCCTTGCAGGCGTCGGCGGTGCACACGTTCTTGTCGTCGCAGGTCGACTTGGGCACGT
>JAUIAC010000198.1 GCA_030425545.1 bacterium | reverse complement strand
CCCTGGTCTGGAGTCAACCGGAAGTGTGTGCCCAGCTGTTCCAACCGAACGACGTGTCGCGTGTTGGCGCCACCGGCGCGCGGCCCGAACCATCGACGGAGCAAGCCCGGCAGCGCGTTCTGCCCACCGCCCTGGGGACGCGCCACGGTCAGGACGTCGTTGACGACGTCCGTCTCGTAGAGGGTGCCTTCAGCGTCCAGCAGGATCGTGCCGGCCTGGGGAAGCTGGGGGTTCTTGTCCCGGTGAAGCCGGATCGCGGGGCGATCGTGACCGTCGTGGCTCACCTTGAGCAGCCAATGCTGACCTCCTTCGAGGACCCTGAGACGCGACTTGTGGCGATGTCGCCGCAGCACCAGGTCGACGAGCTCGGTGGTCATGGCCGCGAGCGTGTCTGCGTCGTTGGGCGCAGGACGGAGACGACTGCGCCATGCGCCGTCGACGTTGGTGAACGCCCGTCGCTGGGCGGGGCCCTCGCTCGACCAGAACGACAGCTCAGCAAGCCCCCCCAAGGGCTCGCTGCACAGGACGGGGTCGGCCTCGGCCAACAGCTGCGCGCCCGCAAGGACGTCGGCTACCGGGAGCTCATCGCACAGGGCGTCTTCGTCCAGCATGACCTGCACGGCGAGTATGGGGAACGCGCACGGCAGCTGCTTGGGCGTGGCGTCGCGAAGCGTCCACAGCGCGTCTAGCCAGCCGCGATGCGCGCCGAGGACACGCTGCTCCTCCGTGGAGAGGTCGCCCTGGCTGGCCAGGAAGTCGAACCATGCACCGTGGTTGTCGGCGATGGGTTTGAGGTTGGCGCCTGCGGCGAAGAGCTCGCCAGCGGAAGGGCGCCGCCCATGGGTCTCCCAGAACTGGCTGTACTCGTAGAGGAGCACGTCCTCAGGGCTGCGGCGGGCGAGCTGTTCGAGCAGGTCGATCGCCTTGGTCTCCACCTCGATCTTACAATCAGCTGGGAGACGCAGCGTGCCCTGCTTGAGCCGCTGAACGCTCGCCGAGGGGTTTGGACTCTCACCGGTGAGCTGCATGAGCACCGCCGGCTTGAGGAGGAAGCTGCGGTGGTTGCCGATGAAATCCACGACTGTGAGCGAGTTCTTGTGCTCCGCTCGGCGCAGTCCACGACCGAGCTGCTGCAGAAAGACGATGGGGGACTCCGTGGGGCGGAGCATGAGCACATGGTCCACCTCGGGTAGGTCGACGCCCTCGTTGAACACGTCGACGCAACAGATGGCCTCAAGGTCGCCGCTGCGCAGCTGACGTAGCGAGGCGGCACGGTCCGCAGACGAGGGCTTGCTGTGCACCGCCGCGGCAGCGACGCCCTGCTGCCGCAAGAAGCGGGCCACGTAGTCAGCGTGGCGTGTCGTGCAGCAGAACACCAAGGTGCGCCGAGGGGCCGGGCCTGCTCGCTCCAAGAACCGGGTCCAGGCTTGTGCCGTCCACGGCTCTGTCAGCTCAGTGAGCTGATCGAGGTCGAAGCGGCCGGAGCGCCAGTTCACCCGGCCATAGTCCAGCTCGGAGACAAGGCCGAAGTAGTGAAAGGGCGAGAGCAAGCGACGGCTGATGCCCTGCACCAGGCTTGCGCGGTAGATCTCGTTCCCGCCACACAGCGCGAGCAAGCTCGCGCCATCGGTTCGGTCTGGCGTGGCCGTCATGCCGAGCAGGAACTCAGGCGTGAAGTGGCGAATCAACCGGCGATAGCTCGCTGCGGCAGCGTGATGAAACTCATCGACCACGATGTAGTCGAAGGCGTCGGCGTCGAAGCGCTGAAGGTGCTGCCGGCGCGACAAGGTTTGCACGGACGCGAAGACCAAGTCGGTGTCGGTCTGCTTCTGCTCGCTGTCATAGAAGCCCACGCGCTTGCCCGGCAGGAGTCGGGACCAGGTCGATGCCGCTTGGGTGAGAATCTCACCACGGTGGGCGACGAAGAGCCCTCGCCTTGCTCCTGCCTGTTGGAAGTCGAACGCTGACAGCCAGGTCTTGCCGAGACCTGTGGCCATGACGACCATGCCAGCCTTCTTGCCCTCCTTGCGGGCCAAGGCCAATGCCTGAAGCGCTTCGACTTGGACCTCGTGTGGCGTCGCGCTCTCGCTTGCGGCCCCAGCGGAGGGTTGGCGCTCGGTCGCGCCCACGCCGTCGGCATTTCGACGCGGAACCAACGTGAAGCGGGCGCGCACCGACACGTCGGTCGTCGGCGGAGTGCGCAGCCGAGTGAAGTGTGTTTCGGCCGCGACCAGCCGCGCCTCAAGCTCTGTGAGCTCCGTGCGGGCTCTCGCCGCGTCCCGGTCACGTTGGCCCTTGAGCTGAGAGACGTGCGTCGTCTGCTCCTCGATGGCGCGTTCGAGTCGGACGCGGGTCGCGCGGCGGCGGGTCTCGAGGGCGGGCAGCGAGGCTTTGTGGTGTTCGCGCGCGACAGCCCCCAGCTCCATCGACACAGACTTCGTGGCGCCGTCGAGCTCATCTGCAGGCAAGCCCGCGGTCGAGGCGGACGGCGCGAGTGAGCTCACCACCGCCCGCAGGTCGAGAACTTCACCGGCATGCCACGCCAGCAGGCGCAACCCTCCACCGCCTGGCTGCGCACCACTTCTCACGTCGAGCAACATGGCCGGGACGGGGCCGGGCAGATCGATGTCAGCTTCAAGGACGGCGCCGTGCATCAGCAGCTTGGCGTTCTCTTCGACGAGCGCCTCGACAGTCGCTCGAGCGAGCGGGTGAGTTCGCGGCAGCGGCTTGGGGAGCCCCGTGTAGCGCCGCTTCAACCGGTGGCCAGCGTCGTCTTTCCGGCGCTGCACCTTGCCGGGGACTCGCGGCACGTCCCACTGCCCAGCGCCGGGACGCATCCGCCCGCCCAGCGTCTTCAGCGCGAGCGGCAAGACCTCGTCCAAGTCGAGGAACGGACCGTGATCAGTAGCGTCGAGGCGTCGCTTCAGCTCCGACGGGCTGTCTATCGACGTCGCTGCCAGTCCGCGGCCGCGGTCGAGCACACGGTTGAGTCCGCGCGTGCTCGTGAGCTCGTCGACCTCCCCGGCGGCGTCGCTCGTCTGCAGGGTCGCGTCTCGCAGGATCTCCTTTAGCGGTCGGTTTTCAAAGAGCTCCCCCAAGACGTCGTAGACGCGCCCGCCGAGGGCCTCTCGTTCCACCTCCAGCTTCTCCAGCAGCCGAATGTAGACATCGCCCTCGCGAGTGCCGCTCGCGAGGAGGTTGTAGAACAGACAGGTGTGCTCCTGGCCGATGCGGTGAATCCGCCCAAATCGCTGCTCAAGCCGGTTGGGGTTCCACGGCAGATCGTAGTTGACGAGGAAGTGCGCTCCCTGAAGGTTGACGCCTTCGCCCGCGGCGTCGTTCGCGATGAGCACCTTCACATCGGGATCGGTCATGAATGAGGTCACGGCCGACTGCCGTTGCTTGCGCGGCGTGCCGCCGTGGATCTCAACCACAGCCTCCGGACGACCCAGGTGGTTGCGCAGCTTGTCGCGTACGTGGCGCAGCGTCACGCGGGACTCGGTGAAGAGCACAAGCTTCTGACGGTTGTGATTCTCCAGCAGTGGCGGTTGGTCAAGCAGCTCTCGAAGCTTCCGCCACTTCGAGTCGATGCTGCGGGTGAGCAGGCGATTCGCCTGCTTCTCGAGGCGTCCCAACACATCGATCTCTCGGCGCAGGTCTTGCTCCGATCTCGCGGACGTCGCGCTCGCCGCGAGGTCATCCTCTGCCTTCTCCAGCTCGGCCTCCGTGAGATTGTCGAGGTGTTCAAGCTCAAACGCGGTTCGGCTGATTCGTGTGCGGGTGAGCTCGAGCTTCAAGCGGTTGCGGCGTCGCTGAAGTGACTTCTGGATGGCTCGCGGCGACGAGGAGAGGCGTCGCTGGAGCACCTGCATGGCGAAGCCGACCCGGTTGGCTGTCTGGACATCGGCATCTGCGACCCGATTCATCTCCTCACACACATAAATCGTCAGGTCCTCGTAGAGCTTCATCTCCTTTGGGTGAAGGTCGAACGCCACAGTCTTTGCGAAGCGCTCAGGGAAGAGCTTGCTGCCGTCAAAGCGAACCAGGTCCTCCTTGACGCGCCGGAGCAGGACGTCACTCGTGTCCTGTTTTGGCAACGGGTCGAAGTACGGACCACAGAATCGGTCCCGGTCGAGCAGGGCCAGCGAGAGCTGGAAGCACCCCTCAAGCCCGTTGTGTGGGGTGGCGGTCATCAGCAACAGGTCTTCGGCGACATCCCGCAAGCTTTCGCCCAGGCGGTAGCGTGCGGTGCGATCGACGCCCCGCCCGTTGGGTGACGCGGAGACCTTGTGAGCCTCGTCGACAACGACGAGATCCCATGGATGGCTCGCCTCCAGGGCCGCAAGCAGGCTCTTGTTGCGCGCCAGCTGGTCGAGGCGAGCCAGCAACAGGCGGCGCTCTCCGGCGAAGGGGGCGCTCGCTCCCGTCGAAAGCAGCTCGAACTCAAGGCCGAAGCGGTCTTCGAGCTCCGCTTGCCACTGGTGAACCAGCCCGCCTGGGGCGACGATGAGGCAGCGCTTGAGCGTGCGCCGTAGCAGTCGCTCGCGGATGAGAAGGCCGGCCATGATCGTCTTTCCCGCCCCGGGATCGTCGGCCAGCATCATCCTCAGCGGGCTTGCAGGAAGAAGTCGGTCGTAAACGGCGCTCACCTGGTGTGGCAGCGGATCTACCTTGGCGTCGCGCAGCCCGAAGTAGGGATCGACGTGCCACGGTTCGAGCGCAAGCTGAGCGCGGAGCGTCAACAGAAAGGCGTGGCTGGTTGGCGTTGGATCCGCCCGGACAGCGCCGAGCCCCGACGACTGGTCAAGTGGAGCAGCAGCTGGCGAAGGAAACCAGTCGGCGAGGGTGGTCTGCACGTCTCGGTCGAGGGGGCGCGTGCTGGCTCCCAGTCGAATGGTCGACGCTGTGTCCCAGAGTGCGGTTTGCGTGTCCGGACGGACGTGTCCAAGCAGGATGTGACCGAGCGCATGAAGAACGAGGTCTCGCCGCAGCGCGAGCGGTAGCTTCGCGGGGATTGACAGGCGGACGCTCGATCCCGTCGGCGCGACCACGAGATGCTCGAGATCCGGCGGGCGACTCTCGTAGAGCGTGTCGCCGGCTACAGGGCCGAACTCGATTGGCGGCAGCTCGGACCCATAGCGCTCTAGGGCCTTTGCCACCAGCGGACCACCTGTCGGCTCTACCGCCAAAGCAGCGTCGAGCTGTGTCGGCTCAGAGGGGTGGTCCCAGGTGGCCCACTTGGCCCCCTTCTCAGCGCACCACCACATCCAGGGCCTCGCACCCGGGGTAGGCGGCTCGTCCATGAGGATGGCAAGCCGCGTCCTGTACGCAGGAAGCGCGCCTTCGAATCGCGACTTCGACCAGCGGGCAGCAACACCCGAGGGCACCAACAGCTCCATCAGCTCCGGCTCGCCGCATGTGAGGGCGAGCGCTGCAACATGGTGGAGGGTGGATAGGTGCGTGACGGAGCCGTAGCGAACTAGGGGCAAGGTGTGAGGCCTGACCGGACGGCGTAGCCAGTCCACCCGCACCGGAGCCGTAGGCCGATCTCCCGTCGAGACAGCCTGCCACTCGATCGACACGCGACTTTGCGAACCGGAGGCCTCGACGCTCCAGCTTGGGCGGGTCGAGAGCTCGCCCTGGAAGAACTCGGCCAAGAGCTCCGCAAGCTCAGTGGCGTCCTTGGCCGCGCCGTCTTCGCCGAATTCGATCACTAGCGTCGGTCGCTCCACGCTCGCGATCTGGCCCAGCTCCCGTGGTCGCACGGCGTAGCCTTGGGCTTCGAGCGCGTCAACCGCCGCGTTGAGTAGATCGTCGCGGATCGTGACGTGCCAGGCCGAAGGCATCTGCGTGTTGAGCCAAGTGACCACGTCACGCGGGCGCTCGAGAGGCCCGTTGAGTCTCAGCAAGGCTGCGAGGATCACGTCGGAGAGCGCGGTCACCTGATCCGAACGGCCATACTCGCGGAGGCTCTCCAAGAGCGCCTCTGCGGCCTCGATCTCGTCAGGTGTAAGCGGCGTCGAGTACAGCCGTCGCGGTGAACGCATGGCCCCTGTCTTCGACGTTGCAGGCGCCGCTGTCAACTCCGTCAGCCAGGCGCGCAGCGTGATCGCTCGCCGCGCCACGGTGGACTCGGCCAGCGTCGTACTTCGTCGCAGGAACGCTGTCGCGCTCTCCGGGCGGAGGTGCTGCAGCGCGTCGACCTTTTGATCAGCCATCCATGCCCTCGCCACGTCTGACCGGGCGAAGGCTCTGCGAAGCAGGTGTCGAGGGGTCGAAGTCGATACCAATTCGAGACCCAGCGCCGTCAGGGGGCCACCCTCGTCGAGCAGCCCGAGGATGCAAGCGGCCCGCCGGTAGTACGACTCGTCGCGACGGTTGAGGCCAGTTGGTGTGCCGGCCTGAACGGCTTGTACGAGTTCCCTCAACCGCAGGACGCGGTTCGCTTGGGGGACGGTTTTGGATTCGAGGCGCGGCATCGGGAGCTTCCATTGGCAGTTGTCGGCGCGCGTCAGTAGGCGTGCAGGCGGAGCTGATGCGACCACTCTGCAGCCTTCATCTGCGAGCCGATTCAACCATTCTGACGTCGCTCGACAGCGACAACCAAGCGCCAGAAGACGTCCGAGTCTTCGAGCTCCGGCCACACGGTCTTCAGCTGAGTGAGGCCGTGGACGCTCTTAATCATCTCCTTCACTTCACGCTTTCTCTTGTTCAAACAGACGGCCACTGGCTTCGCAATGTCCTTTTCTCCGATCGCGCGAGAGCAGGAGGTTTTTGGGATATAGCGGGCGCTGTCAAAAGCCCTCATGAATCGCTCCGCGGTATCTGGGAGTTCTGCCTCTCTCAGCGCGTTGTCCAAGCGCTTGTTTAGCGTGCTTGCCGTGCTCTTGAGGCGTGTCCGAAGCTCGCTGGACGAAACGCCGGAAATTGCCTCAATCGCTGCGATCGCCTCGTCGTCTTCGAAGAACCCCCTAAGCGTCGAGGCTCTCAGTATGTCGACGCTGGTTGCCGGCAAAGGCAAGTGGTGGAGCAACGCCACCCAGCCTCTTGGGGGCGTGTGCGGCTGAAACGGGTCGGCCGAACTCTTGCGGGTTTCGCTGACGTCGACAGACCGGGAGGACTTGTGTCGAGCGACGACCCTCTCGATGCCTTCAGTCTCGTTTTCTGACTCGTCCTCCACCACCCCGCCGACGGCGGTCGGCTCCGAGTTTGCGCTGCCGAGAGAGCAGGCCTCGATTGCACCGCTTGGCGACACGAATTGATACGTGAAGTCGAGGACGAAGCAGTGTCCACTACCTCCCGAAACGCTCGAGCCCCTTGCTCCGCGGCCAAGCATCTGATGGTAGAGCGCTCGGCTAAAGGTCGGCCGAATCATGAACAGACTGTCGATGGCCGGGACGTCGATGCCCTCGGTCAACATCAACACGCTTGTGAGCACGCGACCAGGCTCACCGGACGCCAGCGGGGCCCGGAACCACTGTAGGTTCTCAGCGCGCGTGCGAGCAGAGAGCCTCGAGTGAAACGCGCGGACCTCACACGATAGGTTCGCGCTCGTTGCTGCACTGACCAGATCGTCCGCGTGTTCGATGGTCACTGCAAAGGCCAGGGTACGCTTGAGGCCACCGCCATAGGTCCTCAAGGCATCCACGAAGCTTGAGTTGACATCCGGGTGATTGAAAGAACCCACTCGCGCAGTGAGTTCTTGTTCGGGACCATGCGATGGGTTCGAGATTTCGAATCGAAATCCGACGTCCCAGTGCTCTCCGTTGTACTCTGCTAGGTATTTGGGCGTGAGCGCTTCGCGTGTATATCTCTCTCCAAGTAGCCGAAGCTTGCCGGAAGGCGCCCAGACTTTCGCGAATCGACGCCAGCGGTCTGCATGGCTCACGGTCTGGCTCGGGGGTGTGTAGGACTAAGGATTGATCGCATCTTTGCTCACCAGCCGAACCCCCAGCGCGAGGTCTTGTAGTTGTCGCCATCCCGTCTGCAGGGACTGCCAGCCCGGTCTGCCGTTGCGTTTCAGATGGCCGCCGAGCTTGGCGATGGCGGTCAAGCACTGCTGCACGGTCGCCTCTTCCGAAAGGCCAGCCTTCGGCAGCCGTCGCCGCAACAGTCGGAACTCCAGAGGCGTCAGCAGCATCGACCACCGCAACTCAGGCGAGTCACGCGCGACGGTTCTCAGCAGCAGCAGACGCCACGCCGCGGGCAGCAGCAGCGCCAGGATGCGCAGCATGTTCGCGGCACACTCCATCTGCCGCTCCTCGATGCGGCAGCCGCTCTTAAGCGCCTTGAAATACTCTTCAACGAGCCAACGCCGTCGGTACCAGGTCACCACCTGAAGCACCTGGTCGTCGTCCTCGATGGGTTCGGTCGTCAGAAGAATCCAGCGGACCGGGGTGGCGCCGTTGGGTGGCTCGAGCTCGACGACCTCGACGAGGTTGAGAGTCAGCGTGTCAGGCTGCGAGGCGAAGCCAAACGGCGACCAGCTCGCCTGCGACTCCGACTTCGGGCCGCTGAGCGTGACCTCGCCCGCGCGAACCGTGAGCTGGGCCACTCGGGCTGCGCGAGTCGGGTGCCGCTTGGCTCTCTTGCCGCTGCGAAGCGGAAACCGCTCGCCGAGCTCAGCTCGAATCTGGCCGACTTCGCGCAGGCCAGTCGTGGGCTCGAGCCTGCGCTGGGCGGTTCCGCGGACCACGAAGCGCATTCCGTTGGCCTGCAGCCACGACAACAAGCCGTAGCTGTCCGTCTCGCTGTCCATGACATGGACCGGCGACACTCCGCTCGCCCTGAGCGTGTCGTCGACATCGCCCACGCCGCAGAACCACCGTCGCATCTCGTTTTCGTACAGGCCGCCTTCCTCCTCCCAGAAGGCTTGGCTGTCGTCGTCGTCATCGTCGAGCTGCTTGCCGTGCACGAAAGGCTGGGCGTGCAGCAGGCCCAACGGCATGGCCGATGCCCCACCGCTGATGGCCAGGCCAGCGTGGAAGAGCAGCCCCTGTGTGCGGCTGGTCAACTTGGCCATCTGACCACGGGTCTTGTCCGGCCAGTAGCGGCGGAAGGCCAGGGTCGTCGTGTCGTGAGCAACGAGCACCGTGTCGTAGTCTGCGGCACGCTCGACCGTCCTGGCGATGTGCGGCGCCAGGAGTTCACGCCAGTGACACCGGTCGTTACGGATCAAGCGGTAGGCCGCCTCGAGCTCGGCCTCGTCGGTCAGCAGCTTCGGCAACGACAACTCCGGCTTCCGGGACAACGCCAAGCCAAGCGCCTGTGCTCGACGCGTGAGGCGTTTATCGCCCAGCGCCGCGGCATACTCCAGCCGCGTGCAGAGGTCGCTGGTCCATTGCGAGGTGGTGTCGTGCAGCATGAGAGGCTCCCAGCGCCACGGAGGCTGTGGCGGTCGGGAGTTGTCGTCATTATTGGAGATCACGCAAGTTCTGTAGGATCCCTAGTCCCGCCCCGGTGCTGTTACGCGAGCCGATGCAGGACTGATGGGTCGTCGCGCGGCGGTCCGCTGGCGGAAGCCGACTGTCGCTGCGTTATTGTGTGCTCCACAACCCGGTCACGCCGCCCTCCGCACCTTCGGTTGATGCTCGCCCAGCGCAGTGTTGAGCAGCTGAGGAAGGTCATCATCCGCCCAGAACTCGGCCCACCTTCCGGCCAAGCCGAGGCACCGCAGGTTCAACAGCGCCTGCGCGACTTCAGGTCGCCATCGCGCCCCCGGCAGCTTCAGCCGGAGTTGGCTTCCAGTGCGATGGAGCGACTCCATGGCGCCTGAGCCGATCTGCATGCCGCGCGCGCGGGCCCCCAGGTAGTCCATCGGAGCGCGAAGACCCCTGAGCTTCTCGACGAAGGCCTGGTGCATGCCCGTGTGCTGGGCGTCGACCGTGTAGCCCTCGAGGTAGTTGATCAGGGTGTCGATGCCGAAGCCCGCTGCGATCAGCGGATGGTAGTCGACGGGACGGCGCTTGTTTGGCCTCTTGCGACGCCACGAGCGGGCATGGCACCGCGGGCGTCGGTTGTACGCGGTCCCCAATAACCGCACCGGGATGAACAAGCCGACCGCTCATCAAGCCGAGTTTTCGACCACCACCTGATCCCATGCCAGACAAAGGAAGCCCGGGGAGCGGCAGCGCGCCGAGCTCCTCCACCAACCGGACGACCTCCTCACAGTCACCAACGGTGAAGTCACCACC
>JAUIAC010000197.1 GCA_030425545.1 bacterium | reverse complement strand
CCCGGAGCTCGTCCACCAGCGCGGTGTCGGCCTGCGGCGCGTCGAGCGTCACCGCCGTCCGCGCCTTGCCGCTGGACTTGGTCGGCGTCCGCGCGGCGGTCGCGCGCTTCTTGCGGCGGGTCCGCTTGGGGCGCATCGCGTCGTCGTCGAGCTGCACGGTCTCCAGCCACGTGCCCCCGCGGGGCCAGCTGCCGCGCTCCAAACACACCTCGCGGTAGGTGATCGTGCGCCCGTCTTTGTCGAAGCTCGACGTCCGCGTGTGGGCGATGCCCGCGCGCACCAACCCGTCGACCAGGGCGTCGAAGGTGCGCCGGTCCGCCCGCGCTTCGCCCACCGCGTCCTTGTGCACGCGCCCGGCGCTCTGCCAGCCACGGTCCGCCAGGCGTTCGACGATCGCCTCCAAGATCTGGCGCTCGCCCTCGCTGGCGCCGCGAAACGTGCGCGCCGTGCAGGCGTCGGGGTCGCAGGTGTCGCAGTGGCCGCAGGGCCGAACGCCCTCGCGGTCGCCGAAGTAGCGCACCAGCCGCTCCATGCGACAGCCGCCCTGCGTGGCGTACTCGAAGGCCTGGTCCAGCTGGGCGATGCGCCAGCCGAGCTGTTGTTGATAGTGCGTACGCCAGGCTTGGCCGTCGGCGTCTGGCAGCCGGACCACCTCGTCGTGCGGCGTCAGGTCCACCGCGCCCTGGATGCGCAGCTTGTCGAGCGCCGCCGACGCGAGCTCCGGTTCGATGCCCACGTGGGGCAGCACCTCGGACGCCGGGACGGGGTAGGGGGGCACCGCGCGCAGGGTCCGCTCGAGCGCCCCCAGCGGCGGATACGAGCGATCGCGGAGGAACTCGTGGAGCTTGCGGTCGGCCCAGCTGTAGAGCGTGATCGCCCTCGACGGCGCACCGTCGCGCCCGGCGCGCCCGATCTCCTGGTAGTAGCCCTCGATGGTGGCGGGCATGCCCACGTGGACCACGGTGCGAATGTCCGCCTTGTCGACCCCCATGCCAAAAGCCACGGTGGCGACGACGACGTCCAGCTCCCCGGCCAGGAAGCGCTCCTGCACGTCGTTGCGGCGGTTGTTGTCCAGCCCAGCGTGATAGGGCTCGGCCGGCAGCTCGTGCTCGTCGGCGAGCAGCGTCGCGATGGACTCCACCTCACGGCGGCTCAGGGCATAGACGATGGCGGGGCGCGCCGCCGGGTCCTGGAGCAGCCTGGCGACGCGGTCCGCCCGGTCGCTCTTGGAGCATTCCACCACCTCGACCGCCAGGTTGTCGCGCGCAAACCCGTGGATACAGGCGCGCGCCTCTGGCATGCCGAGCTGACGCAGGATGTCGCCCTGGACCTTCACGGTCGCGGTCGCCGTCATCGCGATGACCGGCGGGCGATCCGGCCCCGTGCCCCGCACCAGGGGCAGGCGCTCGCCCAGCAGCCGGTAGTCGGGGCGAAAGTCGTGGCCCCACATCGAGATGCAGTGGGCCTCGTCGACCGCGATCAACCCCGGCGGGTCACGCCCCAGCCGCTCGGCAAAGCCCGGGACGCGCAGCCGCTCCGGCGCGATCAGCAGGAAGTCCAGGTCCCCGGCGAGCCAGGCGCGGAACGTGGCCCGCTGCGCGTCGCGTGATCGCCCGCTGTGGATCCGGTCCGCGCGGATGCCGGAGGCCACCAGCTTGCTGACCTGGTCTTCCATCAGCGCGATGAGCGGCGAGATCACCAAGGTTCCGCCGGCGCGCATCAACCCCGGGAGCTGGTAGCACAGCGACTTGCCGCCGCCTGTCGGCATCACCAGCAGGCAGTCTTCGCCAGCGACGACCGCCTCGCAGACCTCCCGCTGGTGCTTGCGAAACGCGCTGTGACCAAAGCGGTCCTTCAGCATCTGCAGCATCGGATCGGGGGTCGTGGAGGCTGGGATCACAGGCTGCTGCACCGGGGCTCCTGGAGCGAAGGCGTGGCGCGCCGAGGTCGGCGCGCTGGCCGAAATATGGGGGGACGGGGGCAGGGCTTGCAAGGCGAACTCCGAGGCTTGAGCCGGGGGACGAGTCGAAGCGCGGACCGTCCACGCTCCAGGGCAGGGCGGTGTAGCCCCCCTCTCTTCCGACGCGCGCCGCCGACTTTTTCGTCACAAGGCTCGGAGCAGGCCGCTGTGCCTGGGACCTCACGCGCTCTCTGCCCGTCTCCGCGCGCAGGCCCCTTGACAGCCGCGCGTCCCGGATTTTCGTGTTTGGATGCGCCGCTGAAGTGATGGAACATGCTGAAAATAAAAATGTTTCCGCCTTGACAGCGGCGATTTGTCGATTTCAGTGGGCTTGCAAGCGGCGGGCGGACTCCGCCGCGGGAGCGAAGAGCGCTCACACTTGGAGGCACACATGGCACACGTACGCATCAGCAACCCTTGGAGCGACTTCAACCACCTGCAGGCGCACATGGAGCGCCTCTTCGACGCCCAGCCTCGGACCAGCGCCCGGGAGCAGCGGGTCACCTTCACCCCCGCGGTCGACGTGCACGAGCTCGAGGAGAGCTATCGCATCGACCTCGACCTCCCCGGCGTGCAGCGTGACGCCGTGTCCATCGAGGTCGTGGACGGGGTGCTCATGGTGCGCGGCGAGCGGCCCCGGCCAGAGCACGGCGAGGGCAGCTCCCACCGCGTCGAGCGTCGCTTCGGCAGCTTCGAGCGCGCCTTCCGCCTCCCCAAGGACGTCGACGCCGACGGCATCGTCGCCCGCGCCGCGGACGGTGTGTTGACCCTGACCCTGGCGAAGAAGCCCGAGGCTCAGCCGCGTCGCATCGAGATCCAGGCCTGAGCTGAGGCCCGGCGGGCGAGCCGGGCGGCGGAGACGACGCAGCGCCCCTGTGGCTGTCCCCGCCGCCCGCGCTCAGCCCGGCACACGCTCCAGGGCGTCCTGGCTGTCGCCCGCCTGCACGTCGAAGGGCCCGGGGACCGGCGGGAGCTCCACGGAGCGCGCGGTGCCCTCCAGCGCGGCGTGCAAGAGCTCCAGCTCGGCCGCGGTCAGAGGGCGCACTTCGCCCGGCGCCAGCCCTGGGTCGAGTTCGAGCGGGCCCACCCGCTCGCGGTGGAGCGCGGTCACGTGGCCACCCACAGCGCCGAGCATGCGCTTGACCTGGTGAAAGCGGCCTTCGGTCAGCACCACGCGCACCCTCTCGTCGTCGACTTGCTCGAGCGTGGCGGGCTTGCAGCGTGTGCCGTCCGCCAGCGTGATCCCGCCGGCGAAGCGGGCCGCCGCGTCCGGCTCGAGGGGCGCGCGCAGCGTCGCGACGTAGGCCTTGTCGACCTTGCGTCGTGGGTGCGTCACACGATGGCTGAGACCGCCGTCGGTGGTGAGCAGCAAGAGCCCCGTGGTGTCCTTGTCGAGGCGGCCGACGGGCGACAGCTTGCGTCGCGTCAGCGCGGGCGGGACATGGTCGAGCACGGTCTCGTGGGTGCGGCTCCGCGTCGCGCTGATGCAGCCTGCCGGCTTGTGCATCATCAGCGTCGTGTGGCCGGGGCGGCCCAGCGGCTCGCCGTCGAACGAGACGGTGTCCGTTGTGGCGGCCACCTGGTGCCGGGGGTTGGTCTCGCGGACGCCGTTGACCCACACGCGCCCGACCCGGACCGCCGTGCTGGCCTGCCGCCGTGGCAGCCCAGCGGCCATGCTGAGGTAGCGGTCGAGTCGCATCGGTCACAGCCCCCCAGACAGCGCCAGGCCCACACGCTGTCGACCGATGACCGGGGTGAGTCGGACCGTGGACTCGGACCGGCCGGCCACCAGATCCCACACGCCCCACGACACCAGCCCGCAGCCCAGGGTGACCCAGCCGATCCGCGCGCTGGTGGTCTCACTGGTGGCCGCGCTCAGGCCGCTGGCGAGGCCCAATCCGAGGCGCCACCAGGGGAAGCCGCGCCGCATGGACGCCTTGGCCTTGCCGACACGGAACGAGCGTGGCGCGCGGGACCGGGGCGCACGCGACGTCTGGGGCTTGGCGGCCGCATCGCGCACCGGGCCGCTGGTCGCGCCGCGGGACGCCGGAGGCTTGGCGGGCGCATCCGTCGGGTCCGCGGGAGCCCGCTCGGAAGCTGGCGCGACCGCTGTGTTCGCCTCGGCTGGAGGCGCCACGCCGCGGGCCGCTTGGGCTGCGCGCGCGGGCACGACGAAGCCGGCCAGCGCAGCCACCAACGCAAGGCGGCGTCGCCAGGGCGAGGGTCCGCGCGGCGCACGGACGTGCGCGGCAGACCCACGTCCCAGGGGTCGCGTTGCGGACCGCGTTGGGCGCGCGGCGAGTCCAGGCTCAGGCACAGAGACCTCCACGCGCCGTGGCGCGCGCCTGCGTTCGCGTCGGCAGACCACACCGACCCAGTTCGGCCGCGTCGGGACCTCAGTCGTCGCGGCGCTTGCGCACCGCGTCGACCGCGCTCAGCACACGCGACGAGATCCCGAGCACGCCGCGGCGGCCCTTGGCGTCGGTCTCGTCGAACTTGGGCTGCGGTGCCGCGCTGGCGGCCTCCGCGCGTCGCTTGGCGTCCAGGTCGCGGAGCCGAGACCGGTTGACCTTCACCGGAGAGGTGATGCGCAGGACGGCCGGCATGGGCAGCCGCGTGTCTTTGCGCAGGAAGCCCTCCGTCCGGTCGGACAGGATCGCCAGCTGATCACGGGTCCCGTCGCCGATGGAGGCGAAGAGCTCGTCGATGCGTCGCTCGACCTCGGCCAAGGCGTCCACGAGCGGCTGCGCGCCCTCGAGCAGCACGATGCGCTGCTGCCGCGCGTCGCCCTTCACCCGCTCGCGCTGGAGGATGTTGCGCTCCTCGAGCGTGTCGAGCATCCCGGTCAACGACCCCGGGCGAATCGCCAGCGCGGCCGCGAGGTGCTTGGCGGTGAGCCCGTCGGGCGTCCGCGCCAGCGCGGCGACCACCTGGAGCTGTGACGTGGTGGCGCCGTGGGCTCGAGCGACCTCGCCCACCAGCCGCGCCAACATCTTGGCCACGCGGTCGAGGCTCGCCATGAGATCCAGGTTGGGGAGCTCGCCGACGTCGTACTGCGCGCCGCTCCCTGCTTCTGCGAGGCGTCGCCGCCCGCGTCCACGTCGCGCGGAACGGCCCTTTCCACGCCTACCTTTGTTGTCAGCCATCTGTCTTTCCTCTGGTTGCCTGACAATCGCTGTGTCTCGGCTGGATGTGGCGACGACCCAGGTTCGGGGCAGGGTCGCGTCATGCCGGGACGACTTCCGGGGGGCAGCTTCAGCTCCGTCAGGATGGGGAGACGATAAAGATCGTCTACGACTCCCGTCAACGGGGAGTCACGGGGTTTCTCACACCAAAAATGTCCGGCAAGTCTTTGTGCAGCTTGCTGTCCTTCAGCATGCGTATCATATGAAACATGTCCGCGTCACCTTGTTGCGTGACGGTCGTGTCAGTTTTCTTCATCAGCTCGTAAACGCGTGACTGAAGGGCAGCGACGTGACCGCGGAGGAAGGGGTTGGTGGCCCGCTCCTCGGCGATGGTCGACGGCACGGTCGACGCCCCGACCGCGCGCAGCTCTCTTACAGCGTCAATACGTTGCCTCAACCGATCGTTAGTCGGCTCTACCATGTGGGCAAAGCGCAGGTTGTCACTGGTGTATTCGTGCGCACAGCAGACACGGGTGGAGCCCGGGAGTGACGCGAGACGCTGCAGACTGGCGTGCATGGTCGCCGGCGGCCCGTCGAAGAGGTAGCCGCAGCCGCCGGCGAAGAGGGTGTCGCCGCAGAACACGGCACCGTCCGTGACGAAGCTCAGGTGGCCGTCGAGGTGGCCCTCGGTGAGCCACACGTCGAACGCGGCGTCGCCCACGCGCACCACGTCGCCGTCGGACACGGGCTCGGTCAGGCCAGGGAGCTCCGCTGCGTGCGAGGCGGCGCCAATGACGCGCACGCCGTCGAGCCGGCCGGCCCGGGCCAGCGCTCGGTTGACCCCGATGTGATCGCCGTGGGTGTGCGTGTTGAGCACGACACACAGCTCCCAACCTTCCGCGTCGATGCGCTCAAGGTAGGGCGCAGCGTTGGGACCGTCGACCACGGCGCAGCGGCCCGAGGTCGGACATTGAAGCAGCCAGCCGAGGTTGTCGTGGCCGAGCGGGACCTGATGGACGACGAGCGCGCCGCCGGCCACGGTGAAGGGCTCGCTGGGACGGGTGACGACATGGGGCATGCGAGTCTGTCTCCAGGCGTGGAGCCGTTGGACCCAAGGCAGGTGGAACGCGCGCTTGAGCACAGTCAGGTTCACCAGGCAGGCCAGAGCGGCGCAGATTGGGGGCGCGGAGCATAGCTTGGACACGTGAGCGCGTGCATGCCGCAGCGGCGCGCGCGCGCCCGGGACCGGGGTCCCCGTGCCACGGCGCGGTGTCGCGGCCACCCTGGCCCGGGCCGCCGGGGCCGCGCCACCTGCGCGGGTCGGGTCCCCAGCGCGTTGGTTCAGCCGCGGTGGACCTCGGCGCTGGCCCAGAGCCCGATCAACCGGGCACGCAGCGAGGTGACCTCCGCCGCGTAGCCGTCGTCCTTGCCCCGCCGGGCCAGCAGCGCGGCCTGGTGGCGGCGCAAGGCCAGCTTCATGGCGACGGCGGTGTACACGTCCTGACGCACGCCCACGGGGGCCCACCGTCGAAAGGTGCGGGCGGTCCACGACGAGAGCGTGACCGCGACCTCGTGCGAGAGCGTGCCCAGCGCCACCTCCGCCAGCAGCTCCCGCCGAATGCGGGCGCTCTCGAGCAGGACGGCGATCTGAAAGGTGAGCATGACCACCACGAACCCCGCCATCAGCAAGAGCAGGTCCAGGCCAGCGAGCGCGCCGCCCGCGTCGACGACGGGGTCGAAGCTGATCAGGCCGTTCCACGTCGCGTGCATGGCCATGGCCAGGGCCAGGCCCACGGCGCCCGCGGCGCCCAGGCGCGCGCCACCGCGGAAGCGCGCGGCACCCAAGCAAGCGCCGACCGTGGACGTGCACATGGCGTGCATCACCGCGGAGAAGCCCGTGCGCAGCAGGACCAGCCCGATCCAGCCGCCCACGTCGCCGCTGATCGCTGGCCCGGTGAAGTAGAGGAAGTTCTCGGTCATGCCGAAGCCCAGGCCCGCGGCGGCGCCGTAGACGAAGCCGTCGGTCGCGCCGTCGAAGTGCTTGCCCTGCAGCAGCAGCAGCAGCAGCACCAGCGCCTTGGCGGGCTCCTCCACCAGCGGCGCGATGACCACAGGGCCCAGCAGGGCGCCCGCGCTGTCGGGGAGCAGCGACACCGGCAGGCCCAGCACGCCCGAGCCAATCAGCGCCAGCACGACCGCCCCCACCGCACCCCAGCCGAAGACGCCCAGCACCAGCAGCGGGGGCTCGCGCTCGTAGCGGTCCAGCCACCACACCGCGACGACGAAGGCGGTCATGGGCACAGCTGCGGCGACGACCGAGAGCAACAGGAGCACGACGGGCATGGTCAGTGACCTCCGCTACGGAGCGCCCCGCGAGGTGTCGGTCGCCGCCGTCGGGCAAGCGCCGCGCTGGGCCCGCGGGTCACGACTTGGGCTCGGCGCACACCGGCGGGTCGGCCTCGGCGTCGCAGGTCAGCGCGCCGCAGCTGAGGTCGTCGTCGCCAAAGCAGAGGGCGCCCGGGCACTTGTGCTGGCCCTCCCGGTCGGCGCGCACCAGCCAGAAGTCGTTGCCGCCCTTGCTCTTGCGGGTCGTGGCGCCCGCGACGACGTAGCCGTCCGGCAGCGCCTGCACGGCGTAGCCCTGGCTCTTCCAAGCGGCGCCGTAGGTCTGCTGCCACACCGGCGCGCCCTCGGCGTCCACCTCGAGCAGCCACAGGCCCCCAGGTCCGAGCCCGAGGCTGTTGCGGCGGCCCGTGACGATGAAGTGGGCGCCCGCCCGCGCCAGGCCGAAGCCCTCGTCCGAGTCGTCTCCGCCGTAGGGCTTGTGCCAGACCTCCTTGCCTGCGCCCGACACCTTCAGCAGCCACAGGTCGCTGTTCCCCGCGCCGTATGAGCGGGTCATGCCGGCGATCAGGAAGGCGCCGTCGCCCATGGGCACCGCCGCTCGGGCCTCCTCGTCGAACTGGCCGCCGAACCGCTCGCTCCACGTGGTGTTGCCGTCGCTGTCGGTGCGGGCGACCCACGCGTCCCGCCCGGTCGCGCCGACCTTGCCCTCGGTCCAGCCCGCGAGGAGGACGCCCTTGGAGAGCGCCACCACGTCCTGGGGCTGCGTCAGGGCGTCTTTGGCGTAGGTCTGGTGCCAGAGCTTCTCGCCGTTGTCGGCGACCTTGAGCAGCACCGCCTCGCGCGAGGCCGTGGTCGCGCCCTCCGCCACGTACTTGGTGCCGGCGACCAGGGTGGCCCCCGACTTCAGGGTCGCCAGGGCGAAAGCCTCGTGGGCCTTGGTGCCGATGTCGTCGAAGCCGTGCTGCCAGACCACCTTCCCCTGGTCGTCGACGCGCGCGAGCTGCAGAGCGCCGTGCGCGACCACCCAGTCGCCCCCCGGCAGGGCCGCCACGTCGGCGCCGCCCGCTGTGGCGCCCAGGTCGAGCCCCCACAGGAAGCGACCAAACGCGTCGGCGCGCGCGAGCCAGCCCCGGTTGGGGCCGCCCGGGAGCGAGTCACTGCGCCCCGCGAGCACGAAGCCGCCGTCGGCCGCCACGGCCAGCCCGAAGGCGACCTCGTCTTCGGTCCCGCCGAGCTGGGCCGCGAACTTGCCCGCCAGCTCACCGCTGCACAGCGTCTTCTCGGGCTCTGGCTCGCCGCCGCAGGCGACGCCCAGCAGCAGCGTCGCGCCGAGCACCAGGGCCGCCTGGCCCGTGCGCCCGAGCCGCCGCCGCGACCCAGCCCGTGGTGTTGTGGTCGACCGACCCTCGCTCGTCATGCCTCGCCTCTCTCGATGCGCACCCGCCACACCTTCGCGCCCAGGATGACGACGCCCAACGACGACACCGCCAGCCCCAGCCCCACAGGCAGGAACGCTGCCCCAAACGTAAACGTCAGCGTCGACAACAAGGTCGGGACCTGTGGCACCGACGCGCTGATGAGAAAGGCCCCCGTGTGGGCCTCGTTGACCTGTCGTGGTGTGGGCGCCTCGTGCTTGTTCAGCGCGCGCTCGACCAGGCGGCGGTGCAGCATCAGCCCAGCCAGGACCGTGAGCGCGCTGACCCCCACGAGCAGCCAGGCTGCGACGCTCAGCGCTGGGCGGAGCAGGGCGCGGACCTCGCCGAACTCTGGGGGGACGAGCGCCAGGCGGGCCCCGGTCTCCAGCGCCAGCGCAGCCGGCGCGGCGACGGCGGTCGCGACCACGAGCGCCCGCGTCTTGAGCACGTCCCCACGTGGGATCGCCGTCGCGTCCACCTAGGTGCCCGCCGGCTTGGTGCAAGGTTTGCCCCCGCACACGTCGATGATCACGCCGGTCTTGAAGAAGTGCAGCATCTGCTGGATGTAGCGGGGGTCCTTGCGCGGCTTGCCGTGCGGGTCGCCCAAGCTGTCGTTGGGTGGCTTGGGGCCCGGCTTGGGCCAGGGGTTGCCGTAGTCCCAGTTGACCAGCCCCGATCCCGCGTGTGGATAGGCCTGCGGTGGCTGATTCCACAGCGCCTTGCCGTAGCCCTGCATCACCGGAATGCCAAGCTCCGGCGTGCCAGACGTGATCTCATTGGTGAGCAGCGCCACCTGCCAGTCTCCCTTCGCCGAGCCCAGGATCACGGCGTGCTTCGGGGTGTCGGGCAGCGGGTCGGCGCTCATGTGGTGGTAGTAGCTCACGGGGTCGACCTGGTCCCAGAGCACCTGGCCGATCTGGAGCATCACCGCGCGGTCGATGACGCCCTGGTAGCGGGCGCGCATGATCAAGAAGTAGGGGACGAAGTCGACCGAGCGGCGCAGCAAGAGCGAGTAGTTCTGCCCGGGCACCCCGAGCACGGCCCGCGTGACCTCTTGCGACAGGGCCACGTAGGTCGCGCCGTAGATGCCGCCCTGGCTGTCGCCCGTGTAGTGCTGCCGCGCAGGGTCGACCTTCAGCGCGAGCGCGCCCGTCAGCCCCAGCTTGGCGCGACTGGCGGCGTCCAGCTGCTTGTCGATGCCCGTCGCCAGCTCGCCGATGCGCTCCCGGACCCCGCGCGCGACGGCCAGCTGCTCCAGCAGCCCCTGGTGCAGGCGCTCGGGGATGATCGCGAAGTCTTTGAAGTCGAAGATCATCTGGCTGATGGGCTTGAAGTCCTCGTTGGCCATCCCGGTCCAGTTGC